>CANLJW010000013.1:0-30827 GCA_947491605.1 Actinomycetota bacterium | reverse complement strand
TTTTCCATAACTTTCATTCGATGTGAAAGTCGCGATTTAGAGAGCATCGCTAATTCAGCTAACTCACTCATTCGCATCCGTCGATTTGGCGCATCACTTAATTGCGCGAGTACTTCATAATCTGCCAAAGATAAATCATGGCCAACTAAATCTGTATCGAGCGCTTCCAATAATCGGCGCGAAGCGATGATGTACGACCGCCAAGCCTTCATCTCGCGCGGATTTAACCAACGCGGGTTGGGTGATTTAATTGCCATATCTCAAGGGTAGAGCAGAAGTGATTTAGTTGAAAGTTGAATCAACTACTTTTTAATCGCGGCCAATCTAGCTTCGCGCCGAATTTTCTGTTCGGCTGGATTTGGTACCGGTACTGCCGCAATTAATCTTTGGGTATATGGATCTTTTGCATGCTTCAAAATCTGATCTCGCTCGCCTACTTCAACTAATCGGCCATCTTGCATAACGGCAATTCGGTGGGTCAAAATGTCTACCACAGCTAAGTCATGGCTAATAAATAGACAAGCAAACTTCAATTTATCTTGTAAATCCTGCAATAAATCCAAGAAACGGGCTTGAACCGATACATCAAGGGCTGAGGTTGGCTCGTCAGCGATTAAAAGGTCTGGAGTTAGCGCGAGCGCGCGTGCGATACCGACGCGTTGCCGTTGGCCACCAGAGAGCTCGTGCGGGTAGCGATTGCGGTAACTGCGTGGAAGTTCTACTTGATCAAGTAAATCTTCTATTTTCTTATTTAACGCTTCACCTTTTGCTAGCCCCGCCAAAAAGATTGGTTCGCCGATGCTTTCGCCAATTGGAAGGCGGGGATTTAATGAGCTAGCCGGATCTTGAAAAACAATGCCAGTATGGCGGCGAATCGCAAAAAGGTCTTTCTGGGTGGCATGTGAAATATCGGTTCCGACGATTTCAATTTTGCCGGCCTTTATCGGAAGCAAACCAATCGCGGCGCGACCTACAGTTGTTTTACCCGAACCAGACTCTCCTACTAAGCCAACAATTTCGCCTGGGAATATCTGGAGATTAAATTCTTTAACCGCAGTAAACGCGGGAATGCGGCCACGTTTTGGATATTCGATTGTTACGTTCTCTAAATTTAAAACCGGGGCGCTGCCCTTACTTGGGTCGGCCTTCAGGATTCGTTTTACACTGCTACCAAGTTTTGGAACTGCTCCCAATAGCTCTTTTGTGTACGGATGCGATGGTCGATTAAAGATTTGATCGGCGGTGCCGTGTTCGACAGTTAAACCATCTTTCATAACCAATATCTCATCAGCCATATCTGCGACAACGCCCATATCGTGAGTGATCAGCAAAATCGCTGAATTCAACTTATCTTTTAGACCACGCATCAAATCTAGAATCTCTGCTTGTACCGTTACATCTAGAGCAGTGGTTGGTTCATCGGCTACTAGTAGCCCTGGATCGCACGCGAGCGCTTGCGCAATCATGGCACGTTGACGTTGGCCGCCAGAGAGTTGGTGCGGATACTTATTGAAAGAGCCAGCTGGATTTGGAATATCAACCAGAGTTAATAATTCGATCGCGCGATCTTTGGCTTGGTGTGGCCCCATATCAAAATGGGTACGGAGCGTTTCTACAATTTGAAAGCCGATCGTGTATACCGGATTTAGCGCAGTCATTGGCTCTTGAAAAATATAGGCAACTTCTTTACCGCGATACTTACGCAAAACCGATGATTTCGCGCCAATCATTTCATGGCCTTTTACTTGCACGCTGCCATACATTCGCGCATTTGAAGCCAGCAGACTCATTAAGCCCATGCCGGTAGTGGATTTACCAGAACCTGACTCGCCAACGATGGCAAGAACTTCACCTGGCGCGATTTGGAAATTCATATTTACAGCAGCTGGATACCAAACTCCATCTACCCAAAATTCAACAGTGAAATCTTTAACTTTTAGGATTGGCTCGGACATCATGCAGCCTTTCGTGAGAACATTGCGACGTGAGCAACCCGGAGATCTATCGACCTAGAAGTAATGTTTTTATGGCGATCAGTATTTATACGCTCTGTTTCGGCATGGCCGCTTCGAGTTTTTTCAGTTCGAGCGCCACGGTACATAACAAAATCACTTCGATAGCTTGGGCAATCTTGATCGCTCAATTTGCGCGCTTGATTTTTCTGGTCCCGAAAATTACTTTTTTTGACGAGGGTATAAAAATCACTAACCCCCATCAAGAAATCACAGTTGGTTGGCATCTCGTTGACGAAATTCATGCCATGTACACGATGTATATCGAAGTCGGCACCAAGCGAATTAACGCCTGGGCGGCGCAGACTCCTGGTCGATACCACGCTAGATCGATTCATCCGAGCGAATTGCGCGGCCTCAAACTTAATAGCGTTACCAATATCCGTCCTGGCGAATCCCCACGTTCTTATTCTGGCGTAGCGGTTCAACTCGCGCGGATTAGATTGGAATCTTTCAATAAAAGCGGAAACCCGGCGCGGATCGAGAGCCAAGTGATTAGCAATACCAGCGGAATTGCGCTCGTGATTGCAAACTTTGCGGTTTGCGCGCTGCTTATTGTTTTTCGATTTTAAGGCCATTAGTTGCTCGCCGCCGCAATTTTGGCTTGATCGCGTGAAGCTGCTTTATCTTTCTTGCTCAACCGGCGGCGTTGGCGCGGATCGAAGGCATCGCGAAGACCATCGCCGATAAAGTTAATTGAGAGCGCAATCGTGATGATAAATAGGCCAGGCCACCAGAAGAGCCATGGTCGAATTGTGAATGAATCTTGGAATTGGCTAATTAGCGAGCCGAGCGAAACATCTGGGGCAACCACACCAAAGCCTAAATACGAAAGGGCGGTCTCAAGCAAAATTGCGCCGGACATCAACAAGGTTATTGAAACGATAATGATTCCAACCGCATTCGGCAGAATGTGTTTGAAAATGATTCGACGATTACTTGCGCCAGCTACTCGAGCCGCATCCACGAATTCCATTTCACGCAATTTTAGAAATTCTCCCCGCACTAATCGAGAGAGCCCGGTCCAGGCGAAAATACCCAAGTAGAAAGCTAGAAATCCGACGCCGAGATTTCCAAAGTGGTAACCCACAACCGAACCGATGACGATTGTTGGGATAGTGATAACGAAGTCAGTCAATCTCATTAATAGCGCATCGACCCAACCACGGAAGTACCCAGATATTGAGCCAACCACAATTCCGATTGAGCCGCCAAGGAATCCAATGACAAGCATTACTAGGATAGAACGTTGGGCACCTCGCATTACCATCGCAAAATAATCATGGCCGATATCGTCTTGGCCAAATGGATGCGCTCCTAAGCCCATGCTGGTGCCATCTATAATCGAGGGCATCATGTCCAAAGTTGGACAGCCAACAATTTCGGGCGGACACCCTTCTTTGCGAAGATCTAGAAGTTGATCAAATTTATACTGCCACCAGCCTGGAATGGTAAATGGGCCGATTTTTACGCCTGACGAAGTAAAAACAATCATAATTAAAGAAAATAATACGAAGACTGAAATCATCGCAGCTTTATGGCGGAGGAAGCGCCGGAAAACAATTTGGCCTTGGCTCAAGCCTTCAGTCTCTTTATTAAAGATCGCATTTTCATTAGCTTCAGCTAAATTCTCGACCACTTTCTGCTTCCGCTTAAATATCATTTCTTACCTGCCCCAGAACGAACCCGCGGATCTAGCGTTGAATAAAGTAAGTCAGCAACTAAGTTTGCACTTACTCCGAGGAAGCCGGTCAAAAGAAAAACCCCCATCAAAAGATTTAAATCAAAAGAGCCAATTGCTTGATTGAATAACGTTCCCATTCCGATCCAGCCAAAAATTTTTTCAGTAATAATCGCACCGCCAATAACCGACATAACGTCTACGACCATAATTGTGGTTAATGGAATCATGGTATTTCTAAATGCATGGCGCATTATGACAGTTCGCTCAGTTAATCCTTTAGCGCGTGCAGTCCGAATATAATCCTGACTTAAAACTTCTAACAGCGTTCCGCGTGAAAAACGTACGTAGCCGGCAAATGAAATTAAGAGAAGAGCGGTTGTTGGCAAGAATAGATGAACCAAAATATCTAGAAAATTAATCCAAAAATTACCGGGTTCTAAAAGTGGATTAACTTGACCAATTGTTGGGACTGGTCGGAAATAAACCGCATCGGTCTCCATATATGGCTTCCAAGTTTGCATCAATTTATCTACCACGGTTAAAAAGCCCATTAAAAAAGCGGAAAGTATCGATGTTCGGATAATTGGCCCGCGGTCAATTTTCGAAAATAGCATTGGGACTAAGCCAGACACTACAAATAACGCAATTATCATAAGTAAATAAACTAACTTCTTATTGCTAACGCCAAATAACCATTGATTCGGGTAGTACAGAATCAAAGTTATAACCGCCATTGCTAGCGCCGATTTCAAAGCAGCGCTATTGCCCAACCCGGTAGAAAGATAAGTAACACCGAATGCAATCCCGACCGCTAGCCCGAATAGAACGATTGGGCCAAAGCCGGGGTTAGCAAACCATTTGGTGGCAGATAAAAATGACAAGAGGGCCGCAGTTGAGGTTCCAGCGATTCCAAATATTGCAAAAACGCGAGCTCGGCTCCCGCTGATAATCGCCGCCCAAAAAATTCCACTAAAGACGCTGGCAAAAAACATCCATTGCGGAGTGATGGTTGGCTCACCCAGAAAATCATTAAATTGAATGGCTAAGTATTCTTTGAGAAGCACTGCGACCCAGAAAATAGGCAGTGAGAAGAGTAGAAATGAAACGAATGTCATCGCATAGTCAAAGCGTGAATATTGGCGAAGGGCAGTGATGATGCCGATCGAGATGCCAAAAACTATTGCCAAAACCGTTGCGGCTGAAACTAACCTAAGCGTGGTTGGAACCGCAAGGGCAATTTGATCGATTACTGGCTGGCCAGTTCGGGTCATGCCAAAATTAATATCTCCTACCAGCCCACCCAGAATTCCTTTAAGCCAATAAAAGTAACGAATTGGTGGTGGCAAATCTAATTGCAATTGACGGGTGAGTGCGATGATTTGTTGTTTCACATTTGGATCTTGGGAAGTGCGTAAACCCTCAAGTGGATCACCAGAAAGTGCGGCTAAGTTATAGAGAATAAAACTAGAGCCGAAAAGGGTGACAACGATGATGCCTAACCGTCTTACAATATAAGCAAACATCACGCCCCTTTCAACCTAAAATCTAAATCAAAACCACCCAAAGTTTAACCATATTTCAAAAAGAAGTGACACCCAAGTTTCCCTGGATGCCACTCCTTTTAAAAATTACGCTCAGTTTTGAGCGGAATTTTGCCTACCTGTTTCCGAGCTTAGGCTGTGAAGTACCAATCCCATACGTTCCAAACTAAGTTTGGTGACAATGGTGATGGTGCCACACCCATGAGCTTGGCAGTTACGCCAGTCACAGATGGGTGTTGGAAGATAGGAAGAGATATAGCGTCTCTCATCAAGATAGTTTCAACCTTGAGGAATCGATCTGCGATCTCTGCCGCTGTTAATAGTTTGCCATTTAACTCAGTGTAGATCTTTTCGATCTCTGGGTTTGAGTAGCCTTGGTAATTCTGCTCTTGATATGTTCCAACGTTTCCACGTTGCAATAATGCAGATTTTACCCAAGCAAAGAATGACAAGTCATACTTAGCGCTCTCCAAGAAGCTTGACCAACCAGAAGTTGGAGCTACATCCATGTCGAATCCAGCTTGTGCAACAGATGCCTTAGCTAACGCAGCTTCTGCAACACGACGCACGTTTGAAGGTTGTCCGAAGAGCAACTTGATTTTCACTACAGGATTTGTAGCAGTTGCTTCTGGGTAGTACTTCTTAACTAACGCAAGCGCCTTAGCATTACGTGAAGCTTGAGTACCTTCAGTGAACTTACTTACGCCAGACTTGGCAATACTGTCTTTGTAGCCAGGTTCGGCATTGAAGTACATCAATGAGTTCATCAATTGAGCACCTGAGTTAATTGGTCTGACAATCTTCTCCATGATTTCTTCACGTGGCCAAGCAAGTAGCACGGCGGTACGTAGGTCAAGCGCCTTTTGGCTATTACCTGCGAAAACACCGTTGTAGGTATCAGTTGTACCGAAAGCAGTTCCGGTACGGATATCTACGTGCTCATAAACAGCTTGGTCGCCGCCGATGATCTTTACAGCTGGAGCCATTGCCTTTAATTGGTTAACTGCGTCACCTGTTGGTTGACCGGCATAAATATCAATTTCACCGTTTTTAAGTGCTTGTGCAGCAGCAGTTCCATCGCCAATAACCTTGAAAACAACGGTCTTTAAGGCTTTAACCTTTGGGCCGGATGTGTACTTAGGGTTACGAACCATAGTTACTGCGCCATTTGGCACAGCGCTCTTTACCATGAATGGGCCATTGCCAACTAGAAGTAATGGGTTTGTGGAACCATCAACTTTATCGATGTTATATGAAGTCGACCATACTTTTCCGATCTTCTTCAAAGTTGCTGTGTTATAAGTAGAGAAAGCCTTTAAAAAGCGCTCACGAGCTGCATTGCTTTTAGCAACGCTTTGTAGTTCGTATTCGCCTTCAGCCAGCAACATAAGAGCATGGACCGGAGATGGGCCTGGAGCAAGTAATTTCCAGTCCGGAACTTGGGTCGCATATTCAACAGTTACAGTCATCTTATTGGCAGAGAGAATTGGTTGCCCAACGACATTCTCTGCATAAATTCCGCCGTACCCACCTGAGTCAAACGCAGGCTTTGTGCGTGCATCTTGAGGATCGCCAAGACCGGCAATTTCAGAATATGAATCGTTTGCGGTTACGTGGCTTAGCAATAAATCAACAGCATTCATTGGTGTGCCATCTGACCAAACTTGACCAGAACGAACAGTGTAAGAAACTTTAAATGGTTTCTTACTTACGATTTTATATGAACCGTAGGCTGTGTTATCAATTAACTCTGGCTTGTTATTATAATAAGTAAAACCCATGCCTGAAAGAGTTGCAACGTCAACGTTGAACGTTAAGTTGAACGCAGAAACACTTGGGTTTAAACCAGTTAGTGCGTTACTTTGCACAATTGAAACGGTTGTCTTCGCAGCAGAGTGAGCAGGTGCAATCACTCCGATAGCTAGACCAGCCGCTGCAACTACGGCAAGCGCAGCACGCATAAGGCGATTTAACTTCATTTATTTCTCCTAGTGATAGACGGGATATAAAAGATGGTGTGGAAAGTCGACAGATCCCACAGCCAGCTGTTTTGCTTTGGAGACGCGAGTCTGCCCTAATTTGCCCCAATTTGGCAATGAGAAATCTGCCACTTCTAGGCCTGTAGCGGGTTATTTCACTTAGATTGAGCGCGAGCTGCCTCAATTTTGGCGGTAGTAAGGCGGGGGGCGGCAAAGGCCAGGATTATGAAGCCGAGCGCCCCAGTCACGAAGTACGGGGTCCGAAGCGCCCATTCCCTTGAGGTGAAGTGCTCCATCAAGGTAATCAAGCCACCACCAATTAATAAGCCAATTGGAATCGTCCCCCAAGCAAAGAATCGATAGACGCTATTTACTCGCCCTAATAGATGGGTGGGAATGATGCTCTGTCTAAGTGAAACTGTTATTACATTCCATAGAACGGCGAAAATGGTGGTGATACCTAAGAGTAACCAAACCACTTGCCAAGAACTCAAGAAGCCAATCACGATTTCAAATATTGGCATAATAAGTAAAGCTAAAAATAGTGAAGGTCCGCTTCCGATTTTTTTCGCAATCTTCGGCCCATAAATTCCGCCGATCATTCCGCCAATCGCACCCGAAGTCCCCAAAATCGCAAATTCTAAGACCGAGGTATGTAAGATTTCTTGGGCGAATAAAATAAATGCAGCGCCTCCTAAAGACGAGATTCCATTCATTGATCCAAGAATTATCGCCATTGGGCGAAGCAGCTCGTGGGACCAGAGCCAATCAAAACCCTCTTTTATTTCAGCCCGAAAATTTGGTTTAACTTTTGGTTTTGCACTCTCAACATTTGTGATTGGTTTTGTAATCGTAGTGATTGTCGAAAGTAGCGCTACTGCAACAAAAAATGAAGCGGCATCAAAGAAGAACGGTACGAATACTCCAATTGCAATTAAAAAGCTACCCAGAGGTGGCCCAATAAAACTATTTGTCAGCGACTCTGCCGACCACATTTGGCCATTTGCTTTTTCTAGTTGCTCTTCTTTTACAACAGATGGCATAAAAGTTTGTGCAGTGTTGTCGCGCAAAACTTCAGCGCAACCGAAGAGAAAGGAAGCGGTGATCGCGACTATATAAAGTGGCCAATTAGTCGCAAGATCAGTAATATTATTAAGTTCATTTAATTTTGGGAGTGAGTCCGCTTTCCAATAAACCATTACAGCTACAAAAACCGTTAGAAATCCGCGCGCTGCATCCATCGCGACAATAATTTTCTTCCGATCAAAGCGATCAGTGATCACTCCTGCGGGTAGGGTAAAAATCAGCCACGGCAGACGTGATGCCACAGCAGCCAGGGCAATCAGAATTGGTGAACGAGTAATTGCAGATGCCAACCACGGATAGGCGACCATAGATACGCCATCCCCTAAATTACTTATCGCAGTTGCGCTCCATAGTTTCCAATAAGAAGCCCCCAACGGACCAACTTTGGCTTTTTCTGCTTTTGATTTTGATAACTTCCGCATTGGGTAACGGTAATGGTTAGATAACCCAAATGGCTGATAAATCTTTCACTTTTAAAATCACCTCGGAAATATCGGAGCCGGGCGGTGACCGTCTAGGTCGCTCTGGCGTTATATCTACTCCCCACGGTGAAATTAAAACGCCAGCTTTTATCCCAGTGGGAACTAAGGCCACAGTCAAATCAGTACTTCCGGAATCTATGAAAGAGCTTGGCGCACAAGCGCTTCTGGCAAATGCTTATCATTTATACCTGCAACCAGGTTCCGATATTTTGGATGAAGCTGGTGGACTTTCTAAATTTATGAATTGGGATAAACCAACTTTTACCGATAGCGGTGGCTTTCAAGTTATGTCACTTGGCGTCGGGTTTAAGAAAGTTATCGCCATGGATGCCGATACTTTTAGAGCTGATGATGTTATCGCGGATAAAAAAGAGCGGTTGGCTCATGTTGATGATGAAGGCGTAACTTTTAAATCACACCTCGATGGTTCTATGCATCGATTTACTCCGGAAGTTTCAATGAGAGTGCAGCATCAAATTGGCGCAGACATCATCTTTGCTTTCGATGAATGTACAACGCTCCATAACACGCGCCGCTATCAAGAAAAATCATTGGAACGCACCCGACTTTGGGCGCTCCGTTGTTTGGCCGAACACCAAGCGCTTACGCAATCTCGGATAGGTAAGCCCTATCAAGCACTTTTTGGCGTATTACAAGGCGCGCAATATGAAGACTTACGTCGCAAAGCTGCAAAAGATTTGGGAACAATGGAAAATTCCGGAATTGAATTCGATGGGTTTGGCATTGGTGGCGCGTTAGATAAATCAACTTTAGGCACAATTGTTAAATGGGTTAATGAAGAGCTGCCGCGTAATAAACCCCGTCATTTACTTGGAATTGGCGAACCGAGCGATCTTTTTGTAGGTGTTGAAAATGGTGCCGATACTTTCGATTGCGTTGCACCTTCCCGCGAAGCGCGCACGAGTGCGGTCTATACAAAGACCGGCAGATTCAACGTTTCAAATGGCGCTTTCAAGCGAGATTTCACTCCGATTGAAGAGGGCTGCGGTTGTTATACCTGTCAGAACTACACCAAAGCTTATTTAAATCACTTATTTAGGGGTAAAGAAATTCTGGCAGCAACACTTGCCACAATTCATAATGAGTACTTCATTATCAAACTTGTCGACGACATGCGGAAAGCCATTGATAACCGGGAGTTCTTTGATTTTAAAAAAGATTTCTTAGGTAGATATCAGGTCGGTCGTAGCCAAAACGCTTAAGAAATATAAGTCGGTTCTTTCCTTTTAACATATGCAATGGTCGGGTAGGTAACTGGTAACAGAATTACTTCCAAAAGGGTCTTGTAAACATAACCGACCACAACATAATTTAAGAAATCTTTGCCAGTGATAATTCCGTAGAAAGCAATAGTGCAGAACACAATGGTGTCAGCTAATTCTCCAATTACCGTAGAGCCAATTAAGCGCACCCAAAGTTTTCGCTCTTTGGTGTATCGCTTAATTAAAGCTAGCGACCAAGAATTAAGAAGTTGGCCGATTAAGAAACCACAAACACTTGCTAAGACAATTCGTGGCACAAATCCCAATATTGATTCAAACGCACTTTGGTTTTCCCAACCATCCGCGGCGGGCGAAATCTGCACCAGATAAAAAGTGATAGCTGCTAAGACCGCCATCGCAAAGCCCATAAATATGACTTTACGAGCAGCTTTAAAACCATAAACCTCAGTTAAAACATCACCAACTATGTAAACCAATGGGAATAGAAATGCGCCACCATCGGTAATGATTGGACCGAAGTGAATTAACTTCGTTGCGCCGATATTTGAAATTAAAAGCAAGCCACAGAAAGCTGCTGCAAAGAATGGGTAAAGGCTCTGCGTTGATTTTGCGTAGTGAACGCCTACCGCTTCCTTAGTTTCGTTTATTGACACTCGCTTATTAAATCACGCTATTGAGCCATAAATTAGCCATCTCTTGGTGGCCAAAAACTCTTACTTGCCTCATCTCTCAACTTGAAAGGCGGATTTAACAATTAATCCGAATTCGCGAACTCGATCAAGCTCTATCTGATAATTACTTTCTTCTTTAAAATCCTCTGAAATGAGAGCTCTGGTAAGTTCATTTGGATTTTTTATACAAACGCCACCGCCATAAAGTTTATGAAATGCAGTAATTTTTGGATCGTAAGAGATTGCAATATATGGCCGCCGAAATGCGTAAGCAATAATCGCGCCATGCAATCTCGTTGTTACAACATAATTAGTATCCTGATAAAGCTTAAGAATTCGATTTAAACCATTCTCAGCGCTTTCAATATTAGGCGTAAAAGCATATTCAAAACCAGCTCTTTCAATGGAATCCCGAATAATTGGAGTTTGATCATTTGGCTCTAAATCTACATGTGAACTGTGAAGTACCCGATTGCTATTCCTTTTTTCTGCTACTTCAAAGTGGTTGCTCACGTAAACCAAAGTAGGACAAGCGGTTATAGAAATCTCGCTATCTAACTCATAGAAATCCCGAGTCAATTCATCTCGCACGTTCGCAAATTTTGATTTTTCAAAAACTCGCTGCACTACCGCTTTAGAGACGCCTTTTACCTCATCATTATCGGGCAAGCAGACTCCGATTCCCCAGATCGTAATTGGCAATTTGCAATTTTTTTCCAAGTCAACCCAAAACTTTTCAAAAACGCTATGCAGTAATCCAGCTCCCCCAATAATTACTCTTGAATAATTTGCATGTACATAGCCCCAATCAACTGGGCTTTTATGGATATTCCAGGTATCTAAAGTTTCACCGAGCATTTCATGGATAGCAAGAACAGGTAGGTAGTTTCCGATATTTCTATTTGCAGAATAAAATTGAAGAGTATCGCTTTTCCGTTTTCGGCTGTCGCTAGGAACTTTGCTAATGTCGTTTAGCTCCGTTAATTCATTACTGCTTCCAAAGAGATTGCTTAGTTTTTTTAACAAGTTATTCCAGCTCGCTTAACAAGCCTGGCCTTACCGCTAGCCCCATCGAAGCATCAATTATTGCCCCATGCATTGAAGTTGATGCTGGAGCGGCAAGGAAAATCACAATCTCTGCAATCTCATCTGGCTCTATTAATCGACCTTTTGGAAGGGATGCGATAAATGAATTCCGTTCACTCTCTGACATGCCGACAAGGGTGCTCGCTTGAAACATTCCAGTGTTTGTAGCGCCGGGTGAGATTGCGAAAACATCTACATTTGTATAGACGTTCTCGGCCGCTAATTGTCGGGTTAAGAACGAGACTGCAGCCTTGCTCATCCCGTCTGAAAGTCGGAAGTGCGGAAATGCTTGAAATCCTCCGCCTACTGAGCTGAAATTAATTAACTTGCGGACGTTTTTTGATTCGCTAGTGATTTCAATAAAAATTTCGGAAATCTTCAAAGCGCCATATGCATTTATCGCAAACATCATCGAGTCTTGTTGGTCTTTATCAGATGCATAAGTTGTCACGGTTGCCGATCCGACCGCAGCAGCATTTACCAAAGTATCTATCGAGCCCATTTTCGATTGCGCCGATAATAGTGTTTTGCGAATTGATTCAGCATCACTCATATCAATTGCAACTGCGGTTGCTTTGCCGTTGCAAGATTCTGCAAATTTTTCAGCAGCCGCAAAATTTGCTTTATCTTCTGCGAAGGTGAATGTAACTAAGTCACCTTGGGCAATAAATTTTCGAACACACGACTGGCCGATGCCACCCATTCCACCTGTGATAAAGATATTCCGTGGCATATTTACTCCGTTTTCATTTGTTGATCTGCGAGATTAACTCTGACCAGACAATACTTTGAGGGTGAATCATTTCAAAGTGGCCGATATTTGCTAACTCTATGTAATTGATTGAACTTCCTTCGTCTTTTAACTTCTCCACATATTTACGGGTTATCTCAATCGGTACCCATAGATCGCTCTCTCCATGGATGATCGATATATTTGCAGATAATGGGTCAAAAGTCATTGGATCTAAATCTGGTCGCAAATTTGCCGGTTCACCTAAGAATTCCAGCGCCGCAGATTTATCTAAGTCCATCTCGTAGGTTGCTAATAGAGAAGTAACTGGGGCTAGGGCAATCACGCTTTTAACTCCTTTATTTTTTGCGCAAGCAACTAGAGCTAAATGTCCGCCAGCTGAGTGACCTATCAAGATGAAATCATCGGTTGGCAAATTTTTTATAGCTAAATCAATATCTGAAACCATCGCATCTGGATTACCTGGAATTCTCCGGTATTCCAAAGATATAACTTGGTATCCCAACTCACTTAGGGCGGCGGCAAACGGTCGCAAATGCACTCGATCATATTCAGGGCGCCAATAACCGCCATGAATCAGCACCAATAAAGTATTAAATTTCTTAACTTTTGGAGCAAAAATATCGCCAACTTGTTCAGAGAACTCTCCATATTTAAAAGTGCTTGTTGGATCTACAGTTGGCAGATCAAATACCGAGCGGTCTTCTTCTGCCATCAATCTTTCAATCTAAATCTTTGTAACTTCCCGGTGGTTGTTTTTGGCAAAGTTTCCACAAAATGAAGTAATCGTGGATATTTAAATGGCACGATCGTGCTCTTCACATGGTCTTGCAACTCTTTCTTTAACTCATCACTTGCGATAAAACCAGGCCGTAGAACTACATACGCGGTAACGATCATCCCTCGTTCTTCATCCGGTAAACCAACTACTGCGCTCTCCATTACCGCTTGGTGGGTCAGTAAAGCGTTTTCGACTTCTGGTGCAGCAACGTTATAACCACTCGAAATTATCATGTCATCTGACCTTGACTGATATTGAAAATAATCATTTTCGTGCTGGATGAAAATATCACCAGTAAAATTCCAACCATTCTTTACATAATTACTCTGCCGTGCATCATTTAAGTATCTGCACCCAGTTGGCCCTTTAACTGCTAACAAGCCAGGTTCACCTCTCGGTAATTCATTAAAATCTTCATCAAATATTTTCGCAGTAAAGCCTGTGACAACCCTGCCGGTCATTCCAGGAATAATTTCGTCATCTGCGGCGGAGATAAATATATGAAGCATTTCGGTTGCGCCAATCCCATCAATAATTTTTATGCCGGTAGCCGCGTGCCATGCTTCCCAAGTAGATTTTGGTAGGTGCTCACCAGCAGAAACGCAGCGTCGCAAAGTAGGTACTGGAGTTTCATCCAGCAACGGCAAGATTGCCCGATATGCAGTTGGAGCGGTAAATAAAACGGTAACGCCATGTGTAGCAATCTCTTTCAAGAGGATTGGCGGAGCAGCTGCTTCTAGCATCAGCGAAGTCGCACCTGCCCAGAACGGAAAAATAACGAGTGCGCCAAGCCCGAAAGTGAAAGCTATCGGTGGTGAACCAGCAAATATATCGGTCTCATTTGGTTGCAATATCTCTTTTGCGAATGTATCTGCGATCGTCAAAATATCTCGATGAAAATGCATGGTTGCTTTAGGTATGCCAGTTGAGCCAGATGTAAAGGCTAACAGGCTGACATCATCAGAAGCGGTATCACATGGTTGGTGTGCGCCGGTGAATTTACTTGCAGCGATAAAGATATCTGATTCTGCGCCACCACCATAAATTAAAGTTTTCCCACCATAATCCTTAACAGCGGTCCATTCATCCAAGAATCTGTAGTCCACTAATGCGAATTGAACTTTGGCAATTTCTACAATTTTTTCTAATTCACCAGTTCGTTGTAAGTGAATAGTGGTAACTGCAACTGCGCCTACCCTTAGTACCGCAAACCAAAGCGCAACTATTGAAGCATTGTTGGGTCCGCGAAGGAGAATTCGATTTCCCGGCTGCACCCCGATACTTTCCAAGTAGAGTGAAATTGCATTTACTTGATCAAATAATGCACCATATGAAATGGAACCCTCAGCCGCTATCACAGCTATTTTTTCGCGTCCAACACGGACCATGGTTTTATCAAGCAAAACTTCGCTGGCATTTAACCGTTCTGGATAAATCGGCGGCGTCGTTAATTCCGGCCATTTCTCCTTTGGTGGTAAATTTTCTCGGGTAAAAGTATCTATATGAGCTGAGCGAAACATTTATAAAACTCTCGCATTATTAATTACGATTTTCTTGTAATCCCCACTCTTAACCAAGTTACGAATCCGGTCAAACCCATCCCAAATTTCTACAAATGAAGTCGTAAGTGGGGAAATTGCGACTCTGATTACATTTGGATTTCTAAAATCTGGAAAAACTTTTGATATTTTGCGCATCGCTACCGAAATCTGAAAAGCATCTTCGTGAAGCAGCGATATGTGGCCACCTCGATGGCTTGAAATTCGCGGTGTTCCAAGCGCAAAACCAAGATCTTTTAACCACTCCTCAAATAAATCGATCATCAACTCGGTACCAAGAGCTGCTTTGGCCTCGATCGCTTGAATTGTGGCTTTTTCAATCATTCCAAATGAAGTCTGAACTGCGCGCAATCCAATTACTGGTGGTGTCGCAATTTGGAAACCGCGAATGCCTTCAGCACGTTCAAAAAGCGGTCCCATGCCAAATTGATCTCCTTGGGCAAACCAACCTTGAATTGGAACTCGAACTTCATTTTGAATTTTCTTATTTACATATAACCAACCTGGTGCGCCAGGACCACCATTGCCATATTTATAGGTACAGCCAACCGCGAGGTCTACGTTATCGCTATCGTAATTAAGCGCAATCGAACCAACAGCGTGCGATGCATCCCAGAGAGTTAGCGCGCCACATTTGTGAATTAATTCGGTTAGCTCCTTAACATCATTGCGAGCGCCGGAACGATATTGGATTACTTGAAATGTAACCAGCGCAACATCATCATTTAAATATGGAGTTAAAATTTCAGGAGTAATACGTTCTGACTCTTCGACTGATTGCGATGAATTTTCAATCATCACTAAATTCAAGCCAAATTCTTTTGCTAACCCTTGAAGGATGTAACGATCAGTCGGAAAGTTAGATGTATCTGTAACTATAGTTTTGCGACCTGGTCGTGCTTTGATGGCGCTTCTTGCTAACTGATAAAAGTTTACCGAAGTGGTATCGCAAGCTAAAACTTGTCCGGCAGCCGCGCCTAAAGTTGCGCGGCCAATTAAATCGCCAGTCTTTTCCGATTCGTCTACCCAATGGCTCCAACCATCGACAACTTCACTACCCCATTCGTCACGCATTAAAGTATTTAGCGCATCAATAGTTGCAAGAGGTAATCGGCCGAGGGAATTACCATCTAAATAAGAAACTTCCGGGTCAGCAATTAAGAATTTGCCTCGATACTCCGCAAGCGGGTCCTGTAGGTCCAGTAATTCTGCATGAGCACGATCGGTTTTACGCATTTCGGAAGAGTACTTGAGAACCAAGTACTTTTACATCCCATAAAAAGCCGAAACGTTTAGAAATCTTTAAGATCAAGATCCTTTGCGATAAGGTTAGAAACATGTGTAGCAAAGTGAGTTGTAAGAGTTGCGGTAAACCCACTTGGAGTGGCTGCGGAGAACATATAGAAGATGCACTCCATGATGTACCAACCATTGACCGCTGCCAAGGCCACGCAGCCGAACTGGCACAACCTGGCTTCTTCGGCAAACTATTCGGTAAGAATTAACCAAATAGGTTGTATAGCGCTGCTCCTTTAGAATAACGCTATGCAGATTCCAAAGATCATCCTCTACTACGGCTTTACGCCGATTACAGATCCAGATGCGATTCGTCTTTGGCAGCAAAATCTTGCGGAATCGCTAAATCTAAAAGGTCGAATATTAATTGCAAAACATGGCATCAATGGCACAGTTGGTGGCGACATTGAAGATCTTCGCAAATATGTGAAACTCACAAAACGCTATCCTGCATTTAAGAAAATAGATTTCAAATGGTCAGATGGTACCGGTGATGATTTCCCTAAATTAAGCGTAAAGGTAAAGAGTGAATTAGTTGCATTTGGTGACCCAGATGAGATTTCGGTAGATGAAAATGGAGTTGTGGGCGGCGGCGTACATCTTAAGCCTTACGAAGTCGATAAATTAGTTGCAGAACGTGGTGACGAAGTAATTTTCTTTGATGGGCGCAACGCATTCGAAGCAAAAATTGGCAAATTCAAAAATGCAATTCTTCCAAATGTAACTTCGTCACGTGACTTTGTAGATGAAATTGAAAGTGGAAAGTATGACCACATCAAAGATAAACCGATTGTTACTTACTGCACTGGTGGAATCCGTTGTGAAATTCTCTCTTCGGTTATGAAAAAGCGCGGCTTTAAAGAGGTTTATCAAATCGAAGGCGGCATTGTTCGCTACGGTAAAAAATTCGGAGACGACTCGCTTTGGGAAGGCTCGCTCTTCACTTTTGACGCCCGTTTAGCGATTGATTTCTCTAATAAAACAAAGGTCATTGGCGAATGTGAAAAATGCACTAAACCAACGAAGCAGTTCTACAACTGCGCGAATTTAGCCTGCCATGAATTGGTTCTACTCTGTGATGAATGCGCTAATTATGATGTAAATAAAGGCTGTATTCATGAACTAATCAATAAGCGCGATTCAGAAATGATTGGCTAGAAAGTCTAAAGATCTGTTAAAAGCCCGCCATCAATAATAAATGGCGCACCAATCACAAACGAAGCATCTGAGGAAGCTAAGAAAGTGATCCCAGCAGCTATTTCATAAGGTTGGGCAGCTCGCCCAAGTTTGGTTACATCAGAATTAAAACCCAGGTCATCCAACGGTTTACCAATCGCCAAGGCGTGCGCAGTAGACATGTCGGTATCTACTCCCCCAACAACTACTGAATTAACTCGAATTTTATCTTTAGTGTAATCAATTGCCATCTGGCGGCTTAAGGCAACCACTGCGCCCTTGCTTGCTGCATACGCAGCAACTTTCTCCATCGTTGCATAAGCATGTACTGAGGCGATATTTATGATTGATCCACCACCACGTTTCCGCAAAAATGGGATTGCATATTTTGATACTAAGAAAACTCCTTTTAAATTTGTATCTAAAACGTTATCCCATTCATCTTCAGTAGTTTCATCAACTGAACGGAATAGAAAAGTGCCAGCATTATTTACAACAACATCGATACCATTATTGGCTTCCCCAATACCATTTATCACATCTGCTATCGCTGCTGACTTTCTAAGGTCGCAAACTTTAAAATTTACTTTTAAGCCAGAGCCAGCCATCTCCTTAACCCAAGATTCGCCAATCTCTGCGCGTAAGCCTAGGCCGTAAACAATCGCACCTTCTTGCGCAAATCTGGTTGCAGTAGCTTTACCGATACCCGACTCCGCACCAGTTACGATTACAACTTTTTTATCAAATCGATTAGCAATAAAAGAAGCCTCACTTGGCATCGAATTTAACCTTTTTTCGTTTCATATCAACGCTCAGCGAAACTAATACGATAACTCCAGTTATAACGGTTTGCCACCACGGATCAATATTAGTTGCGACCATTCCGCTCGCAACAACTTGCATTAATAATAATCCAAGGAACAACCCAATTACCGTACCTTTGCCACCAAATAAACTTGTACCACCAATGACCATCCCAGCAATTGCTAGCAACTCCCAGCCAGAACCAAGTGTGAACCAGGCGCTGCCGAAATGTAGTAAAGATAAATAACCGGCTAATGCCGCGCCGCAACCAGTTGCTATAAATAGCAATAATTTAACTCGATTTGAATTTATACCAGCAGTTCGAGCAGCCTCAGGATTGCTACCTATCGCTGCAATAACTTTACCAAAATTAGTTTTATTTAAAATAAATTCACCAACAAATATTAAGATGACAAAAATTATTATGCTGAAATATTCCCCAAGAATCGAATCCTTAAATCCTTCATGCAAATCGGGAAAACCTGAGATTCCTTTACCCTCAGATACAAAAGTCGCCAAGCTCTTGCACATAAATAACATTGCGATGGTAGCGATAAAAGATGGGACTCTTCCATAAATTACTACAAGTCCATTAATTAGGCCCACCAAAATCCCAGCACCTAAGCTAATTAAGAATGCGATCAGCATGCTAAAGCCTTGGTGCGTCACCAAAATTGCGGAGGTTAATGCGCTAAGCGCTGCGGTAGCACCAATTGATATATCGAACTCGCCTGAAGTTATGAGTAGCACCAAGAAAATTGATGCAATTCCAACGAATGCAATCCCTTGGACAATCGAGAGAATGCTTGCATAGTTTGCGAAAGACGGATTAAGTCCAGCAAAAATCCCAAATACCACGGTGACGAAAATCAACCGTTTTACAAATGGTGATAAGGTGGAAAAACGCTTAAAGTTTAGTTTCATGATTGACCAATAGCCATTATCATAAGTTCTCGCTCCTTAGTGATATCACCGGTCATTTCGCCTCTCATTGCGCCTCCTGAAAAAACCAAAATCCGATGTGATAGCGCTAAGAGTTCTGGGAATTCGCTAGATACTAAAATAATGCCTACACCTTGCTTGGCTAGATCACTGATAATTCGATATATCTCAGCTTTTGAAGCAATGTCAACACCTTTTGTTGGTTCATCCAACATGAAAATGATTGGCTTAGCCACTAAGCCTTTACCTATTAAAACTTTTTGCTGATTTCCCCCACTTAGATTTCCGATCATCTCGTAAATATCTTGTGGCTTAACTGCTAGTGATTCGGTAATTTCGGTCGCAACTTCCTTCTCTTTCTGCTTATTTAGCAACCCCATTTTCTTGAACTTATCCAAAATACTTGCAGTTGAATTCGATTTTATTTCTAGATTAAAAAATAAACCTTCTAATTTTCTATCTTCAGTTACATACCCAATTCCAGATTGAATAGCGGCAGGAATATCTTTTGAAGTTATCTCGCTGCCTTGCAATTCAAGCTTGCCAGCTAATACTCGATTGTCACCATAAAGCGCGCGCAAAATTTCAGTTCTTCCAGAACCAACAAGACCGCCAAGGCCAAGAATTTCACCAGCATGTAGGTCAAATGAAAACTCGGAAACCATAATTTCGCCTGGTTTGCGGGGATTCTCCACAACCAAATTACGAGCTGAGAAAATTATTCTTGCATCTTTAGGTAAAATGTTCTTCTCTGGATATAAGTCGCCTAATTTTCTACCAATCATGTCGCTAACTAGCTGATTGGAATCAAAATCTGATCTTTCGCTAGTGCGAACAGTTTTGCCATCACGTAAAATTGAAACGGCATCGCATAGTTCTAGAATTTCTGGAAGCTTGTGGGTGATAAATACGGTCGTAAATCCACGTTTCTTAAGATTTCGAACTATCGAAAAAAGGTTTGCAATTTCATCAGAAGTTAAACTTGAAGATGGTTCATCTAAAACTAGAACTTTGGGATTTTTATAAAGTGCACTCGCTATCATCAAAATTTGCTTTTTGTGCAGGCTTAGTTCTGATACGAGTTGGTCGGCAGTTAAAGGAATTTCATTATCTTCAAGGAATTTTCTAATCTTTTGTAATCCATTTTTCTTTGAATAAAACCCTTTGCGGTTCATTGCTAATTCGGAAAGTAAAATATTTTCTGCGACTGTAAGAGTGTCAGCTACCGTTATTTCCTGCGGAACTATTGAGATGCCTCGTAATTGTGCATCAAGCGGTGAACTCATTTTTACTGATTCACCGGCAACGTTAATTTCACCTTCGAAGGTTCCGCTTGGATAAATTCCACTTAATATCTTCATCAACGTGGATTTGCCTGCGCCATTTTGGCCAATCAATCCATGGATGGTTCCAACTTTAACTTTTAAAGAAACATCATCGAGCGCAATTACCGGTCCGAAATTCTTATAAATTTTTATCATTTCAAGGGCGTAACTGTTGCTGGATGAACTTGCCATTCTTATTTACCTTCCCTCAATTAAGTCCTCAACTTGCAAAAAGTCATTTACTTAATAAGTGAACCAAGCTACTAAAGAACAGTAGCTTGGTTCACCATATTTGTCTTACCCCTATTTAGTGACTATTGCTTTGCTACTCGAGCATCAATTGCATCAACAACTGCGTAATAAGGTGCCAAGCCATCAGCGAAGATGATAGGTGTTGGCAAATCATTAGCAAATTGTGCTGGTGCGTTGCCGCAAATTGCGTTAGCAACTAGGTCAACAGCCATTTGATGTTCTTCGTATCCTGGTTGTGCAGCAACCGCAAGGATTTTTCCGTCGCGAACTGCATCAAGATTTGGACGTGTTGCATCAGGTCCGATAGCCCAAATTGGCTTACCGATTTGATCTGAAGCACCGGCCCATGTAACTGGGCTTCCGCCAGTAGTTCCAACTGCTCCAACTAAATCTGGATTTGCGATCGCAATAGCAACTGCTTTAGCAATAGCTTTTGGTACATCGAATCCTTCTTCAGCTGGCTTTAGAACTTTAACGTCAGGATATTTGGCATTCATTTGTGCTGTGAATGAAGAAGCAACTGCATCTTCTACAGGGTTGAAGCCACCTTCAGTAACAGCAACAGTTCCTTTGCCACCAATTTTTTCACCGATTGCATCCGCTGCGGCTGATCCCCATGCTTTTGGATCAAATGCTGCATAAGCAATTACGCCAGGATATTCATCTGGCTTTGCTTGTACGTGACCGATTACAACTGGAATATTCTTTGCGGCAAATTTTGCAATCAAATCTTTTTCAACTGGATCAACGAAGCCAAGCACAAGTCCGTCAGTTCCGGTTGCAAGTACGCCTTCACCAAGAGTTACTGCTTTAGTCCAGTCAGGCTCATCAGGTGAAACGATTGTTGCGCTCTTGAAACCAAGTGCATTTGCTTGATCCAGGAAACCTTGTTGCCAAAGTCTAAGAGTTGGGTGACCCTTAAGTACTGACAAGAAAGTAATTGACTTTCCGCTCAAATCGCATGGTGCTGTTGCCAAAGGTGTGTAAACCTTTGAAGCTGCAGTTCCACCAGCATCGCCACCAGCAGCAGTGTCATCTGCTTTAGATGAGCAAGCTGATAACAAAAGTGCTGAAACCGAGAATATTGCTAATATTTTAAAAATAGCCTTATCTCTCTTTATTTTCTTTACCATCTTTGAGTAATTCCTTTCCTCGAGTGGCTATTGCAACTAGCATCCAATGACTGTTTACAATTAACCGTTATCAGTTATGCTTCATGAATTCTTCAGATAAGTCAATGATAACGGGGGGTAATTTCGGCAGGGCTAGCAGTCAAAGCTAGGTAACGAAAAGTTATAAAGGGCTAAATAAGCATCGTTTTAAAAAGCTGATGATTACGTGAGGAGATTGAAGCATAATGACAACCATGAGTCTAGATACAAAAAAGCGGGTACAGATTTTCCAAAAAGTTCCTGAACTTGGTCTTTTTGTTGTTTTCGTTGCAACTTTAATTCTCTTCTCGACTTTCAATAGTTATTTTGCATCTCTTGCTAGTTTAAAAATTTTATTAGTCACCGTTATTTACACTGGAATTGTTTTAATCGGTCAAGCTCTATTAATGATTGTTGGCGAACTCGATCTTTCGGTTGGAGCAGTTGCTTCACTTGGCACAATTACAACTGGATTAATGCTTGCCGATTGGAATTTGCCGCTCCCGGTCGCAGTCATAATTGGAATAGGGATTGGTGCATTTGTTGGTTTTCTAAATGGTTTTATTACAATCAAAATTGGCATTCCAGCATTTATCACAACGCTATCAATGCTCTTCTTGGCCCGCGGAATTTCTTATGTACTTAGCGGTGGCGATCCAGTATATCCGCTGCCACAAGGTACCGGTAACTTATCTAGGCCAATGATTTTAGGTTTTCCATCGGCAGTCTGGATTTTCTTAATTCTCTTTATTACCGCTGATCAATTCGTTCGTCGAAGTGTGCTTGGTCGCGAATTCTATTTAATAGGTGGCAATAAAGTCGCGGCAAAATTATCTGGAATAAAAGTGGATAAAATTAAAATTGGACTATTTACACTTTGCGGTGCTCTATCTGCTTTTGCTGGAATCCTCTTAATGAGCAAACTGCAACGTTCTGATGCGGTAACTGGCCTTGGCTGGGAGCTAAACGTTATCGCCGCAGCAGCCGTTGGCGGTATTAAATTAACCGGCGGTGGCGGTTCCCTAACTGGAGCATTTATCGGGATTCTCTTCCTGCAAGTAATTTTACAAGGCTTAGTAATGATTGGTTTAAATCCATTCTTACTAGAGGCCGTAATCGGTGCTGTGATGATTGTTGCGGTTTGGATTTCGACTCAAAAAACTAAGAAATAGCGACCTTCCTCAAGAATAGAAATTTGAAGAAGAATATGAAACTTGAAATATTTGACGAACGTCGTTGTACTTTAGGAGAAGGTCCTACTTCTAGTGGTTTAAAAAATAGCCACGTGATGTGGATCGATATTTTGTCTTACAAAGTTTTATGGCGAGATATCCATTCTGGTGAACTTGGTTCGTTTGATACACCGGCGGAAGTCGGCTTCGCACTGCCACGTAAGAACTCCGGTGTTGTACTTGGCCATGCATCCGGTGCAACTTTAAGAGAGGTTGATGGCACTGAAAATCCTTTGCCAAGTTGGTTAGAGGCTGAGTCCGGTCCATTAGCAATTCCAGTTAGGTGGAACGATGCCAAGGTTGCCCCAAATGGCGAATTATTTGCTGGCACTATGGCATTTGATGGCGCGAAAGATGCTGGTTCGCTTTATAAATTTTCAAGAGATGGCAAGCAGATAATAAAAATACTTTCACCCGTTTCTATTAGTAATGCTCTGGATTGGACTCCGGATGGAACCACTTTCTATTACGTCGACACCTTAACTATGCAATTACATAAATTTGATTACGCAGATTCTGGCATTTCAAATAGAAGAACTTTAGTTCAATTTGATGAGAGCGACGGAATGCCCGATGGTGGTTGTTCGGATTCCGAAGGCGGCATGTGGATTGGCTTTTGGGGCGGCTCACACATTCGCCGATTTGACAGCACAGGTAAGAAAACTCATGAAATAAAGTTGCCAGTTAAAAACATCACTTCTTGCGCATTTGCCGGTGAAAATCTAGATATGTTGATTGTGACCACCGCAAGCGCTGATGATGGCGATAATCCTAAATCGGGAATGACATTTGTATTGGAGCCAGGAATAAAAGGGAATAAGACGGTACTTTTTAATTAATTTCTAACTCTAATTGCCAAGTTTTGCTTTCTCTTGCTTTCAAAATATTTGCACTTCCTAGCTTCATACATTCATCCAATCGATCAGTTCTTCCTGTCGTTGGTTCCAGAGCTACCCAGGTTGCTGGCTCCCCCGTTAACGGCCAAGCGCCGAAGTTATAGCAAATTCCAAGATACGGAATATCGGTAGGCGCAAATTTCATGGTCAAGACTCGGCCAGATTTCAATTTCTTTAGCTTAACAACGCCATCAATCGGAGCATCTAATACAACTTTATCTGTCAATATTTTTGCTAGCGACACTTCACTCATATCATTTATGTCGCCGTCACTACCAACAACTTTTGGCCAAGTATGTTCAGATAAATGTCCGCCATACCAAGCTTCACCATCATCACCAATTCGTCCACCAAAGCCAAACTCTTTTAGCATTTTTGGATTTCCCAAAATTTCAATCTGCATATCTTCATCAATTTTGAATAATGGATGCGCCGACCACATATATTTAAATTCGCTATCACCATCATTTGATACCAAATAGCTCAGGGTTATTTTCCTGCCTTCTAATGAAATCTTTCGTGTGAACCGATAATTAAAGAGTTTTCCAGTAACGCTCGCTGAAAAATTCGCTGCGGAATCTGCTATTTTCCAAGGAAGTGACCAAATCTCGCCATGATCTGGCAACGTTATTCCAGAGTTTTCCGGATATTTTGAAATGCCAATATTGGGAAAACACTCATCGAAGCCACTGATGTCGTAGCTGTCGTAAGCATCGCCATATTGCGCAAGCTTTATTGGTCGCGATTTATCGCGCCAAAGCCATTCATGCTTATTCTCAAGATCATAAATTTCGACAATTTTACAGCCGAGTTCCGGAACAACTCGAATCCTCAATAAATTATTTTCCATTACGACTGAATCTAAACCAAGATACGGCTCCGAATTTATTTTGATGCCCAAGATAAAATTTCTCCAATTTTGGCTGACTGTTAACTAAGTCATAATTTAACTACAGAAAAGGTTACTAAACCATGAATATTGAACGCCAAAAGGGTTTGTAGTTAGTCTTTTTGAAGCCTTTGTCGTAGCCTAGAGAAATGACAACGGAGTCAGCTTTTGAAACTGCGCAAGCGCAATTACGAAAAGCAGTAAATCAACTCGGCCTTTCTGAAAACGATTGGCAAACCCTCTCCACGCCAAGACGAGTTCTAGAAGTTGCGGTCCCGCTTCGTCGAGACAATGACAAAGTAGAGATGTACAAGGGTTACCGAGTTCAATACTCAACTACGCGCGGCCCTTCTAAGGGCGGAGTTCGCTTTCACCCAGATATTGATTTAGAGGAAACTGTCGCACTTGCGATGTTGATGACTTGGAAATGCGCACTTACAAATCTGCCATTCGGTGGCGCTAAAGGTGGCATTGCTATTGATGCTGCAACTCTTTCTGATCGCGAGAACGAGAGATTGACGCGTCGCTATACCTCGGAAATTTTGCCAATCATTGGACCTGAGCGCGATATCCCAGCGCCAGATGTCGGAACTGATGAACGAAATATGGCGTGGATGATGGATACCTATTCTGTTAACGCAGGATATTCAGTTCCTGGCGTTGTAACTGGTAAACCTATTGTGCTTGGCGGTTCGCTTGGCAGAAATTCTGCTACTGGTGATGGTGTTGCAATTTCAACTCGAGAAGCTCTGCGCGCTCGCGGAATTAATCCAGTTGGCGCAACCGTTGCAATTCAAGGTTTTGGAAAAGTTGGTTACTGGGCTGCGATTGCACTTGAAAATATGGGTTTAAAAATTGTTGCCGTAAGTGATGTCAATGGCGCAGTCACAGGTTTTAAATCGGTCAGCGATTTATGGAACCACTTTTTAAAGAATAAGAATTTAGATGCACCTGGAACTGATCGACTAACTAATGAAGAGCTACTACATCTTGAAGTAGACGTACTTATTCCAGCTGCGCTCTCAGATTCAATTACAGGTAAGACTGCGTTAGGAATCAAAGCAAAAATAGTTATTGAAGGTGCAAATGCGCCAACCACTCCCGAGGGTGATTCCATAATGAACGACAAGGGAATTTTGGTAGTGCCAGATATTCTCGCAAACTCAGGCGGCGTTATTGTTTCCTATTTTGAATGGGTTCAAGACAAGCAAAATTATTTCTGGGACGCTGAAGAAGTAAAGACAAATTTAAATAGCATCATGATGAGAGCGCTTTATGAAGTTGAAGCCATGGCTAAAGATCGTAAAGTTACTTGGCGAGAGGCTGCCCACATGTTGGGAGTATCTCGCGTCGCTGAAGCGCATAAATTACGCGGCCTTTACCCATAAAAATAATTTTAGAAATTGATAGGGTTAAGTATGACAATTAGCGTTCGACCTTTAAAAGCAGAAGATAAGAGCCGTTGGTTAGAGCTATGGGATGGTTATTTAACTTTTTACGAAACATCACTGAGTAACGAGCAAACCGAATTAACTTGGAAGCGCTTAATGGATTCTAATTACGGAGTTTTTGGACTTATTGCCGAAAAAGATGGTGCAATGGTCGGAATAACTCACTTCATGTTTCGCCCTTCCACATGGGCTCCGAAAGATTATTGCTACTTAGAAGATCTATTTGTAGATCCAACGGTAAGAGGCAGCGGTGCCGGAAGAGCGCTGATAAATAGAGTGATTGAATTAGCTAAAGAACATGGCGCCGGACGCGTTTACTGGACTACAAAAGAGAACAACGCTCAAGCTCGAATTCTTTATGATTCTTTCATTAAAGTTTCAGAGTTTGTTCAGTATCGATTTCCGCTTAACCCTTAATTTACGCTAATATTACACATAGTTAATTGATAAGTTTGGCAAAGAAGCCACATTCACTCTGGTAATTATTAAGGATTTAAAATGAATCAAGCTCAATTCGAACAGATGAAATCAGGGAACGGATTTATTGGCGCACTAGACCAAAGCGGAGGAAGCACCGCTAAAGCCCTCGGACTTTATGGCGTAACCGAAAATGCTTATTCAAGTGAAGCCGAAATGTTCGACCTCATCCACGCAATGCGTAGTCGAATTATCAAGAGCGCTTCATTTACATCTGATCGAGTAATTGGCGTAATTCTCTTTGAAATGACCATGAACCGGACAATTGACGGACTTGGTACTGCAGAATTCTTATGGCAGAAGAAAAATATCGTGCCATTCCTAAAAATTGATAATGGTTTAGCTGATGAAGTTAATGGCGCTCAAGTTATGAAACCAATCCCAGAACTTTCGGCTCGATTAGCAGCTGCTAATTCACATGGCGTTTTTGGCACCAAAATGCGCTCAGTAATTAAACGCGCAAATAGCGAAGGTGTCAGCGCCGTAGTTAAGCAACAATTTGAAATTGGTAAGGAAATCATTGCAGCCGGTTTAGTCCCAATAATTGAGCCAGAAGTAGATATCAATTGCCCGGAGAAAGCTGCTGCTGAAATATTGCTTGAAAAGGCAATCCTCGCTGAACTAGATTCTTTAAACGCTGATCAAAATGTAATGTTGAAGCTCACGCTTCCAGATCACGCTAACTTCTATTCAAAACTAGTTGCTCACCCTCGAGTCATAAAAGTAGTTGCACTCTCCGGCGGCTACAGCCGTGAAAAAGCTAACAAGATGCTCTCCGAAAATGCTGGCGTAATCGCAAGTTTCTCGCGTGCACTTGCCGAAGGTCTCTCGGCGCAACAGAGCGATGTGGATTTCGACAAAGTCCTTGATGTAACTGTGCAAGAAATTTACGACGCGTCGGTTAAATAGAGTATTGAAATGCAAATCAATATAGATAAGAAATCTGGAATATTTTTATCGATTATTGCGGTTTTGCTACTAATGCTCGGATTCATGGCTAGTAACCGAGATGGCAATCCCTTTGAATGGTTCAACCATATGGGAATGAATTCTGATGACGAACAATCTAGCTTTTCGAATAATTTACAAGGCAGCGATGTTATGTTTGCACAAATGATGATTCCCCACCATGAACAAGCTGTGCAAATCTCTGATTTAGCGCTAAAAATTTCTAAAAATGCAGAAGTATTGAAATTAGCCGCGGAAATAAAAGATGCGCAATCTCCAGAAATTCTGCAAATGACTAGCTGGCTCAATCAAGCAAATGCTGCTTTGGAAATGGGCCATTCCATGGGAATGGGTGGGATGCTCTCCGACTCTGAAATTAAAACCTTAGAATTGGCGAGCGGTAAAAACTTCGACATACTTTTTCTAAACGGCATGATTGCACATCATGAAGGTGCCATTCATATGGCGATCATGGTTAAAGACAGTGCTAACGCTGATGTTAAAGCTCTGGGTGAATCGATAACTAAATCGCAAGCCGCCCAAATCCTCGTCATGAAAGAAATGCTTAAGAACTTATAGCTCTAAGCTAATTTGTAACCAGCATCTACTATTGCTTTTTCAATACTTGCTGCGGCAATTTCAGCTGTTGAAGTAATTACCGCATTTGCGCTCTCTGCGCTGGCTACTACCTCAGTTACGCCATCAATTTTCTTTAATTCTGCAGTGACTCGTCCTTCACAATGACCACAAGTCATCCCTTTTATAGAAATAGTTGTACTTGACAATTAGCCCTCCAGTTATTCGTATTAATGGAACTATATAACATTTAGTTGTATCCTCGCACCATCATGAGTAAATCAAAAATTTTTGAATGGTTGGGCGTAATTACTGCCATTATTTATTCCATGTTAGTTGCGTTAAATATTGGCGCAGAATTTGCTGGTTTTACCCTGCTCTTAATTTCATCAGCACTGATAGGAATTTGGGCCTCTCTCGGAAAACATAAAGGAATATTATTCTTGCAATTTTTTTATGCCACTGCAGGCATAATTGGAATGATCCGCTGGTTCTAGTCTATTTCGACTCATTGCAAACTACTTCAGTTCCCAGATGCCTTGCGTAGCACCGTTGCTTTTTATATTGATCATGCTGCCATTTGCATTCTTTCCATATAGCGTTTTTGCTACTCGATAACCATACTTAGATAAGTCAATTTTGATTTCGCTAGGAATTGTTGCAATCAATACTAATACTTTACTTTTTTTAGATTCTCTCAAGTATGCGATGTGTCCATCTTCGGCCGCCACCCATCGCAGTCCGCCATTTACTAGCGCATCATTTTTGCGACGAAATGCAGTTAATTTCTTTACTTCGGCTAAGAATTCCAGATCCCATTCACTGCGATCATCCCACTTAATTGTTTTTCTAGTGTCATCTCCATGAGTACCTTCAAGTCCTATTTCATCCCCCATGAAAATTGAAGGAACTCCAGGATAAGTTAATAACATAGTCATGGCAGCAAGGTGGCGGTCACGATCTCCACTTACTATGGTTCGAAAGCGTGGCGTGTCATGTGAATCTAATAAAACCATCGACGCGGTCAACGCGCGCCAAGGTAGTGAGCCATTAAAGTTTTTTATAGTTTCAACTAATTGCGTTCCAGTAATCATCGGTGAATCGATTGGTAGTCCTTGAAAACCGCCACTTAACTTTGCACCTTTATTCATCCAGGAAGCAATTGGTCGCATAAAACCTTGATAATTCATGGTGCCGTGCCACCCGTAGCCAGCTAAATCCTCTGCAACAAAATCTCCATTTTCTGCAACGAGCCAAGCGCTAGGAGCAACTTCATCCATAGCTTTTCTGATCCCATGCATAACCTCGTCGTGAATATCAATGTCACCGAGTTTTCCGGTCATATTTCCAACGTCAATCCGCCAGCCTGACATGCCAAATTTTGGAGATAACCATTTCTTTACTATTGAATTCTTTCCTTCATACATTTCTTTTCTAAGCGCTTTAGAAGCAAAGTTCAATTTAGGAAGTGACTTCAATCCCCACCAACCTACATATCCCCATTTAACACTCTTATCCCAATAAAAATATCCTCGCTCTTTTGCTCTCTTACTACTTTGCGCTAGTTCCATCCAATAATGCCCAGCTCCGCAATGATTAGAAGTTAGATCACCCACCAAGCGAATTCCTCGCTTATCAGTTGCTTTGCGCAAACTGAACCAAGCTTCGTTCCCACCTAACAAAGGATCTACCTCTTCAAAGCTGGTAGCGTCATAACGATGATTCGAACGTGACGGGAAGAATGGAGTGAAATAGATTCCATTTATGCCAAGGTCAGTTAAGTAATCTAAATGTGATTCAACGCCTTTGAGATCACCACCGGCAATCTCTTGACCATTCCAATTCTGCTTACTATTGTCGAAACTATTCCATAGCTCTTCATGAGCCCATTTAGGCAGAATCTTCTTACCGCTGGAAGCAAATCGATCTGGAAAAATTTGATAAAAAATCGAACTCTTTAACCACTTCGGATAAGCGGGTTTAGCGATTATTTGAAAATCAGTATTGGAATGCACATCATGATTATGTAATCCAGCCGCACTTAACCAATCAAATTTGCCCTCTCCAGCAAATAGAAATCGATATTTAGTTTGTGGATTAATTATTGGGATTGTAATTTCCCACCAAGATTCAATCCTTCCTTTTTTTGCTAATTCCAGATAACCAGTTCTAGGTTCACCATCGTGGTAATAACGCATTACCCCTTGATCGAATTTATAACCATTCGGAACCCGAACTCTAAAAGTTACTTCTTCGCCCAACTTTGGCGCGCTATTAGATAAATAGAGTTCGCTACCGTCATGATGCGGAACTAAAAAATTAGCTACTGAACTCATGCCGTAATAGTAATGCCGCAAATATCACAATGAAACTAGCACGATCAAATAAATTTATTTATTGAGTTTTTCTAGGATTCTCCGTTCAAGTGGATATTCCTTAGGTTCAAGGTCACCTTTTTCCAGCCACCACTTGAAATAGATTTCCAACATACTCTCTAGGTTGTGCTTTGACACAAATCCAATTGTTTCTTTAATCT
>CANLJW010000012.1:0-32152 GCA_947491605.1 Actinomycetota bacterium | reverse complement strand
GTTTTATTGCCTTACTCACTAATAGGACCATTTGTTGGCACGCTTCTTGATCGATTCTCCAGACAGCGAATTGTTTTTGGTTCAAACTTATTTAGAGCTATTACCCTTATTTTTATCGCAACGCTAATTAGTAATGGCGTTACTGGTGTTGAACTAACAATATTTGTATTGGTTGCTTTCGGAGTAAATCGATTAATCCTTGCCGGGCTTAGCGCAGGGTTGCCGCTATTAGTAGATAAGAAGCAATTGATTTCTTATAACGCGGTTGCGGTTACGGGTGGAACGGTTTTTGTCGTAATTGGTGGTGGGGTTGGGATTGGATTTAAACACCTATTAAATTCTCAGATAAAAGCTGATAACGCTGATGGTTATTTAATTATCTTAGCCTCGGCTTGTTACACCATTGCATCGCTTATCGCGCTTTTGTTGCCAAAGAGCGCCATCGGGCCACTTGCACACGAGATCAAAAAGAGTGGTTTTATCGATGGATACCGCGAGATGCGTGACGGTTTCAAAATGTTGCGGAGCCATCGCGATTGTTTTCTTGGAATATCCGCAACCGGAATTCAAAGAGGTGGTTCCACAGCTCTTACGTTGATGGCGCTCTTATTAATGCGCAATACTTTTAATGATCCAGCAAATCCAGAAGCGGGGTTGGTTGGGTTCGCATTTGCAATCACGTTATCTGGAATCGGAATTACTATTGGCGCAATCATCGCGCCATTTGGAGTAGCCAAATTCGGTAGACATAAGTGGATTAGATCAATGTTAATAGCTTGTGGTTTTTTCCCATTTCTATTGGCGATTGCTCAAACTGAAGTGATCCTGATTTTTGTAATATTTTTTGTTGGGTTATTCGGACAAAGTTTGAAAGTTACAAATGATGCACTGGTGCAATCAAAAATTATCGACGAGTACCGTGGCAGAGTTTTCGCAGTTTATGATGTAATGATTAATGGCGGAATTGTTTCTGGTGCGGTAATCGCAGCGATTTTGTTGCCAGCTAATGGCGCCGGATCGCTTTTGCCGTTTATGGTCAGCGTTACTTATTTAACAATGGCATTAGGAGTTCTTAGGGCTAAGAATTTCCGCGCTGGTGTTCACGCCACCAATTAAGTAGCTCGGCTTTAGCACGTTCTTCACCAAGTGGACCGTGTTCCATTCGCAAATCTAATAAGTGTTGGTATGCGATACCGACAGTTCTACCTTTAATGCCAAGAATTTCCATAATTTGATTACCATCGAGATCTGGGCGAATTTTTGAGAGTTCCTCTGCTGCCATTAATTCTGCGATTCGAATTTCAAGTTGATCGTACGTGTGCGCAAGAATTTCGGCTTTTCGTTTATTTCGAGTCGTGCAATCAGCGCGCGTTAAAACGTGAAGGTGTATTAAATACGCACCGGCATCGCGAATATATCGACGCACTGCAGAATCGGTCCATTCGCCGCTGCCATAACCATGAAATCGAAGGTGTAGGAAAACAAGTTCGGAGACCACTTCAATGGTTTCCTTATCAAAACGCATTTTGCGGAGCCGTTCCTTAGTTAGCCGAGCTCCTACAACTTCGTGATGGTGAAATGAAACGCCGCCGCCTGGAATTAGCTCGCGGGTTTTTGGCTTACCAATATCGTGTAATAACGCTGTTAACCGAATAATTAAATTAGGGCCTCCGAGGCGTTCTTCGTCCGCCATCGCTTGTTCTAGAACCATTAATGAGTGTTCGTAAACATCTTTATGGTGGTGGTGTTCATCCACTTCTAAACGGAGTTTAGGTATTTCTGGAATTACTAAATCTGCGAGACCGGTATCGACCATCATTGTGATTCCAATGCGGGGATTGTCTGACATTAATATTTTTATAAATTCATCGCGGACACGTTCGGCTGAAACAATTGAAATTCGATCTGCCATATTTTCAATTGCGGTAATGATTGTTGGATCAACATCGAATTTAAGTTGACTTGCAAATCGCGCAGCTCGCATCATACGTAATGGATCATCGGCAAATAACTCTTCGGCTTTTCTGGGAGTTCGTAAAACTTTTTTTGCTAAATCCATCACGCCATTAAATGGATCGATAAATTCGGGTTCTTTAGTAGTAAGTTCCAACGCCATGGCGTTTACGGTGAAGTCGCGACGCGCTAAATCACCCGCAATATCGTCTCCAAAATTAACTTCTGGCTTGCGGCTATTTACGTCATATTTTTCAGAACGGTAAGTTGTTACTTCAACCGTGATGTCATCTTTCTTTCCTGCAACAGTTCCAAATTGAATTCCGGTGTCCCAAATTGAATCTGCCCATATCTTTAAAATCTTTTTTGTATCTTCGGGACGTGCATTAGTTGTGAAATCTAAATCTGTAGATAATTTTCCTAAAATCGCATCGCGAACTGGTCCACCTACTAGGGCTAATCGAAAACCTGCTTTTGCAAATGCCGCTGCCAACGATTGCGTGTGTGGTGCGCGTGCCGAAAGCGTAGAAATAGCAATTTCTGCTGCGGCTTTAGTTGGAGTGTTCATGATGGATAAGGCTAAAGCACTACCCTTACCCCATGACCCCGGCACCAAGTGCGGGCGGCGAAGGTACGCGTAAAAAGCGTCGACGTAGGCGGCCCCCACGAAAAAAAGGCAATACCGATACCGCGGTAGGTGCTGCAGCGGCGCAAAATAAAAATACGCCACGAAAACCAAAGCAAAACTATGTAAAACGCGTAGATGAAGTCAGTGCTGGCGGTTTAGTTATTGACTCCACTGGAAAAAAAGGTTTGTTAATTGGGCGGCGCGATATTAAAGATCAAACTCAAGAGCGATTGCTTTGGTCGCTCCCAAAGGGACATATTGAAGAAGGCGAAACTCCGGAACAAGCTGCACTTCGCGAAGTAGCGGAAGAGACTGGGATAGAAAGTGAAATTTCAAAATCGTTAGGTGTGATTGATTTCTGGTTTATGGCAGGTGGAAAGCGAATTCATAAAACTGTGCACCATTTTTTATTTAAAGAAACGGGTGGAAAATTAGCGCCGCAAGTGACTGAAGTTGATGATGTGGCTTGGTTCCCGCTTAGTGAAATCGTCGAAAAACTCGCATACCCTGACGAAAAGAAATTAATTGCCCGATCTGGCGAGTTAAACACATGAGACGTTTGCTGGTTTTGCTTTCCATGGCGTTAATTTCGCTAATAGTGCCGCCGCCAGCCAGCGCTGATAATAATTTTGTTTTAATCTCCGAAACTAGCCATCGTGGATTAGATGGTGTTTTTTTTAATGATGAACTTGCAACTGCTTTAAAACCAGAAGCCCGGTTAGGTAATTTAGTTTATGCCAGCCCTAAGAGTGGTAGAAGTTGGATTATTGATATTGCTTTGGTTGATGAAGTAATTGCCATGAGTAACGGTTACGAAGTTGCCAAACCTTTGGATAAAACAAAAAAGAATCCAAACCGCGAGACGCTACCTGGTGTTGGAGATTCGGTTGCAAAAGCTTGGCTGGTAGCGCTAAAAACAAGTGTGCGAAGGGATCTGATTTCGGTCTTACCTTATGGCTCGCCATCCGCTACTTGGCTTAAGGATGCTGCCCCGAATGAGTTGAAGTTTTATCAATCTCAATCACTTGCGCGCGGCACTGAATTTTTTGGTCGTAGCGTTGCAAGTGTTGATACCTATCCAGGCCAACCAAAAGCAAATATCCCGCGCGATGTGCAAGTTAGTTACACGATGACACGGAAGCGAATATTTGCGCTAGCAAATGTTCTGCCCCAAGAAACGCTGTTAAGTTATCGATTGGGAATTGCTGGCTTAACTAATCCAGAGTTAAATAGAAGTGATTCACTTGAACTTGCTGCGACTTACAGCCCACAATTTGCAGCGTTCGAAAATAAGTTACGGTTAATTGTTGGAAAATATCGAGTAACTTCGGAGCGCGAAAAAATCCCAGTCACGCTAGTTAATGATTTTGATGTCGTTTTAAAAATAAAGCTTGTGGTTACCCCACTTAATGGCAAGGTTATTGCTACACCACTTCCTGATCTGACTTTAGCTCCTAATTCAAAATTGCAAGTTGCGATTCCGATTCGAGTGATGGCTTCTGGTTCCACGATTTTATTAACCCAAATAAAATCTGAAAAGGGGATTCTTTTAAAGGAACCAGTGCAGTTGCCGTTGACGCTCTCGGTAATTAGCCCAATAACTACATGGTTCACAACTGGCTCTGCCATAATTCTTTTATTAGCCGGTGTGGTGCAGAGCGTTCGCCGAATTAAACGGAAGCGGGTTAAATTATGAGCGATGACACGCTACTAATTCGCTCCTCTGCGGTCATGGCGCTTGGCACGGTAATCTCGAGAATTACTGGTTTAGTTAGAAACTTGTTGTTGGTTGCGGTTCTCGGTACTGCTTTGTTGGGTGATACCTACAACGTTGCAAATACCATGCCTAATATTCTTTATAACTTATTAATTGGCGGCGCGCTAACTGCAGTTTTTGTACCTCAAATAATTAGAGCTGCACGCGAACCTGATAAAGGAAGCGCATATATATCGAGGCTTTTTACGGCAACCAGCGTGGTGCTCTTGTTAATCGTTGTAATTGCAATTCTGATAACTCCGCTACTGGTTCATTTATATGCGCCTTCATTTAGCGGTCGCGCTTTTGATATCACGGTTGCATTCATGCGGTATTGCTTGCCACAAATATTCTTTTTAGGAATTTTTGCACTGCTCGGTCAGATCGCGAACGCTCGTGGGGTTTTCGGGCCGATGATGTGGGCGCCGATACTCAATAACTTGATCGCGATCGCGATCTTCGGTTATTTCTTGGCTTCGGTTTCAACTCTGGAGTTTGGTGGGATTACTAACTCCCAAATCCAAACGCTGGGGCTGGGTACAACGTTAGGCATAGTCGCCCAGGCTCTAGTTTTAATTCCGGTATTAAAACAGAGTGGGGTTTCATTACGGGTTCGTTTTGATTGGCGCGGTGCCGGACTCGGTAAATCACTTCGGTTAGCCAGTTGGACTTTTCTATTTGTTTTAATTTCTCAAGTTGGTTATCTAATTACAGTAAACCTAGCCACTAGAACTTCAGTATCTGCAATTAGTGAAGGAATTTCTTACGGAGTTGGTTACACGCCTTACAGCAACGCTTATTTAATATTATTGTTACCGCATTCGATTATCACAATTTCAGTTGTAACAGCTTTACTTCCTAAACTTTCAGAGCTCGCAATTGATAATAAATTGGCAGAGCTACGCGCACAAATTGTAAAAGCTATTAGTTTGGTCGGAATAGTTACAGTGCCAAGTGCATTCTTCTTTCTATTCTTTGGTCCATTAATTGCTCAAGTTTTATTTTTTGGAATATCAGATAACGATGCAATTTTTATTGGAAAAGTCTTAGGTGGGTTTGCACTTGCTGCGATACCGTTAAGTTTAAACTTGATTGCAATTCGTGGTTTAAACGCATTTGAAAATACTAAATCTCAAGTTATTTCAAATTTGTTAATAAATGTAGTTTCGATTGGTTTCTCAGTGGTGGCCTATTTAACGTTGCCAACTGAATGGATCACTGTTGGGTTGGCAGGTTCATTCACGCTGAGTTATTGGGTGGGCAATGCGCTTACTTTTAAATTGTTGGCTCGCAATTCCGGATCGATTTCAACTTCTGAATATAGAAGGCTTTACATTTTATTGGCTTTAGTTTCACTTATAATTTTTATACCGCTTCGATTTGTAGTTAGCGCTGACTTAATTCCTGGTGGGAATATTGTTTCATTATTAGTTGTTATCGTTATTGCCGTTTTTGCCTTATTAGGACTGGCAAAACTCTTCCGAATAGATGAGGTGGCACAGACGGTAAAATTGATTTTGCGTCGTAAGTAATTGGTTTGTGATTTTCTAGATAAGGTGGGCAAGTGAGCGAAACAAAAGTGCATGACGTAGTAATCGTCGGTTCCGGTCCTGCCGGATATACCGCGGCTATCTATGCTGCGCGCGCCCAATTAAACCCAGTCGTGTATGAAGGTTCGGTAACTGCTGGCGGTGCGCTAATGAACACCACTGAGGTAGAAAATTTCCCTGGTTTTGAAAATGCGATTATGGGACCAGATCTAATGGATGCAATGCGCAAGCAAGCTGCGCGGTTTGGTGCCCAAATAATTACTGACGATATTGTTGAAATGAAATTAGATGGTGAGGTTAAAACACTAAAAGATGGATCAGGGAATACTTTGTTAGCTCGTTCAGTAATTTTGGCAACCGGTTCTGCCTATAAAGAAATTGGAATTGAAAACGAAAAACGTTTATCAGGCCGCGGTGTTTCGTGGTGTGCAACTTGTGACGGATTTTTCTTTCGTGGGCAAGAGATTGCAGTTGTTGGCGGTGGGGATTCCGCTATGGAAGAAGCTAACTTCTTAACGCGGTTTGCTAGCAAAGTGGTTTTGATTCATCGTCGTGACACGTTCCGCGCATCAAAAATTATGGTAGAGCGCGCAGAAGCCAATCCGAAAATTGAATTTCTATTTAATACTGAAGTAATTGATGTATTGGGCGAGGAAAAAGTTAGCGGCTTGAAGTTGCGCAATACTCTTTCAAAGGAAGAAAGTGTCCGAGATTTCACCGGTTTATTTGTTGCGATTGGCCATATTCCCCGAAGTGAATTGGTACGCGGTCAAATTACGACAAATTCTGATGGTTATGTAGAAGTGGATGGCCGATCCACCCGCACAAACCTCAAAGGTGTATTTGCATGCGGTGATTTAGTCGATTACACATATCGTCAAGCGATTACTGCGGCGGGCTCAGGCTGCCAAGCTGCCTTAGACGCGGAAAGATTCCTTGATGGACACTAGAGTTCAAATAACAATAAAAAAGCGATAAGAGGAGATAGTGATGTCGGAACTTGAATCTGTAACTACTGAAAATTTCGATGAGGTTGTTTTAAATAGTGCAACACCAGTCTTGGTTGATTTCTGGGCTGAGTGGTGTGGACCTTGTCGTGCAGTTGCGCCAATTTTGGCTGAAATATCAGCAGAGTACGGATCTAAACTTAAAATTGTGAAGTTAAATATCGATGAAGAACAAACAATCGCAATGAAGCACCAGATATCCTCAATACCAAGATTAGATGTCTTTGTTGGTGGAAAATTAGTGAAATCAATCATCGGAGCCCGACCAAAACCAGTTCTTTTGCAGGAACTTCAACAATTTATTTCCTAATTTCACGCTAATTCATTTACGCTGAAGTATGGATACTGAGCAATTAAACCCGGGGGACCGTGGTGATCTTGTTACAGTAATTACAAATACGCTGCATCGCCTTGGATATTTAGACGCACCCACCAATATTTATGATGGTGCGGTCGAAAATGCAGTGCAAGCATTCCAACAAGAGCGCGGATTAACCGCAACTGGAATTGCTAACCCAATGACGTTACGCGCGCTAGATGAAGCGCGTTGGAAGTTGGGTGATCGGACTTTAGTTTTTAAGAAAAGCGATAGCGGTTTATTAATTCGCGGTGATGATGTCGCAACGCTACAAAGCAGATTAATAGATATGGGTTTTGATTGTGGTCGCGTTGATGGAGTTTATGGGGTTCGCACCGAAACATCGGTAAAAGAATTTCAAAAATCTGCTGGGGTAGTTGCAGATGGAATTTGTGGACCGGCCACTGTCATCTCTTTAATGCGGTTGTTGCGCACTGTTTCTGGTGGTGCGCCAACGCTATTGCGAGATCAGGCGATTCGTGAAAAACGTGGTCCGGTATTAGCTGACAAAATTATTGTGCTCGACCCAAGTTGGGGCGGAAAAGATGTTGGTAGAAGTGTTGATGGGTTAACTGAAGCTGAAATTGTTTTCGATGTTGCGCAACGAATTGAAGGTCGATTAATTGCGCTAGGAGTAAATGTCTTTTTGACACGAAACGAAAATCGTTCACCGTTAGAACCAGAGCGAATTGATTTTGCCAATAGCGTTGCTGCGGACTTAGTTATCTCGATGCATGTTGATAGTTACAAGAATGAAAGCGCCCAAGGTGTGGCAACTTATTTTTATGGTAGCGATCAACATGGTGTGCACTCTGTGGTTGGTGAAAGATTTGCAACGCTAGTACAGCGCGAAATTTGCGCGCGAACTGATTTACACAATTGTCGAACTCATGCAAAAACTTGGGATATGTTGCGGTTAATTAAAGCGCCAACTGTTCGAATAGATTTGGGATATATTTCTAATCCGCATGATGCGGAGCGGCTCGGGGATCCACAATTTAGAGATTTGATAGCGGAGGCGTTAGTTATTGCGATTCAACGCCTTTATCTATCAGCCGAAGATGACGCGAAAACCGGAACGCTACGAATCGAAGATTTGCGGCGTGCGGGAATTAGACGGTAATGAAATTATTTTCAAACCGCGTTCACGCCAAATATGGCAGAATAATTAAATGACAGATGTAACGCGCTTTCATACCCACGCGCCTGAGAATTTAGATGAGCGGTTGGCGCGCCGAGCAAACAGTATGCAGGCTAGTGAAATTCGTTCGCTATTTGCGGTTGCCTCCCGTCCAGAAATTGTTTCACTTGCGGGTGGCATGCCAAATCTTTCAGCGTTACCGATGGAGATGATGGCTGGGTTAGTTAAAAAATTAATTACCGAACATGGGCAAGAAGCGTTGCAATATGGAAGTGGACAAGGCCATCCAAAATTGCGAGAACAAATTTGTGATGTAATGGCGTTGGAAGGTATCCGTGCAAACCCAGATGATGTTGTTGTCACTACCGGTTCACAACAAGCGCTTGATTTAATTTCCCGAATATTTATCGATCCAGGCGATGTAGTTTTAGTTGAAGCACCTTCTTATGTTGGGGCGCTTGGAACTTTCAAACAATATGAAGCGCAAGTTGTGCATGTTGAGTTAGATCAAGATGGCATCGTTCCAGAATCCTTGCGTGAGGCGATTAAGACAATTCGGTTTTCTGGTCGAAAAATTAAATTTTTATATTTGATTCCTAACTACCAAAACCCATCAGGTGTATTGCTCCCAGCAGATCGCCGCACCGAGATTCTAGAAATATGCCGGAAAGAAAAGATTATGGTGGTGGAAGATAATCCTTATGGACTGCTAGGTTTCGAGCGGCCATCGCCAAATGCAATGCGGGCGGAAGATTCTGAAAATGTTATCTACTTAGGATCGTTTTCAAAGACGATTGCGCCCGGGCTTCGGGTTGGGTGGGCGTTAGTGCCCGCTGCGCTACGCGAGAAGTTAGTAATTGCGAGTGAATCTTCGATTCTCTGCCCTTCGAACTTTACCCAGATGGCGATTTCTAGCTATTTAGCCGACCAACCTTGGCGCGATCAAATCACTGCATTTTGTAAACTTTATAAGGTTCGACGCGATGCGATGTTAGAGAGTTTGGATCAATATTTTCCTAAAGGTGCAACTTGGACTAAACCACAAGGTGGTTTTTATATCTGGGTTAATTTGCCACCAGAGATTGATACTAAAGCGATGATGCCGAAAGCGATTGTTGCGAAAGTTGCTTATGTTCCAGGAACTGCGTTTTATGCTGACGGTTTAGGTTCTTGGTCATTGCGACTTTCTTACTGCCATCCAACCCCGGAACGAATTCGTGAAGGCATTAAATCTTTAGCTAGTGTGGTCGAACAAGAAATGGAACGACGCAGCGGTGGGATTGCGCTTAATTAATCAATTATCTCAATAATTCGATGTAAATCTTCAAGGGATCCAAATTCGATGACAATTTTGCCACGTTTTTGAGTCATCTCGATATTTACCCGCGTATCTAGCGCATCTGACAACCTAACCCCAAGTTCTTTAATTTCAGGCGATGTGGTTGATTTATTTTTAGTCTTTGTACTTTGAGATTTACCACCAAGTGAAATTATCTCTTCGGTCGCCCGAACGCTTAAACCTTCAGCAACAATTCGGTTTGCAAGTTTTTCGATTTCGTATTGATCAGCCAATCCAAGTAGCGCACGTGCATGGCCGGCTGAAATTGTTCCGGCAGCAACCCGGCGTTGTACTGATGGCGGTAAATTTAATAAGCGAATTGTGTTAGAAATTAGCGGACGTGATTTTCCAAGTTTTGTAGCCAACTCGTCGTGGGTGTAACCAAAATCAGTTAATAGTTGGTTGTATGCAGCCGCTTCTTCTAGCGCATTTAATTGGCTACGGTGGATATTTTCTAAGATTGCTTCGCGGAGCAATTCGTTATCGGGAGTTTGACGAATAATTACTGGAATTGAAGTTAAGCCAGCTAATTTTGCCGCGCGAACCCGCCGTTCGCCCATGATTAATTCGTAGGTATCGGCGCCACTTTTTCGAACTACTGGCGGTTGTAGCAAACCAACCTCTTTTATTGATGCTGCTAACTCTTTTAAGCCATCTTCATCAAAAACTGTTCGTGGTTGTTTTGGGTTTGGTTTAATTGCAGATAATAAAACTTCATCTCGGTCCGCAATTACGGTTTCGCTTCCAGGAAGTTTGATGGCGGTTGGAATTAATGAATCTAAGTTTCGGCCAAGCCCACCTTTACGCGCGTTCATCAACTAATCTCCTGTTGTTGAATTGGATTAACCGCACTGCCACGAACCGCGATTTCGCGCGCAACGGCCATGTATGACTGCGCGCCGATGGAAAGTGGATCGTAAGTCATAACAGTTTGACCGTATGAAGGAGCTTCTGAAATTCTAACCGCCCGTGGAATCGGAATGTCGATTAACTCTTTTGGATAATGTGCGCGAACACTATCTGCAACATCGTTTGCTAATCGAGTTCTACCATCAAACATTGTTAAAACAATAGTGGTTAATTTAATATTTTGATTTAAATGTTCTTGCACCAATGAAACTGTGTGAAGTAATAGCGCTAAACCTTCTAAAGAATAATATTCGCATTGAATTGGAATCATTAACTCTTCTGCTGCGACAAGTGCATTGATAGTTAATAAACCTAAACTTGGTGGGCAATCAATAATTACATAATCAATTCGTTCGCCTTTGTTTGCGCGTTCTAATAAGAAAGTTTGTAGCGCTTTTTTTAATCTAAGTTCGCGCGCAACCATTGGAACGAGTTCTACTTCTGCGTTTGCTAACGATTGTGTTGCTGGTGCGCATTCAAGATGCGGATAGCCCGCGACTTTAATTACAACTTCACTCATTGGAAGATCGCGTGTAATTACTTCAAACATTCCAGCAACATCATCGCGCGCAATTGAAAACGCGGTGCTTGCATTTCCTTGCGGATCTAAGTCGATTACTAAAGTGCGGAGGCCACCCATCGAAAGCGCGGCGGCGATATTGACCGCGGAGGTGGTTTTGCCGACCCCGCCCTTCTGGTTGGCGACAGTGAAAATCCGAGTTTTAATCGGTTTTGGCATCGGCTCTTTGAGGCGTTTGATTCCGATTACGCGTTTTTCGGAATTTGTTTCACGTGAATCAGTCACGGCGGTAGTTAACCAGCCTTTATGACCTCAGCTATGCGGCTGACGGGCAGTTCTCCGATATTTAACTCAATTATTCGTGCGGTCGCGCCTTTTGGTAGGAGCGCAGCGCTCAATTCCGCCGCCGCTGACTCCCCTTTGATCGCCAAAAGTGCGCCATTGGGTCGAACCAGGTGCCAAGTGGATGGAATTAGCCGGGCAAGGGGTGCGACTGCGCGGGCGGTTACGTAATGAAAGGGTTTTGTTAAAGATTTGGCCTTGCCGCGATGGACAGTCACATCTAATCCGAGCTCGGCGATAACCTCGTTTAAAAAATCGACCCGGCGTTGTAGCGGTTCGATTAGGGTAATTTTTAAATCTGGGCGGGCGAGCGCAATTATGATTCCAGGAAGCCCGGCACCAGAGCCGATATCTCCAACTGTTGCGCCTTCGGTAAAAAGGGTGGTTATTGGAACACAGTTTTCAATATGGCGCTCCCAAACTTTTGGCCCTTCGCTTGGACCAATGATCCCGCGCTCAACCGCCACGGTTTCTAGGAGTTCGGCGTAACGGGCTAACTCGGGGCCTTTTTTTGGGAAATAGGTCTGAGTTAAAGTTTCACGTGAAACGCTCAAGCGGGAAGGACTACCACGCAACGATCTGGGTCTTCGCCTTCAGATTCGCTACTCAACCCAGTCTTTTGAATGGTGTCGTGGATGACTTTTCGCTCAAATGCGTTCATTGGGGCTAGTTTCACTGATTCCCCAGAAGCTTTGACCTCTTCGGCGATCTTTAGCGCTAGTTCGGCCAAGGTTTCTTTTTTGTTGACGCGGAAGCCATCAATGTCGAGCATTAAGCGAGAGCGTTCGCCAGTAGCGGTTTGGACTGCTAACCGGGTTAGCTCTTGGATTGAGTCTAGAACTTCACCTTCGCGGCCAACTAAGTGGCTTAACTCGCCACCTTCAATTGAAAGTGTGGCGCGGTCGTTCTCCATCCCAATTTCGATATCGCCATCGAGGTCAGCGATATCCAACAACCCTTCTAAATAATCCGCAGCGACATCGCCCTCTTCTTCCAAGCGAGCAACTAAACTTTTTTCCTCAGTTTTTTCGGTTGTTTCTACTACTACTGCTTCCTTATTTGGTGCCATGGTTTTACCTTTCGTTAGGTACTAAATTTCTGGGCGATTTGATAGTTTTTATACTATTTGTCGCTTTTACTTCCTTTTCTTCTTTTTATTACTTCGTTTTGGTTGCTGCCGTTGGCTCTTAGGTTCCTCGACCGCTACCCCGCCACCAATCTCTTCGGTTGGGGCAATTCCAGATTTTTTAGCTTTTTTTGCCTCTAACTCTTCATATGCCGGCGATCCAGGTGTTGGGTTTCGTTTAATTACATAGAACTGTTGGCCCCAAGTCCACAAGTTAGTAGTGGACCAATAAATTAAAACTCCGACTGGAAAATTAACACCAGATACTGCAAATATTACTGGAAATAAGTAGAGCATAATTTTTTGTTGTTGCAACATCATATTGTTTTGGGTTGACATCTTTGGCATGCCTTTTGTCATTAACTGTTTTTGGGTTGTGAATGTCGTTGCCGACATGAACGCAATTAAAATAACAGTAACAACTTTAACGATCGTGATATCTGATCCTAAAAATGTTTGTGAGATTGGCGCACCAAAGAATTTGGCAGCGGCCGCAGATACCACATCATCTTGGGTTAGTACGCCATGTTTTTGTGGTGGATTTTTTCCAATTCCATTTAGTACTGTAAAGAGCGCAAAGAAAATTGGTGCTTGTGCGAGTATTGGAAAACAAGAAGCTAGTGGGTTTGTTTTATGTTCTTTATAAAGCTTCATCATCTCTTCAGATTGTTTTTGGCGGTCATCTTTATATTTTGTTTGAATCGCCTTCATGTGTGGTTGTAGCGCAGTAAGAGCGCGTTGACTTTTAATTTGCTTAACAAACAATGGAATTAAAATAATACGGATTAAAATAACTAAACCAACAATTGCAAGCGTCCAAGTAACACCACTGTCAGTTCCAAAAATTGGGCTTAAAACTTTATGGATAGCCATAATTACTGCAGATACCGCGGTGTAAAGAGGATTTAGAATTGATCCCATTAGTTAACTCCTACTGATTCTCTTGATAAATCAAGGTTTTTTGCTGGGTTTTCGTGGTGTGTTTTAAAAGTGAAATTGGTTGGTACGTAATCGACGCCGCCGTGCGACCATGGGTTACACCGAACAAATCGCCATAACGTTAAAATGAAACCTTTGACACCAAATTGTTGGATTGCGTTCATTGTGTAGGTTGAGCAAGAAGGGTAGTACTTACAGCGCGGTACGAAAGCTGGTGAGATCCATTTTTGGTAACCATTGATTAAAAAAATTAATGAGCGTCTCATTTCACCACCGAACTCAGTTTGAACTTCTCAGATAATTTATTAAACAACTGTGTTGTCTCGTTTGAATAGTCTTTAGTGTTTTGGATAGCACGGACCACAACTAATGATTTTTGGGGAAGTAGGTGGAATTGTTCTTTGGAAAGGTGACGAAGTTGACGAGTTACTCGATGGCGTGAAACTGAGCCACCGATTGATTTAGAAACAATAAAACCTATTTTTGTTTCAGATAGCGAAGGCTCAGCAATAATGTAACCAGCGAGTGTTCGCGTAGAAGCTCTAGCCCCGGATTTTGTAGTGCGAGCGAAATCGGTGCTAGAAGTGAGTCGGTTTAATGACGCAAGCACGAGTTACGCAGATGCAGAGATGCGAACGCGACCTTTGGCACGACGAGCAGCAAGAACTGCTCGACCACCACGGGTAGCCATACGTGCGCGGAAACCATGCTTCTTTGCGCGCCGACGATTGTTCGGCTGAAAAGTGCGCTTTGTCATTTCTTGCTCCTTTGATAATTTAAAGCTCTAAAGTTTCTGACTTTCGTCCACTCCAAGCGGGTCGAAATGCACCGACCTTTTTTGGGGCCACAGCAGGGGGTAACGGTAAAGGTCGTGGATAACTATGGTCAAACTGGGGTGTTTCGGCCAGATCGCCAATATTGGTGTGGATAACCACTTGCTTTTATTCAGTTTCCACTCTAGTTTTTGGCTCTATCCACAGGAACCACTGAAAAAGATGGTTTTGAGGGTTAATAAAGGGTAAAGGTTGGGTTTAGACCACAGCCTGTGGATAACTATGTGGATAATGAGGTAGTTGGATGTTGATCACAAATCAGAGCACAGGCCAAGAGGTGGAATTAGACCTTAAATCTTTATGGGGTGCTGTGATTGAAAAAGTATCAACAGATGCGCCGCAACACCGAGCCTTCTTAACACTTACCAAACCTCTTGGATTAATTAAAAGTGATGGTGGATCAAATTTATTACTTGCCGCGCCGAATGTTTTTGCTAAAGATGTTTTAGAGAGTCGGCTCCGCGTGGTTTTGAATGAAGCTCTTTCAAATGAAACTGGTGAACGAATCAGCATCGCAGTAACTGTTGATGAAGAGTTGGAAAATTTGGATTTGATTCAGCCGTTAGAAGTTGAGATTGATCTAGATCCAATAACACCCCGTGCTGGAACTGGGCGCACTAATACAACCCCAAGTAAAACTAATGAACAATCCCAATTAAACCCTAGATATATTTTTGAAACTTTTGTAATTGGTGCATCTAACCGGTTTGCGCACGCGGCTGCTGTTGCAGTAGCAGAAGCGCCAGCAAAAGCTTATAACCCGCTATTTATTTACGGTGAATCTGGATTGGGAAAAACCCATTTATTGCATGCAATTGGCGCCTACGCTAAAGAATTATATGGTGGACTTCGAGTTCGTTATGTCTCTAGTGAGGAATTTACAAATGATTTTATTAACTCGATTCGTGATGACAAAGCTTCGGTCTTCCAGCGCCGTTACCGCGATTTAGATATTTTATTGGTTGACGATATTCAATTTTTAGAAAATAAAGAGCGGACTCAAGAAGAGTTTTTCCATACCTTCAACACTTTATATAACGCTAATAAACAAATTGTGATTTCAAGTGATCGGCCACCGAAACAATTAACGACTTTAGAGGATCGGTTACGTAGTCGGTTTGAATGGGGTTTAATTACCGATATCCAACCGCCTGAGTTAGAAACTCGAATTGCGATTCTTCGGAAAAAAGCCGCGCAAGATAAATTAAATGCGCCAGATGATGTGTTGGAATATATCGCTAGTAAAATTTCAACAAACATTCGTGAATTGGAAGGTGCGTTAATTCGCGTGACAGCTTTTGCTAGTTTGAACCGGCAAGGTGTTGATCTTTCACTTGCGGAGATCGTATTAAAAGATTTAATTCCTAGTGAGGGTGGCCCAGAAATAACCGGCGCCACGATCATGGCCCAAACCGCGGCTTACTTCAGCCTTAGTGTTGAGGATTTATGTGGTAGCTCCCGATCTCGGGTTTTAGTTAATGCCCGCCAAATCGCAATGTACCTCTGCCGGGAACTAACCGAGCTTTCGCTTCCTAAAATCGGACAAGCTTTTGGCGGTCGTGACCACACCACAGTTATGCACGCTGATCGAAAAATCCGACAATTAATGGCTGAGCGCCGATCAATTTTTAATCAGGTTACAGAACTAACTAACCGGATTAAACAACAATCACGGGGGTGACCCTGTAACCCCCAACCTGGGGGTAACTTGTGGATAACTGTGGATAACCTTAGTTATTAGGTGGGTGAAGTAGGTGGGTTCTTTTCGAAGATGGAGCTTCGGGATAGTTATCCACTTCTTATCCACCTACTGCCCACAAGTTAAAGTAGTGAAGATATCTTGGTTGACCTGCGGTTATTGGGGTTACCCACAGATATTTGCTCTGGTTACTACGAATATCTTTATATATAGAGAAAGGGTTGTGCGCGAACCACCATCGCACATTAGGTTTACATTATGAAATTCACAGTCGAGAGCAATGTGTTAGTTGAAAGTGTTAATTGGGTATCAAGGAGTCTTTCTTCCCGCCCAATCATGACAGCGCTTTTAGGAATTGTGATTGATGTAAGTAATGAAGTAACTCTTTCGGCATCCGATTTAGAGACTGCCGCAAAATCATCATTTAATGCAGACATAAAGGAAAAAGGAAAAGTTTTAGTTCCAGGACGGTTGTTGGCTGAGATAGCTAGATCTCTACCAAACAAACCAGTCTCGTTTATATTAGATAACAACCGAGTATTACTAACAGCCGGCACTGCAAAATTTACACTTCCAACACTGCCAATAAATGAATATCCAAACCTACCAACCATGCCAGAAAATTCTGGATTTATTGCAAGTGATGTTTTCGCAACTGCGATTAACCAAGTTGCTATCGCCGCCGGTAAAGATGATTCACTCCCAACTCTTACTGGAATTCATGTTGATATAAATAAAGAAACCATCACACTAGCTGCAACCGATCGATATCGATTAGCTGTGCGTGAAATTCAATGGCAACCAAACAACCCTGATATTGCAACCTCCGCGTTGTTGCGCGCCAGGACACTTGCCGACGCTGCGAAATCTCTTGTGGGTGTAACTCAAGTTTCATTAGCAGTTGCACCGATTACCGCAACCGAAAGACTTGTTGGTTTTGCTAGTGAAGCAAAAACTATGACATCAAGAATGTTGGATGGAACCTTCCCGCCTTACCGACACCTACTTCCAAGCGAAAGTATCGCGCAAGCAACCATAGAAGTTGCTCCGTTCTTAGATTCAGTACGACGGGTTGCGTTAGTAACCGACAAAACTGTGCCACTTCGGTTGCGGTTTGCTGATTCCAAACTACAACTAGAAGCAGGCGCTGGTGAAGAAGCACAAGCAACTGAAGAATTAACCATTATTTACAATGGTGAAGCTATTGATATTGCTTTCAACCCAACCTTTTTAATGGATGGGCTACATGCAGTCGGAACTCCATTTGTTCATATCGCATTCACTGGTTCAAACAAACCGGCAGTGTTGTCTGGCAAACACGAGAAAGATGGCCCAACAACCGACAATTATCGGTATTTGTTAATGCCTATGCGTTACGCGTCATAACTTTCACTAAATTAATTTGCCGTGCACATAACACACCTATCTTTACAAGATTTTAGATCTTATAAAGTTTTAGAATTACCATTAAAAACCAAGCAAAGTATTTTTATTGGTGAGAACGGCGAAGGCAAAACTAATATTATTGAAGCTATCATGTATTTATCTTTACTTTCTTCCCATCGTGTTTCACAAGATGTACCACTAATAAAACTAGGCGCGGAACAAGCGTATATCCGTGCAAAAGTTTTACAAGATGACCGAACCCAATTAATTGAGCTAGAAATAAATTCAAATAAAGCAAACCGCGCGAAAGTTAATCAAAACCCAGTCCGAAGTCAGAAAGAAATACTTGGGATCACTCAAGCAATAGCTTTCTCTCCAGAAGATTTAGATTTAGTTCGAGGCGACCCAAGTGAACGTCGAGCATTTGTAGACCAACTACTAATCCAAAGAAACCCGCGCATCTCTGGGGTTATTACTGATTATGAACGAGCTTTAAAACAACGAAATGCTTTGCTCAAAAGCCGAGCATCCATTCAAACACTAGAACCATGGGATGAACACCTCATTAAATTTGGCTCGGAACTTGTGGCTAGCCGAATTGAGTTAATTGAGGCGCTACAACCTTATTTTATTAACGCATATAAAAATTTAGCTGAGAAAAAACCAGCGGGAATTAATTATAAATCTAATATCGAAGACCTTTCAAAAAATCGTGAATTAAATCAAAAGTTATTAAAAACTAAACTTTTAGAAGTTAGAGACCAAGAACGAGAGCGTGGTATCACATTAGTAGGACCGCACCGTGATGATGTTTTACTGTCACTAGGAGACCATCAAGTAAAAGGTTATGCCAGCCACGGTGAATCTTGGTCTATTGCGTTAGCACTTCGGTTAGCTTCATTTCAATTATTAAAAGAAGAAGGTAATCGTCCAATTTTAATTTTAGATGATGTGTTTTCTGAATTAGATGAAGCCCGGCGAGAAAAACTAGTACAGTTGGCGGAAGAAGCCGAACAAACATTTATTACAGTAGCCGTCGAAAATGATCTCCCTAAAAATTTGAACGGGGTTAGGTATTTGGTTAAATCCGGAACGGTAAAAAAATTATGAGCGATCCTAAACCAAAACGAGACATCGCCCGCGAACTATTTAGATCTTATAAAACTCAGATAAGAAAACCTAAAAGAATTATTGAATCAGAAGAACGAATAAATATTTCCGACCCCCAATCACTAAGTTCTGTTTTTAATGAAATCATTACAAACCGAGATTGGCGCCAAGGAATTGCAGAAGGAAATTTATTTACTGATTGGGAGAAAGTGGTAGGTGAAGATATTGCACAACATGCAACCCCAATAACTTTGCTAGAGGGAAAATTAACTATTCAAACTTCATCGACTGCTTGGGCAACCCAACTTCGATTAATTTCAAGCGATCTTTTAAAAACACTCCGGCAAAGCGCACCAGGTGCCCTAGTTGAAGAATTAGTTGTAATCGGACCACACGCCCCATCTTGGAAACGCGGCCTTCGAACTATCCGTGGCGCAAAAGGGCCAAGAGACACTTACGGCTAACCACCCATTAGGGGAACCTCACCTTTCGCGCATTAATCGCCCTAATCCACCACAGAAGGCTTTTTTGGGCTATCACAGATTCAAAAACCCACTAGGATTACGGGTCGAACCCCGGCTAAAACTGACGAGGTTTGGCTACAACAGGTTTGAACCCTAAACCACCTGCGCCACGAACAGCTAAGAAAGGTCTTTTAGTGCCAACCCAAGCCCCAAAGAAAGAGAACGCAAAAGCGTATGACGCCAGCGCGATCACGGTTCTTGAGGGGCTTGAAGCGGTTCGCAAGCGGCCAAGTATGTACATCGGCTCTACTGGAGAGCGCGGGCTACACCATTTAGTTTATGAAATCGTTGATAACTCAGTCGATGAAGCGCTCGCTGGTTATTGCGACGAAATCTCAGTAACACTTTTAGCAAACGGTGGCGTGCAAGTAATTGATAATGGGCGCGGCATCCCAGTCGACATGCACCCAATTGAAAAAAAACCAGCTTTAGAAGTTGTGTTAACAGTTTTACACGCCGGCGGAAAATTTGGCGACGGTGGTTACTCAGTTTCTGGCGGCTTGCACGGCGTCGGCATCTCTGTTGTAAACGCGCTCAGTCAAGATTTAGAAGTCATTGTGCAACGAGATGGATTTGTCTGGAACCAAAGTTACAAATTAGGTGTGCCACAAACCCCACTTAAAAAAGGTGACGCCACTGATAACACAGGGACTCAAGTCACGTTCTGGCCATCCGAAGAAATATTTGAAACTACTGATTTTTCTTTTGAGACTTTATCGGCACGGTTTCGTGAGATGTCATTTTTAAATAAAGGTTTAGCGCTCTCACTTAAAGATGAACGGCCTGGACATGTTGATGACACCGGCGAACCGTTATTTATTAAATTTAACTATCCGGGCGGTATTTCTGATTTCGTAAAACACTTAAACCTAACTAAAGGCGCCAGCCATAAATCTATTATTTCTTTTGGCGGCGAAGATACCAAACAGAAAATGTCGCTCGAAATAGCAATGCAATGGAATACTGGATTTACTGAGTCGGTCTACACATTCGCAAACACAATCAACACCCAAGAGGGAGGAACCCATGAAGAAGGTTTCCGAACCTCACTAACCTCACTAATAAACAAATTTGGTGAAGATTGGGGTTATATTAAAAAGAAAGAAGATCGCCTTACCGGAGATGATGTTCGTGAAGGTTTAACTGCGATTGTTTCAATAAAGATGGCCGAACCACAATTCGAAGGCCAAACAAAAACTAAATTAGGAAACACTGAAGTCAAATCTTTCGTCCAAAAATCAGTAAATGACAACCTAGGTTCATGGTTTGAACGAAACCCAACAGAAGGAAAAGAAATTGTTCGTAAATGTATTGATGCTGCCGCAGCTCGCGTTGCTGCGCGAAAAGCTCGAGACTTATCAAGAAGCCGTAAAGGTTTATTAGAAGGCCGTGGCATGCCCGGAAAATTAGCTGATTGTCAATGGACCGAACCAGAAAAATGCGAACTTTATATTGTCGAAGGAGATTCAGCTGGTGGTTCAACTAAAGGCGGGCGAGATTCAAGAAACCAAGCAGTACTTCCAATTCGCGGAAAAATTTTAAACGTTGAAAAAGCACGGATTGATCGAGTGTTACAAAACAACGAAGTACAAGCTTTAATTACAGCACTTGGAACTGGAATTCACGAGGATTTCGATGTTGCCAAACTTCGCTACCATAAAATTATATTAATGGCGGACGCTGATGTCGACGGTCAACACATTCGCACTCTTCTACTAACTTTATTATTTAGATTTATGCGGCCATTAATCGAACAAGGCTTTGTTTATTTAGCACAACCACCGCTTTATAAAATCAAATGGGGCGGGAAAGAGCCGGTCCAATATGCATTTTCTGACAGAGAACGTGATGGGTTAATTAAAATTGGGATTGACGCCGGCAAGCGATTACCCAAAGAAGACGGTATCCAACGCTTTAAAGGTTTAGGTGAAATGCCGGCAAAAGAACTTTGGGATACCACAATGGATCCAGCACACCGAGTGTTAATGCAAGTTACTTTGCAAGATGCAGCCGCAGCTGACGATCTTTTCTCGGTATTAATGGGCGAAGATGTTGAACAACGCCGTAATTTTATTCAACGCAACGCTAAAGATGTTCGCTTTTTAGATATTTAAATAAACGAAACCAGGAGAATAAATTGGAAGAGCAAGCACCGGTTACTGATCGCGTAGAAGTAGTTGATCTACAGGTCGAGATGGCACGTTCCTATCTCGATTATGCGATGAGCGTTATCGTTGGTCGCGCGCTCCCAGATATTCGAGATGGCTTAAAACCAGTTCATCGCCGAGTGCTTTACGCAATGTATGACGCCGGTTATCGCCCAGATAAGGGTTATTACAAATCTTCACGCATCGTTGGTGACGTCATGGGTAATTACCATCCACATGGCGACGGCGCGATTTATGACACTTTAGTTCGGTTAGCTCAACATTGGTCGCTGCGCTACCCACTTGTTGATGGAAATGGAAACTTCGGATCACCTGGAAATGATCCAGCCGCGGCGATGCGTTACACCGAAGCTCGACTTGATCCACTCGCCATGGAAATCATGCGGGATATTGATGAAGACACGGTTGATTTTGTTTCTAATTACGACGGCAGATCACAAGAACCAGTTGTGCTTCCGAGCCGGTTTCCTAATTTACTTGTTAATGGTTCTGCTGGAATCGCAGTTGGTATGGCTACCAATATTCCGCCACATAATCTGCGCGAAATTTGCGGCGCTGTGCAATGGGCTTTAGATAATCCAGATGCCACACCAGAAGATTCTTTAACCGCAATGCTAGGAATTGTTAAAGGCCCAGATTTTCCAACTAAAGGTTTCATAGTTGGCCGCAAAGGCATTGAAGATGCTTACCGAACTGGTCGCGGTTCCATAATTATGCGCGCAGTTATTGAAGTTGAAGAGATTAATAAACGAACTTGTTTAGTTGTAACCGAACTTCCATATCAAGTAAACCCAGATAATTTAGCGTTAAAAATTGCGGAGTTAGTTAAAGACGGGAAAATAAAAGGAATTGCAGATGTCCGCGATGAAGGTAATGAGCGCCTTGGCCAACGCTTAGTGGTTGTGCTACGCAATGATGCGGTTGCAAAAGTTGTAATCAATAATCTTTATAAACAAACCCAACTACAAGACTCATTCGGCGCAAACATGTTGGCGCTGGTAGATGGCGTACCGCGAACTCTTAAATTAAATGAATTTGTTCGGTATTACATCGATCACCAAATCGAAGTTATTGTCCGCAGAACTAAATACCGATTAAGTGAAAAAGAAAAACGCGCCCATATTTTAAGTGGTTATCTAAAAGCTTTAGATGCACTGGATGCTGTAATCGCGCTAATCCGCGCCAGCGCTAACTCTGATGCTGCTCGCGAAGGTTTAATGAAACTTCTTGAAGTTGATGAGATCCAAGCAAACGCCATTTTGGATATGCAACTTCGCCGCCTCGCGGCTTTGGAACGCCAAAAAATTATTGACGAATATGACGGTTTAATGACCGACATCTTGGAGTTAAATGAAATTTTGGCTAGCCCGGCCAAACAACGTTCGATTATTAAAAACGAATTACTTGAACTTGCCGAGAAATATGGAGACGACCGACGCACCCAAATTATCGCGGGTGGTACTGATTTATCAGTCGAAGATTTGATCCCAGACCAAGACGTAGTGGTGACTATTACGCGCGGCGGTTATTCAAAACGAACTAAAGCTGATGCATACCGAGCCCAAAAACGTGGCGGTAAAGGTGTTCGTGGCGCGGCTTTAAAACAAGATGACATTGTTGAACATTTTTTCACTGCGTCAACCCATGATTGGTTGCTCTTCTTAACAAACCAAGGTCGGGTTTATCGTGCAAAAGTTCATGAGTTACCAGACGCCGGTAGAGATGCTCGCGGCCAACATGTCGCGAATTTATTAGCGTTCAAACCAGGCGAGACCATCGCATCTGTAATTGGAATTAGAGATTATCAATCACTACCGCATTTGGTTATTGCAACAAGAGGTGGTGTTGTTAAGAAGAGCCCACTTGTTGAATACGACTCAAATCGCACTGGTGGACTCATTGCAATTTCATTACGTGAAGGTGATGAAGTTGTATCTGCTTCTGCAATTACATCTTCCGATGAAATTTTGTTAATCTCACGAAAAGGTATGTCACTTCGTTTTACTGCAGATGATGATTCGTTGCGGCCAATGGGGCGTTCTGCAACTGGTGTAATCGGAATGAAATTCCGCAAAGACGATGAACTATTAACAATGGTTTCGATTCCAAAAAATACCGAAGATACAAAGCAATATGTATTAACCGCTACGGACGGCGGATTTGGAAAACGAACTCCACTTGCTGAATACCGCTCTCAAGGACGTGGCGGAATTGGCGTCAAAGCCGCAAAAATAGATGAAGGCTCGCGCGGTATTTTGGTTGGAGCTTTAATTGTTAATGAAACTGATGAAATTCTCGCAATCACATCTAGTGGCAGCGTTATGCGAACCGAAGTTTCACAAGTACGAGAAACTGGTCGCGACACAATGGGAGTTCGTTTGGTGAATTTAAACGACGGCATAACTGTCGTTTCGTTAACCAAAGTAAGCGAGGAATAACGCACTTTTGGTCGCTACCAATTGTTCGGGTAATCTTGCGCCTCGCACTGATCCAGGTCAGGGCGAAAAGTAGGGCCTATAGCTCAGCCTGGTTAGAGCGCTTCCCTGATAAGGAAGAGGTCAGTGGTTCGAGTCCACTTAGGCCCACACTCGTTAACTGCGAGGTTTCTTAGGATTTGCATTTTAAACTCTTACGAAATAGTTTTGCCGAAAGCAATTACCGAATGCATGTACTTAATGCAATTTGGGGACCTAGCTCAATTGGTAGAGCACCGCCTTTGCAAGGCGGGGGTTAGGGGTTCGATTCCCCTGGTCTCCACGTGACTAATACACCAAACTCAAAAGCAACTCTGCACACCAATAAAGGTGACATTGTTGTCGATTTATTTCCTAACCATGCGCCAAAAACTGTTGCAAACTTTGTAGAACTTGCCAGCGGTTCCCGCGAATGGGTTGATCCACGTACTGGATATAAAACCTCAGAAAAACTTTACGACGGCACAGTTTTTCATCGCGTAATTAAAGGTTTCATGATTCAAGGCGGCGATCCACTTGGCCAAGGAACTGGCGGACCTGGATATAAATTTGCTGACGAATTTCATCCAGAACTAAATTTTGATCGCCCTTATTTATTAGCAATGGCTAATAGCGGTCCAGGAACAAACGGTTCACAATTCTTCATTACAGTCGCTGCGACTGCTTGGTTGAACCGTAAACACAGCATTTTTGGCGAAGTTACCGATGTTGCCAGTCGAGTAATTGTTGACGCAATTGCTACCACCGCTACGGGAGCACAAGATCGACCAATTGAAGCGGTAAAGATTAATTCTGTTTCGCTAAGTTAAATTTTGTTATTTAATAACGTGAAACGATTTATAACAGATTCTTTAACAAATTTAATTCTGGTAATAATTGCCGGTAGCTATTTATTGCAAATGATTATTCCCGGATATGAATCCGCGCTTTTACTAGCTAAAGATCCAGTTATGAATGGTGAGTACTACCGAATTCTCACCGTAGCGCTATTGCATGGCGGGCTACTTCATTTAGGTTTCAATCTTTACTCGCTCCACTTGCTCGGCACCCCAGTCGAAGCTTTCTTTGGTAAAGGTCGGTATCTCACAATCTTTATCAGCTCACTAATTGCAGCTTCATTCGCTTCACTAACTTTCAATTCACCATATGTGTATTCAATTGGCGCTTCCGGAGCGATCTTCGGATTATTTGGCGCACTTGCTGTTGGTGGAAAACGGATGGGCGTGGATTTCCGAAGCATTGGAACAATTGTCGCGATTAACTTTGCACTCGGATTTATGATGAGCGGAATTGATTGGCATGCACATTTAGGCGGCTTGTTTGGCGGCGCAGCGGTTACTTGGGTTTTGCAGAGAACCAAAGGGCGCTAAAAGTTATACACAGCTTTATCCACACTGTGGAGAATTACAATGGTGTAATTAATAAATAGGTGTTAACGCCATTTAGTGGCGAGCGAGAAGCCCACGCCAATAAAAGCAAAACCAACCAACATATTCCAAGCACCGATATTTGGGATTGGATAGGCGGTCTGTGAGATGTAGAAGACCACAATCCAAAGCAAGCCAAGCAAAAAGGCGGCGACCATTACGGGGGCTAACCAAGCTGGGCTTTCGGCCGGACCGGATTCCTGCTCCAATATCTCGGCTGAAATGTAGTTATCTTTCTTCTTCTTGCGGACTTTTGATGTAGGCATAGGGTCAGATTACACCTGAATCTTTAGATTTGGGTAGCGCCATCGGAAGTAGGTCGATTGAGAGGGAAGTAAATGCAGATCTTAGTTATAAACAACTTTGATTCTTTCGTCTTCAATTTAGTCGACTACCTAAAACGCCTCAGCGCTGAATGCACTGTATTGAATAATGACCAGATAGATCTAACTCAAATTGAAAAATATGACGGGGTCTTAATTTCACCCGGACCTGGAACTCCAGAAGGCGCTGGAGCAAGTATCGAAGTTGTAAAAAAATGCGCTGAATTAAGAAAACCTCTTCTTGGAATTTGCTTAGGCCATCAGGCAATCGGCGTTGCGTTCGGTGGGATTGTAGAACGCGCACCTGAGTTGTTGCACGGAAAAACTTCGGAAGTCACCCATAACAATTCCGGCGTGCTCCAAAACATTGCTTCACCTTTTACCGCTACTAGGTATCACTCACTGATAATAAAAAGCAATTCATTACCGCAAGAATTAGAAGTTAATGCAAAAAGTGAATCTGGAATAATCATGGCGATAAAACATAGATCGCTTCCAATAGAGGGCGTGCAATTTCACCCAGAAGCAATTTTAACTGAACATGGTTATCAAATCATCGGCAATTGGTTAGTCCAATGCGGCGATCAAGATGCAAGAAAAAGATCAGAGGGGTTTAACCCGGTAGTTACAAGAGGTTAATTAGTAGCCGCTCTATTAATTGTGATGGTTACTGAACTTCCAATGGTTTTTACTAACCCAGCATCAGGTGCTTGCGCCAACACGACACCAACTGGTTGGCTCGCATCGGTAGCATCAACAATTTTTACCAAGAAACCAGCCTGTATTAATAATGTGCGGGCTTGAATTTCACTAACCCCAACAAGATTTGGAACTTGTACATTTCCACTCGCGATATCTAGAACTACACCGCTACCAGCCCTAACGCTCTCCCCAGATTTTGGTGCCACACTCAAAACCGTTCCTGGTGCTTGTTCTGAATCAACTGGGTTTGTTCGCAATATAACTAAACCGGATTGAATTAAAAGTATCCGCGCCTCTTCCAAGGATTTCCCAATTAAACCAACTGGAACAATGGCATCACCTGGGCCATCGGATAACGTCAAAGTTACGCTGCTTCCGGTTGAAACTTTTGAAGTTGCTAACGGTAGTTGTGAAACCACGCGATCGGTTGGAATTCTAGGATCACGCGCACGATTAACTGTGATTGTGAAACCAACCAATAATTCGCGCGCTTGTGCTTCAGTTAAACCCACTACGTTTGGCAGACCAGCACTTAATGTTGAGTTAGTTTTAGAAAATATAGTGAAATTAGCAATTACACCTAACCCCAATAAAACTGCAGAAAGAGTCGCAACCACTTTTAATCTCTTGTTGGGCTTTTTAGTTCTTGGGATTTCTCGAGTGATTGCTTCACCGCGAGCCAATCGCTTTAAATCATCCAACATCGCAATTGCACTTTGATATCGATCATCTGGATTCTTTGCTAGCGCAACTGAAATAAAGTTGTCGACCATCGAATTTAAAGTTGGTTGTAATTGTGTTGCAGGAGTAACCACACCTGAGACATGTTGGTAAGCAATCGCTACTGGTGTATCTCCAGTAAATGGCGGCTTACCGGAGATTAATTCGTAAAAAAGACAACCAACCGAATATAAATCGCTTCTCGAGTCAGCTTGGTCTCCAATTGCTTGTTCAGGTGAAAGGTATTGCGCAGTTCCCACAACATTCCAAGTACTAGTCATGGTTGCACCGACATCGTCGAGCGCTCTTGCGATACCAAAATCCATCACTTTAACTGCGCCTGATTTAGTTAGCATAATGTTTCCAGGCTTTATATCGCGATGGATTATTCCGTGTTGGTGCGAATAATCTAAAGCTGCCAAAATTCCTTCTGTAATCTCAATTGCTCTCTCAAACGAAAGCCGATCTCCGTTCTGCAAGATCGCGCGCAAAGTATGGCCTTTCACATATTCCATAACTATGTAAGAAGTGTTCTGGCTTTCATTAACTTCTTCACCGGAGTCAAATACTGAAACTATTCCGGGGTGGTTTAACCCAGCCGCAGCTAACGCTTCTTTTTTAAACCGAGCGATAAAAGATGGGTCGCGTGCCAAATCACTACGCAATATTTTTACCGCGACTTGCCTTGATAATCTTTTATCTTCGGCGATATATACATCAGCCATACCACCAGTGCCGATCATTTCACCTAATTCGTAACGGTTACCTAAAATTTTTTTATTCATTAGCGGCACCAATAAACTTTGCGTCAAATCTTTCAACCAAACCACTTACTTGAGCGAGAATCACAGTCACATTATCTGGCGCGCCTTTCTTATATGCACCATCTATTAATAAACCCACAGCAACTTCTAAGGAGTTCTGCTTCACAATATTTAAAATTTCTAAATCAGAAAGTACTCCAGAAAGGCCATCGCTACAAAGAAGGTAAATGTCGCCATCAACAGCCGGATACTCGATGAGTACTGGTTGGATGTTTTCATTTCCCATCAAAGCTTGTGTGAGCATTGAGCGCTGCGGATGATCTGCAATCTCATCGTGTGTGATTCGCCCCTGGCTTAACAATTCTTGCACCAAAGTGTGGTCGGTGCTGATCTGTTCAATTTTCGCAGAGCGAATTCGGTAACAGCGTGAGTCGCCGACATGTAGCAGCGAAACATTTTCATTAAGAATAGCAAGTGCGGTAATCGTTGTGCCCATTCCCTCTAATTCTAAATTAGCTGTAGAAACTGCAGCGATTTCCCGATCCATCTCATGAACCATATTCAGATACAGGTCTGCTTTGGAATCCAAATCAACCTCGGGTGCTGCTAACAAAGATTGCAACGAGGCTAGAGTTTTAATTGCAGTTTTCGAAGCAACTTCGCCGCCGGCATGGCCACCCATACCATCGGCAACCGCAATCAAATTTTGCGAAACAAATCCGGAATCCTCATTACCTTCGCGGGTTAAACCAAGTTCGGATCTTGCGATCACCGGAGAGAAGTTGAAGTTACGCAAAACTTTCTCCGACTTCTCTAGATAAGGTTACGTTATGGGAAAACTTAATACGACTAGCCTAACGCGACGACTAACAGATAGGAACTGGCGCTAGGGTTCCCCGCGCTTAACAACGGTAGATGCGACCAAAAATATTTGCGCACCGCGGCGCAAGTGCAGATTTTGCCGAACAGTCCTATGAAAGCTACGCCGGCGCTATTGCGCAGAACGCAGACGGATTTGAATGCGATGTGCAACTTACAAGCGACAATGAAATTATCTGCTGGCACGACGACGACACCAATCGCCTGACGGATAAACAATGGTTGATCGCGAAAACGCCGATGAAGCAGATTTTAAAACTTGAAATTAGAGACGAAGGAAATGTAGGTAGACCGATTATATTCTCAGAGTTATTACAAATCTCTATCGACTCTGGTCGGGATCTATTAGTAGAAACCAAACATCCGGTACCAACAAGAGGGTTAATTGAGAAAAAAGTTTTGGCAGAACTTAAAAAACGAAAACAGGATATTAAAAAAAGCGGAATTAATATAAATATAATGTCATTTTCCTATTTTGCAACTAGAAGGGTCGCACTAACTAGAAAATTCACTCCAGTATTCCTGGTAGCGCAAGCACCGCTTATAAAATATATCCCGGCTGAAATTTATGGAGTTCATATAAAACTTTTAATTAAAAAACCAGAATTAATAGACATTTTGCATAAACGCGAGAAGAAAATCTATGTATGGACAGTGAATGAACCCGAAGATATGGAATTCTGTGCGAGGAACGGCGTTGCTGGGATCATTACAGATAATCCGGCACGAGCGAAGAATGTGCTCGGCTATTCTTAACCAATGAGTACGTATGCCTATCTTGGTCCGGCCGGAACATTCACTGAAGCCGCGCTCAAAAATATCAGTAAGAGCTCTGATCAATTAATTCCATTTGCAAATGTAACCGCAGCGCTAGACGCAGTTAGAAGTAATAAAACGGAGTTTGCACTTGTCCCAATCGAAAATTCCGTTGAGGGGGTGGTTGCGCGAACGCTTGATGAATTAGCGATCGGTGAACCACTTGTGATACTCCAAGAAACTACGCTCCCAGTAAGTTTTTCGTTAATGGTTCTTGTTGGGAATAAAAATAAAAAAATTAATTCAATTGCTACACATCCACACGCCGAAGCCCAGTGCCGTGCGTATATTGCAAAAAATATGCCTGGTGCGGAAGTAATTACGACAGCGTCTACTGCAGCGGCAGCCGAGGGTTTAGCTAACGGAAATTATGATGCTGCCATTGCGGCGCCAATTGCCGCATCGCATTACGGATTAGAAATAATTGCTGATGATATTGGCGATAACATAGCGGCGGTTACACGATTTGTACTTGTAGGCAAACCTGGAAAAATTCCGGCAAAAACTGGCCATGACCGAACGTCGTTAGCAGCTTTTATCGGTGCAGATCACGCAGGTGCGCTTTTGGAAATCCTTACTGAATTTTCAGTTCGTGGAGTTAACTTAACTTTCATTCAATCCAGACCTACTGGCCGCGAACTTGGAAGTTACCATTTCATTATCGATGCCGAAGGGCATGTAGATGACGAGCGAGTAGGCGATGTTCTTATGGGGTTGCGCCGAATTTGCGAAGATGTTCGTTTCTTAGGTTCATATCCGCGCGCTGATAAAATTGCGCCAACAACTACTAACGCGACAACAGACACTTCATTTCAAAGCGCATCGGCATGGTTGGTTGATGTTCGCCAAGGAAAAAAGATTTAGTCGGTAGGCTCACAACATGATTGATTTGAAGGTTCTTCGCGAAAACCCAGAGGTTATGAAGAAATCGCAAACCGTACGTGGCGAAAACCCAGATTTAGTTGACGCAGTTCTTGCGGCGGATGATGTTCGCCGAGCCGCACTTTCTAAATACGAAGTATTGCGAGCGGAACAAAATGTAATTTCTAAATCGGTAGCATCCGCAAAAGGTGATGAAAAAGCGGCATTGCTCGAGAAAGCCAAATCACTTTCCGCATCTGTGAAAAGCGCTGAAGTAAAGAAGAATGAAGCAGAAGTGCGTGCTAAAGAAACTTTAATGGGGCTTTCTAATTTTATTGATCCGATTGCACCAATCGGCGGCGAAGCAGATTTCAAAGTTATTGAAGAAGTTGGAACGCCGCGCGATTTTAAAAAAGAAGGATTTGAAGCAAAAGACCATGTCGAGCTTGGGAAAATCCTTGGCGCTATTGATGTTGAGCGTGGTGCAAAAGTTTCAGGTTCGCGCTTTTATTATTTAACTGGGATGGGTGCAATGTTGGAATTTGCGCTCGTTAATTATGCAATTGCAAGCGCTAACAAAAATGGATTTATTCCGGTTATTCCACCAGTACTTGTTAAACCGGCAGCAATGGAAGGAACCGGCTTCCTTGGTCAAGCAGCAGAGAATATTTTCCATCTTAAAGAAGACGATTTTTATCTAGTGGGAACAAGTGAAGTCCCGCTTGCGGCGTATCACATGGATGAAACGTTAGACGCAAATAAATTACCACTTCGTTATAGCGGCTACTCTTCTTGTTTCCGCCGCGAAGCTGGCACCTACGGTAAGGACACCCGTGGCATTATCCGGGTGCACCAATTTGATAAAGTGGAAATGTTTTCATTCTGCAAACCAGAAGATGCAGCAGCTGAACATTTACGAATATTGCAATGGGAAAAAGATTTCCTAAACGCGATGGAAATTCCTTATCGAGTTATTGATGTAGCTTCTGGTGATCTAGGCGCAAGCGCCGCTCGTAAATTTGATTGTGAAGCTTGGATTCCTACTCAAGGAACTTATCGAGAGGTTACTTCCACCTCTAATTGCACGGAATTTCAAGCTCGCCGGTTAAACATCCGTATGAAAGATAGTGAAGGCACAAAAGCGGTTGCTACCTTAAATGGGACTTTGGTGGCGATCCCGCGCATGATTGTTGCGATATTAGAAAACCATCAACAACCTGATGGCTCAGTAAAAATTCCGAAAGCGCTGCAGCCATTCTTAGGAACCGACAAATTCCTGCCGGTGGAAAATTGAGCGGTTTGCAAAAACGACCTAAATTAATCGCGAGTGATCTAGATGGAACCGTGGTTGCTCATTATGGCGCAATTACCGAACGGACCATTAAAGCATTTCGCCGAGCGCATGAAATGGGAATTCACATCTATTTTGTAACTGGAAGACCACCCCGGTGGATGCCAGAAATAAAGGAAGCGTTTGGTTTTGGAACTGGAATCTGTGGGAATGGCGCGCTACTTTTTGATATTCAAAATCATAAAGTTTTAGAAGAGTGGTTAATTCCAATCGAAGCTCAAGTAGAAACCGTAAAACGACTTCGTAAGGCAATCCCACCAATCTCATTTGCCGTCGAAACTCACGATAATTTTCACCGCGAAGTTGCTTATATTCCAAAATGGGATGTTGGCATAGATAATAAAGGTGTAACTAAAATTGAAAAAGCCATGACTGAGCCAATGATGAAGATGTTGGCACGTTGTTCAGATTATGAATTTACTTCAGATGAGATGTTGGCGATTGCAACTAAAGAAGTTGGCGATTTAGTAAACGTTACCCATTCCAATCCCAAAGAATCTTTATTAGAAATTTCTGCGCATGGTGTTAGTAAAGGCGCAACGCTTGC
>CANLJW010000011.1:0-36085 GCA_947491605.1 Actinomycetota bacterium | reverse complement strand
AAGAAAATTACGTTTCCGGCAAGTGATACATCCAAAATTGGCATTCCATAAATTGGGCAACCAGGAGTGGTCTTAGCGGCGGGATTAACTACATCGTTCGCGCCAATAATTAACGCAACATCGGTTTGTGGGAAAGTTGGATTTACTTCATCCATTTCTGCAAGTTGTTCGTAAGGAACATTTGCTTCGGCCAGCAAGACGTTCATATGGCCAGGCATACGACCTGCAACTGGATGAATTCCATAAGCCACATCAATTCCTTTAGCAGATAATAAATCAGCTAATTCACGAACAGTATGTTGTGCTTGTGCAACCGCTAATCCGAAACCAGGAACGATTACAACGCGGCGAGCATAATTGAGCAAAATCGCAACATCATCTGGCGAGCCAGAACGAACTGTCCGAGTTTCGCCGCCCACCGCAACATCTTGTGGCTTTGCGGTAAATGCGCCAAAGAGTGTGCCAAAGAGGGAGCGGCCCATTGCTTCTGCCATTAAACGAGTCAAGATTGTTCCGGATGCACCAACAAGTGTTCCCGCAATAATTAAAAGGGTGGAATCAAGTACATAACCACTTGCGGCAACTGTTAAACCAGTAAATGCGTTTAAGAGCGAGATAACAATCGGCACATCTGCGCCACCAACTGGCAATACAAAGAGCACGCCAAAAAGCAGCGATAAACCAGCAAGAACTAGGAGTGGAGTAGTGCCAAGTGCGCTTATTACCCAACCGCCCGAAGCTAGTACCGCAACTAACGTTCCTGCAATTACAAAGCGACCGCCCGGGAATACAACGGGGCGAGTAGTCATTAACTCTTGTAACTTCATAAAGGTAATGATCGAGCCAGAGAATGAAACGCAACCGACAATTACGGTAAATACTGTCGCGACAACTTCGGCAACCGTCGCGCCATCGCCTAACTTCAAATATTCAACGATTGCAACTAGAGCTGCAGCGCCGCCGCCGACACCGTTAAATAACGCAACTAGTTGTGGCATCTGAGTCATCTGAACTTTACGTGCGGCCGGTACGCCAATTAATAAACCGACGACCATAGCGCCAAGAATCCAGCCAAGATTATTGAGCGGAAGCGAAGAACCTTCGCTGGCATAGAAGAAAACTACAACCGTTGCAATTGTTGCACCGAGTGCGCCAATTAAATTACCGCGACGTGCCGTGCGCGGATGTGACAATCCTTTAAGTGCGAGAATGAAACATACGCCGGCAGATAACCCGATTAAATCGTAGATAGCGCGGCTCACTTTGAATCCTTCGCTCTCTCTTTACCTTTTCCTTTAAACATTTCTAACATTCGATCTGTAACCACAAACCCGCCCACCATATTTATTGTGGCTAAGACGATTGCAGCAACAGATAACCCGAGTTCTAAATTTGTTTTGCTGTGATCGGCCACGATGATTGCACCAACCAAAATAACGCCGTGAATCGCATTGGCACCGCTCATTAACGGGGTATGGAGAGTAGAAGAAACTTTAGAAACCACTTCAAAACCAACAAAAACTGCTAGTACGAAGATCGCGACAATTGCCATTGGTTCCATTACTTCTTACCTCCATTTAATTGCGGCGTACGTTTTGCACCTTCGTGGGTCAACGCAGCCGAATCGATAATTTCATCGGCAAAATCTGGAGCGATAGTTCCGGTGGTTTTGTCATCGACGCTCTCCGTCTTCGTCATTAAGAGCAACAAATTCACTACGTTTCGTGAGTAGAGCGATGATGCATGGAACGGAAGTTGTGACGGAACATCTTTTCCGCCCCAAATCTTCACGCCATTTGCGGTAACTACTATTTCGCCTGGTTTTGATCCTTCAACGTTGCCGCCAGTTTCAGCAGCTAAGTCAACAATGATTGAACCAGGTGCCATCTTGCTAAACATTTCTGCGGTTACAAGTCGTGGAGCTGATCGACCAGGAACAGCTGCCGTAGTAATAAGTACATTTGATTTTGTAATAAACGGGGTTAGAAGTTCGCGTTGTTTAGCAGCGCGCTCTTCCGTCATTTCGCGGGCATATCCGCCAGCACCTTCCAGCGCTTCAAGTCCTAAATCAATAAAAGTTGCACCCATTGAACGAACTTCATCCGCAGAAGATGGACGAACATCATATGCAGAAACAACTGCGCCAAGTCGACGCGAAGTTGCGATTGCTTGTAAACCAGCAACGCCTGCGCCTAATACCAAAACTTGTGCCGGTGTTACGGTTCCAGCAGCAGTCATTAATAGTGGGAAAAATCTTGGCGACATTTCGGCACCAACTAGAGCTGCACGATATCCAGCACAAAGTGCTTGTGAAGTTAGCGCATCCATTGATTGCGCGCGCGAAATTCGCGGCACCATTTCAAGTGAAAATGCGGTGACACCAGCGGAAGCTGCAGCTTCGATTGAATCAGTCGCAGTAGTTGGCGATAAGAATGAAATTGTGACTGCGCCTTTTTTTACTGATTTGAATTGATCTGGAGTCAACGGTTGCACCGATGCAACAACATCAGCTTTACCTAATTCACTTTGAATATTTGAAGTAGCGATAATCTCAGCACCAGCGGCTTGAAATTCGCTATCTGTGGCTTGAGAATCGGTACCTGCGCCAGATTCGATTGCAACTGTTAAGCCAGCGCGAGTTAATTTCGAGATTATGTCTGGAACTAGAGCAACTCGTTTTTCGCCGGACTTTAATTCTTTAGGAACTAATACACGCATAGGTCTCAGATTAGTGCTTAAAGCCAACAATTTCACCATTGATTAGGTGAAATAGAAGTGACTGAATGGTGGTGCGGCGATGAAAAGCCTCACGCCAGATAACAGATTTTGTTCCGTCAATCACATTTGCTGCAACCTCTTCACCGCGATGTGCGGGAAGACAATGCATAAAAATCGAATCCTTGGCGGTCAATGACATTAGTGATTCCGTTACTGCAAATGGGGCTAGTACTTCAATTTTTTCTTTACGCTCTGATTCTGGATCGCCCATCGACATCCATACATCAGTATATAAAACTGATGCATCCTTTGCGGCAGCTTCTGGGTCGTTTATAACTTCAACTTTTCCGCCAGAGTGCTTAGCAATATTTGTGGCAACTTCAATTGCACGTGCGCTTGGCGCCCACTTGCCAGATGGAGTAGCAGTAACTACATGTGCTCCCATAATTGCACCCATGATCAACCAAGAGTTAGCCATATTATTTCCATCGCCTAAGTAAACAAATTTTCTTCCAGAAATATCAGTGCCAAAGTTTTCGCGGATAGTTAGCCAATCGGCAAGTAATTGGGTTGGGTGATCATCATCAGTAAGTGCATTAATAATTGGAATAGTGGAATGCGCGCCAAGTTCATCTACATCGGCTTGGGCAAAAGTTCTAATTATCATAGCGCTGCAAAAACCACTAATAATCTTTGCGGTATCTGCGATAGTTTCACCGCGACCTAATTGCAGATCATCTCCGCGAACAAAGATGGGAGAACCACCCAAGTGCGCAACTGCAGTTTCAGATGCAAGTCGCGTTCTAGTAGAGGGCTTAGTCATATAAATTGCGACCGTCTTATTGGCCAGCGCCGTATTAGAGCGAAGTGGATTCTCAGCGAACTGCGCCGCGGTATCCAATATCAAATCGATATCGGCGCGCGATAAATGTTCGGTACGCAGTAGGTCTTTCATCTGCTTAGTTTAATCACAGAGATTATGATTCGCGCATGGGTTTATTTACACGCGGGCGAGATACTGATACCGACACGATTGTTGCTCCCGTTGAAGAACGGCTCGACGAAGGTGATCATGAGCGCTTCTCGCATTATGTGAAGAAAGAGAAAATTGTTGAGTCGGCGGTCTCCGGGAAAACAGTGACCGCGCTCTGCGGAAAAAAATGGATACCAAACCGTGATCCAGAACGATTTCCAATCTGTCCTACATGTAAAGAAATTCATGCTGGTCTTCGAAAAGAACCAGATACGCCAAAGCCTTAATGAAATTAGTAGCAAAGCAATTAATCGGCGCATTAGTAATTACTCTGTTATCCCAATTAATTATTTTGCCACAACCAATTAGCGCCGCAGATTTGCCAGCGCGAAAAATATTAAGTGGTTGGGTACCGTATTACTCGGTTAAAAATTCAATTGCTTCAGTAGTTGTTAATCAAGATTTGATTCGCGAAGTTTCACCGTTTTGGTACACGCTAAAAGGTGAGAAAAATATTCTAGATTTATATGCAGCCGCTAAATTGACCGATCCAATGTCGGTTTCAATAACGACCTTGAGAAACCTAAATATTGGAATCATTCCGACGATTACCGATGGCACCGATAAGTTGGTATTAAGTAATCTTTTAGCTAATCAGCAATCGAGAGCTAATATTGTTGCCACGATTACTAACTTAGTTAAAGTCAATAATTTTGATGGTATCGATCTAGATTTTGAAAATTTTGCTTTCATTGATGGCAACACGACTTGGAATACAACAAGGCCGCGGTGGGTAGCATTTGTTAAGGAACTCTCTGCCTCGTTACACGCGGATATGAAAATACTTTCTATTACAGCCCCAGTTGATTTCGATCCAGCCACAAAACGTAAGGGTTACACCGTTTATGACTGGAAAAACATCGCACCGTATATAGATCGATTGCGGATAATGACTTATGACTATTCAACTGCCACAGTTGGACCAATTGGCCCACTAGTTTGGGTTGAAGATGCAGTCAAATATGCAACTTCAGTAATCCCTGCTTCGAAAATATTTCTTGGAGTTCCAGGTTATGGCCGTGATTGGGTAGTCAAAGTTGTTGGAACCTGCGCACCTAACGATGCCAAAGTTATTAACACTAAAATTAAAGCGGCTACATTTGTAATGAAGGATGCGGTCTCACTCGCTACTGGCTACGGCGCAACGCCGCAATACATGGAAAATGAAGGCGAAGTCACTTTCACATACAGTAAAACTTTCCCAGGTTTCTTAGCGGACGGTACTCCAACAACATGTACTGCAACTCGGACCGCTTGGTATCAAGATGCTCGCTCCTATGTTGCACGCGCGAATTTGGTTGCTAAGTATCGGTTAGGTGGAATTATGGCTTGGACATTAGGAATGGAAGATGCTGCAACCATGCCAAGTGTTCGAACTTTTGCGCAATCAATTGCACCAGATCAAGTAGTAGCTACTTTACTCTCCGATAAAAACAGCACCACTTACGGAGATCCAATTAAAGTGCAATTGCAATTCACGCTCCCAGACAAACAACCAATTCCAAACTTGCCATTAAATATTGAAGCAAAAAATAGCGATGGTACTTGGCGAAAAATTTATGTTGGCAATACCACAATTGATGGAACGTTAGTTATTTCAGCGCTGCTCAGTCGGAATTCCATCCTGCGTGCAACTTCTGAAAGCTCTTGGGAACGGGTAGCAGGTTTATCTAAAGATTTAAATATTGAATATAAAAGAAAGATTTCATTGGCAGCTCCCGCTTCAGTAGCGCGCGGTAAGGAAGTAATTATTTCTGGGTTACTCCAACCAAAAGAAAGTGGCGTGAAAATAACTTTAGAAAGATTGGTTGGAGATAGCTATAAGGAAGTAACTTTAAAAAACCCAGTAATCACTGATTTAGATGGCCGATTCACGCTCTCCTTTATTGAATTGAATGATGGCTTTACAACATTTCGAATAAAGAGCGCCGCAACTCCGCTCAGTGCGCTCGGCGTGAGCGAGAACTTCATAATTTCGATTAGGTAGCGCGATAATTAGAAAATGGGAACGCTAACCGAGGCCGAGGTTAAAAGCGATCTGCGCGCAGATCGTCCTTGGGTCTGCGTTGTTTGGGATGATCCTGTTAATTTAATGAGTTATGTGACCCACGTATTTATTCTGCTCTTTGGTTTCTCAAAAGAAAAAGCCACGGAGTTGATGATGAAAGTTCATGTAGAAGGAAAAGCAATAGTGAACTCGGGCACCCGGGAAGAGATGGAGCTAGATGTCCAACGGCTCCATGAATATGGACTCTGGGCTACCCTGCAACGCGATGATGAAATCTAAATAATGTCAGGATTCTTAAGAAGTGGCGATGAAAAAATCACAATCACGCTCTCATCCCAAGAAGCCCATGTCTTAATCAATTTAACTGAACAAATAATTGAATTACTGGGTGAAGAAGATGGCGGTTCGCATTTATCGGACGGTCATACCGTTGATGATTTAATGCGGATGGTTGGAATTTCTACCAACGATGCGCCGCCAATCGATCCAGTCTTACTTCGACTATTACCGAGTGCATATAAAGATGCCGAGCAGTCTTCGGAATTTCGTCGTTATACCGAACATGGTTTGCGTGAAAAAAAGCGCGCGAATGCAATGACAATTCGCGAAGCGCTCATGCCGCAAGATGAAGATTGGGATAATGATTCACCGTTGGATGTTGCCCACATTACGACCGTAATTGAAGTTGGAGATGAAATCTCTTGGTTGGCCGGCATGAATGACATTCGACTAGCGCTGGCAGTTCGATTAGATATTGGCGTGGAAAAAGATGCTAAGCCACAACATGAAAAATATGAATTGATGGTTGAGAGCGATCCGATGAAAGCGGTTTACGCGGTTTACGCATGGATTGGCTGGCTCCAAGAAAGCCTTTTGAAGTTACTCTAAATGTTAGTTTCAAATAAAAAAGCCGAACCATTTCTGGTCCGGCTTTTTTAACGTAATTAGTTAATTAGTGATCTTCTTTCATGCCTTCAGCAGCTGATTTCATGCGTGCGATCTTGTAAATTGTAAGACCGAATACGCACTTAGCTAATACGTCAGCAATTGTGTAACCCATTTGTACGTTAACCCATTGGCTTGCACCTGCATCCCCACCCATGCCTAGGATGTATGAAACTGGATACACACCCCATGTAGCAATGAGAAGTAAACGTAGTCGACCAACGGTTGCAGCAACGCCTTCAGGTTGACGTTCTAATGACTTCCCTAGCTCTACGAATAGAACATAAAGGATGTATAGGAATGGGATGGTAGAAAGAACACCGAAAAGAATCTGTTCGTTTCGTACATCTGAAATTTCACCTGGGTAGCCAAGCGCAATCATCGCAGCAGAGGCTGGGACAAGACGCGAGATTAAAGAGCGTGAAATTTCCTTGGTTAGTACAAGCACTGCAATTACTTCAACGAGTAGTAGTGGCACAGTTAGAATCCAGTCAACGTAACGATAAGCCTCGTTGAATGATCCTTGCTCACTACCTATTTTGACCATACCAGCTGAACTGGATTCGTTGAATGAATTGAAAATACGCCAGTAGTGGTAAGCAGCGATGAAAGTAACCATCGATGAGAGCACTAATGCGTTGCGATATTTAGGAAGTACTCGAGCTTGTGATACGAGCGTATACACAGTGCATGCGAGCATTGCAATTAATCCAAAGGAGAACATGTTGTATAACGTGCCCCATTGTGTTGATGTTAGTTGCATTCTTTATAGCCTCCGTAAGGCATATGTTTTCCCAACTCAGGTGAGCCAGGTACTCATTATTCGTAGACCCATATGAAGTCGGCGAAATCTAAGCAATCAAATAATGCGCCTCTTTTCACAGAAACGCTACTTGAAACGCAAGATCTACCCCAAAATTCACCCATAATTTATAACATTTTGGCAACAAAATAGCCGATGATGCTTGAAAGGTAGGCTACCGATATGGCCAACCCAGATGCTCCGATTGGGATCTTTGATTCTGGGGTTGGCGGCTTAACGGTTGCGCGAGCAGTAATCGATCAATTGCCCAACGAATCAATACTTTATGTTGGCGATACCGCGCGAGCGCCATATGGCCCTAGGCCGCTAGCTGAAGTTAGATCGTTCGCGTTAGAAATTATGGATCAACTTGTTGAATCAGGCGTTAAGGCAATTGTGATTGCATGTAATACGGCAAGTGCGGCAATGCTACGGGATGCGCGCGAACGTTACTCAGTTCCAGTTATTGAAGTAATTCAACCTGCAGTACGGCGCGCGGTTTCCGCATCTAGAAGTGGCAAAGTTGGTGTGATTGGCACTCAAACCACCATCGATTCGAAAGCATACAGTGATGCATTTGCTGCCGCGCCACAACTGGCAATCACATCAATACCTTGCCCACTATTTGTGGAATTTGTAGAGCGGGGCGAAACATCTGGCGCGGCAATCACAAAAGTTGCTACCGATTATTTAGCACCGCTTGTTAGTGCAGATGTAGATACTTTAGTTTTGGGGTGCACTCATTACCCATTATTGACTGGCGTTATCTCATATGTCATGGGCAATAACGTAACTTTAGTTTCAAGCGCAGAAGAGACTGCCAAAAATTTATATCGAGTTTTAGCAGAAAAGAATTTAATGCGTGTCTCCGTAAGTAAGCCGGAATATCAATTCATCGCAACCGGCAACGCCGAAAATTTTGCAACGCTAGCTCGTCGTTTCCTTGGGCCAGAAGTTGTAAATGTAAGAAGCAAGATTTAATAACTAGGGGAGCAGAACTTGAATTCAAATATTTCACGAATCGGAATCGAACGACTAGACGGGCGCAAACCAGATCAATTGCGAAAAATAAAATTCACCCGCGGTTGGTTGGATCACGCCGAAGGTTCAGTATTGGTTGAATTCGGAAACACCCGAGTTTTATGCGCCGCCTCATTTACCCCTGGGGTACCAAGATGGTTAGTTGGCAAAGGAAAAGGCTGGGTTACTTCAGAATATTCAATGTTGCCACGCGCGACCCACTCCCGATCAGATCGGGAGAGCGTAAAAGGAAAATTAGGCGGTCGGACTCAAGAAATTTCGCGTTTAATCGGACGGTCATTGCGAGCAGTTGTAGATATGCAAGCGCTTGGCGAAAACACTTTAGTTTTAGATTGCGACGTGCTGCAAGCAGATGGTGGAACCCGCACTGCCGCAATAACTGGCGCATATGTTGCGTTAGCAGATGCAATTTCGTGGGCAAAAGAAAAAGGTTATGTTCCGCTAAATTCACAACCGCTAAAAGGTTCGGTAGCGGCAGTCAGTGTTGGCATAATTAATGGAACCCCGATGTTAGATCTTTGTTACGACGAAGATGTAACGGCAGAGACCGATATGAACGTTGTCTGCATGGGTGATGGAACTTTTATTGAAGTCCAAGGAACCGCCGAAGGCGCGCCATTTGATCGCGCACAACTTGATAAATTATTGGACCTTGCAGTTGCTGGTTGTGGCACGCTAACGCAAATGCAGATAGATGCGCTGAAGTAATTGAAATTAGTTATTGCATCGCGCAATAAAGGCAAGATCGAAGAACTTGCACGAATTCTCGCAATTGTTGCGCCAAATGTTGAACTAGTTGGCAGCGATCAATTCCCAGATTTATCAGATGTCGAAGAGACTGGCGAGACTTTTGCAGCAAATGCTTTATTAAAAGCCCGAACAATTGCTCGCGAAACTGGCCTGCCTGCCATCGCAGATGACAGTGGTTTGTGCGTCGATGCGTTAAATGGAGCGCCCGGAATTTATTCTGCGCGTTGGTCTGGGGTACATGGTGATGATCGAGCAAATTTGGAAAAAGTATTGGTGCAATTAAAAGAAGTTTCAAATGAAAATCGGGGAGCGGCCTTTAAGTGTGTAGTTGCGTTAGTTCTACCAAGTGGTCAAGAAGCCACTCGGGAAGGTGAAATTCGCGGTGAAATTCGAAGTGGGCCGACTGGTAACGGCGGATTTGGCTATGACCCAATCTTCCAACCGAGTGGATTTTCAATAACAATGGCGGAATTATCGGCAGAAGCCAAGGATGAAATTAGCCATCGCGGGAAAGCGTTGCGAGCAATCGCCCCTGAAGTAGCCCGGTTATTGGCTTGATTTCGCGGGCAATACTTACCTGCTGGGGTATCCTTAAGCCATAAATCATCGTCTACCCGCGTTGATTACTCGAAACCAAGTCAGGGAGTAAAAAGTGGCCGCAAAGAAAAAAGCAGCAAAGAAAGCTCCAGCTAAAAGAGCTGCAAAGCGTCCGGCGAAAAAATCGCCTGCAAAGAAATCTTCAGCAAAGAAATCTTCAGCTAAAAAAGCTGTGAAGCGTCCAGCTAAAAAAGCTGTTAAGAAAACTGCAAAGAAAGCGGTAAGAAAAGCGGTAAAGAAATCGGCAAAGCGCGGATCTGTTTCTGCCAAAATCGTTATTCCGCCAGTCCCAACCCGTGCAGCTGCAAAAACAATTGTCTCTACCACACCAAAAGCAACAACATCTACCACGCCTAAAACTGCAGCAGCAGCGCCAGCTAAGAAAAGTTCTAGCCGCGTAACGCTTTTGGTGTTGCTTGGAATTTTAATTCTCGGCTTAATTGTTTCTAACCGAAATAATTCTGCAGATGATGCTGCCCCAACTCCAACCGAATCTGCAACAGTGTCTGAATCCCCAACTCCAGAAGCTTCTCCAACTCCAGATGCGCTCGCTGCCCATGAAGCCCCGCTTAGTTTTGTTGCAATAAATAATGGATCAGGTGGCGTAACGCTTCGTTGGAAAACTCCAGCTGCTGCTGAAGGAATCACTGGATATAACATCTCAGTTTCCTACAATGCTAAAGATTTCACCTTAGTTTCGACTGTTCCAGCAAATCAATTAAATCTTGATATTGCCAAAGCTGGCGATGAAGGTGGAACTCAATTCTTAATTCAAACTGTTTATTCTGATGGCCAAACAGTTGACGGTAAGAAGTTCTCACTTAAAGGCAAGTACGCGTAAGCGCTAATTTAAAAAGCCCTCCTAATTTATAGGAGGGCTTTTTTATTTACTTTAATTTCTCCAAAATTGCTGAGACATATGCGTTAGCTCCCGGTGGGTTTAGATGCACGCCATCAGATGCGAAAAATTCTGGATGGTTTTGCGAGATAACTGCCCAGTCGATTAAAGTCGCATTTGGGTATCGCAACAATACGCTACGAACGATTTCATTATTTGTTGCTCGCCATGGTCGTGGTACTGCAGTATTTATCACAATTATCTGGGGTTGATTTTTTACGATATTCATCATTTCCACAAAAGTAGATTCTGTTATTTTATTATTGTTACCAACATTGAAAATTACAATCGAGTTTGCAGCATGGGTCTGATCATTACCCGCAACTTCAATCAGTTCGGGAAGTTGCCGACCAACTCGGGCGTTTATTAGCTCAATGTGGCGATACTTTTCGAGTGCACTTCTAATACCCAGAATTACTGAATCACCAGTAACCCATAATCCGGGTTCAGCGCTTGGCGTAGTAGGGGCTTGGCTAATTTCAGAGAGTTCTTGAACGCGCTTTGCCTCTTGCGCAGCTCGAGTATCTGCAACGGAAAGTGCATTTACCGAGATTGCAGTTGCAGCAGCAATAATCGAGACTGCAGTTAGGAGAACGGTAAGTCGTTGGCGCAAGCGCACATTTGGTGTGCGATATTTCATGCCGCGGAACCAAAGTTCAACGTTACCCCGCCGAACCGGTATTTCAATCCAACGAAGTGAAATATCAGCGAGTGCAAAAACAATCAGAATTCGGAGCGTGTATAACGCCCATGGTTTACCAGCAATATCGATAGAAGGTCGAGTTACTTGAAAAATTACCCAGTGCCAAAGATAGATTCCATAAGAGCGCTCACCAATCCATAAGAATGGTTTATAACTTAAAATCGGGGCGAAGCGTGAAGCCGGATGAACAACCGACATCAGAGTTGCACAGCCAAAGATCCCAGCAAGCGGGAAAGCTAATTTATAAAGAGTTGGGTCAGTTTCGTTTATAAAGAGAAAAGTCGTGAGTAAGCCTAGAAATCCAACGACGCCAACGCCATCAACGAAATCTTGTGCGCGTTTTGAAATTACTTTGCTTAAATTTTGTGGGATCCAACTTACTGCCAGAGCTGATCCTAAGAATAACCCGAGGCTATGAGTATCTGTTCCAAAATAAATATGGCTAACACTGCCTTGTGATTCGCTATCAAGTTTTAAAGAATATAGAAATAGCGCTATCCCAGATGCGCCAGCAGCAATCAAAGAAACAATCGGAATGTTTTTCTTGCCGAAGTATTTTAAAATGAATAAGAGAACTAACGGCCAAATTAAATAGAATTGGGCTTCTACGCCAAGCGACCAAGTATGTTGCAAAAGCGGTGGCCTACCAATGCTTTCAAAGTAATCTTGCTGCCTCGAAACTAAAGACCAGTTCATCGATCCCGAAAAAACATAAGGTAAATCTTTAAGAAATCTGCGGACAGTTTCTGGAGCCCAAACTCCGATAAACATTGCGGTTAGCGTCACCATAAATACCAACGCTGGCACTAAGCGACGTAATCTGTTGAAATAGAATGCGCGTAAATCTAGCGCGCTAGAGCGATCAATCGAATCCAAAATTAGTCGAGTAATAACGTAACCAGAAATTACAAAGAATAAATCAACGCCTAAGAAACCACCCGGAATCCAAGAGATCCCCAAGTGATAGAGCAGAACTGCAATGACGGCTATCGCACGTAGACCATCAATTGGCGCGATGTATAAAGCTGCATTGCGCGTCTTAAACTCTGAATTTACATTACTCATTTAAAGTTTCTGAATTTCGGAGTACTAGTTAGCGTTTTTTCTTGATGACTTTCTTACGAGTTTTACTTGCAGCTACTCGTTTCGTCACTTTCTTAATTGCGGGTTTGCTACCTTGCGTTGCCTCACTTTTAATAATCGCGATTCGGTTCTGCACTTTTGCATCACCTTGGGGCGTGCCATCTGGGTTAATTGCAGCTTGTACCGTTTTTTGCAGCTCAGCTAGGCGAGTGAATGCGCTTTCTAAGCGGTTTCGAGATTGTGAGATTGCACTTTCTGCAGCATCTAAAGATTGAGTTTGGATTCGGTATAACCGTTCTGCTTCTGAAATTACACCGCTCAGCCATTGGCGATATTCAGCTACTTCAGTTGTAGCATCTAAAATCAAACGCTCTGCATCGCGCTTTGCCGTTGATGTGATGGTGGAACCCTCACGTTTTTTATTTGAAATCAATTCTTCAGCTTCGGATTCAGCGTTAGATAGTAAGTCGGCAGCATCGGATTCGGCTGCTTCAATATATTTGCGCCCCCGTGATTCTGCTTGCGAGAGCGTAGATTTTGCTTTTGCTTCAGCAGCTTCTAACGCGCCGCTTGCGCTCCGTTGACTTTCGGAGAGAACTTTTTCAGCAGTCGCGGCAGCTTTAGATTCGCGCTGTTGCGCAGTCTTAATAATTGACATTGCAGTTTCGGTAGCAAGAATCTCAAACTCTTCTTTGGAAAGCGCGGTGATATCGCGACGTGATCGAAGGTCATTGAGTTGTGATTCTAATTCGCGAATTCGTTCGATCGCGTTAGTTGTAGGCGCACCGGAGTTAGTCGGGTTGGTTCCGTTTGAAGTTTTCGCTTCATCTTTAAACCCAACCCAAGATAGAAATTTTTTCTCGCTCATCGCACCCTCTTTTCAAATCAATCAAACTCCGAACCAGATCGGTGGCGCGGGTGGGAATCTTCCCACGAAGTGAGTGCTCCTGAAAATAGCCCCTAAATACCCCCGCCTACGGCAGAACTGAGCGGCTTTCGAACTTCTACTCGGGCTGGTAGACATAGCGCATGACAAATCATCGTTCTCCGATTTTTGAATTATCCGATACCTATATAACGCAATCTGCGGCTTTGACTCCGATGGGCAGCACCTATCTTGGGATCCCTGGGCAAGACCATTTATTAGATGACTTCTCGATTGCGGGCGCTGCGAAGAACGCTGACTTAGTTCGCGCAACTCTGGTCAAGTTAAAAGCGTTAACCCCAATCGATGAGATTGATCGGATTTCAAAAGCGGTAATGATCGAGCGATTGGAATCTGGTTTGGAGCTTCACGATTCCCAAGAGTCACACATTCTTTGGAACGTTCTAACATCACCACCATCAAACATTCGCCAAATTTTCGAAATGATGGCACATAAAAGCGATGCAGATTTCAAGAACATCGCAGCCCGACTTAACGCTGTCGAAGCCGCTCATAAATCTTGGATCTCAACTATCTCTGAAATGGCAAAGCAAGGAATAGGAAAGACCACGCCGAAACGGCAAGTTCGCGGTGTAATTGCGCAACTCCACGGCTATGCAACTGGTGGATATTCGAATTTTGCAAAATCGATTGACCCGGAAAGTAAATACCCAGATATACATGCAGCAGCGAAAAACGCAGAAGCATCCGCTGCGGCGACCGCAAAGTATTTGGAGAGTGAGTATTTGCCAATTGCAAATCCAATTGATGCTTTTGGTGCAGATCGTTATGCAAAGTGGGCTCGTTATTTCACAGGCGCAAAATTAGATTTAAAAGCTACTTATGATTGGGGCGTAGCTAATTTAGCTGAGATAAATAAGCGGATGTGGGAAATTGCGCCACTTATTAAGCCAGGCGCTAAAACCCTTAGAGAAGTTGCCGATCACTTAGATCACGATCCGAAGTACATAATTAAAGGTAAAGATGCGATCATCAAGAAGTTAAAAGATTTTACCGAGGCTGCGGTAAAACAAATGGACGGCACTCACTTTACTATCGATGATCGGATCAAATTCTGTGATGCGCGAATTGCGCCAGAAGGCAGCGCATCGGCACCTTATTACCAATCACCAAGTGAAGATTTATCCCGACCAGGAACTACTTGGTTGCCTACGCTAGGTAAAGATGAATTTAATTGGTGGCATTTAGCATCTACTTGGTATCACGAAGCAGTTCCCGGTCACCATTTGCAATGCGCAACGGTTGCACTTGAGCAAGCTCGCTTAAGTCGCTTCCAACGCACCGAAGCATGGTGCAGTGGTTATGGCGAAGGTTGGGCGTTGTATGCCGAAAGATTTATGAATGAACTTGGCGCATTTGATGAACCTGGAATTGAGATGGGTTATCTATCTGCGCAAGCGCTACGTGCAGCTCGAATTGTTGTAGATATTGGAATGCACCTTGGCTATCAAGATTTCGAAGGCAATGTTTGGAATGCACAATCTGGCAAAGCTTTATTAAGCAATCAAGCTTTATTAGATGACGCCCACTCAACCAGCGAAATTGATCGCTACTTAGGTTGGCCGGGCCAAGCTATTTCATACAAAGTTGGCGAACGGGTTTGGATGAAAACTCGCGAAGATGCCAAAGCTCGACTTGGCGCAAACTTTGATTTAAAGAAATACCATTCTTATGCGCTAGCAATGGGGCCAATGGGTCTGGATCCCTTTGAAGCTGAGATGGCTAATTGGGACGGAAAATAATTAACTTTAAAAGTTTGTTAATTAAATAGATGTAAATATGGTGCGGGAGAAGGGACTTGAACCCTCACGTCCGAAGACACAGGTTCCTAAGACCTGCGTGTCTGCCATTTCACCACTCCCGCATAAACCGTGTACAAATGCAGTGGCTAGAGGAGAAGATTACGGCGAAAGCGCGTTATCGCCCAATCCGATAACACGTTCTACATCAAAGGTAGAAGCGAAGTGAGCGCGCTAAACGGTAGCCTTGCCTAGGTGTCAACTCATCACCAACTTTCAGAAGCCATCGAACGGGTAATAAACGATGCCCGCAAGGCTGGCGCGCTCATTGCTGATGCGCCGGAGTCGGTGCCGCTAGAACGGCCAAAGAATCGTGAACATGGTGATTATGCAACTTCGATTGCGCTCGCGCTCGCAAAAAGTGCTGGCAAACCACCGCGCGAAATAGCTGAGCTAATTGCAACCGGGTTGCGCTCGCTAGAAATTATCGATCGTGTTGATATTGCTGGACCAGGATTTATCAACATCACTTTGGCAAAAGCCACGCAAGGCGCAATCGTTATTAACATTTTAGAAAATAATGTGAAATTTGGAATTGGGAATGAACTTGCCGGCGTAAAAGTAAACTTAGAGTTTATTAGCGCAAATCCCACTGGCCCACTACATCTTGGTCATACCCGATGGGCAGCTGTTGGTGACGCACTTGCGCGGGTTTTATCAGCCGCTGGCGCTGAGGTTTCTCGAGAATTTTATATAAATGATCGTGGCGTACAGATGGATTTATTTGGCGAATCTTTGCGCGCTTCCGCGCTAGGGATTGCAAAACCTGAAGCCGGTTACCAAGGTGGATACATTGATGAGTTAGCTAAGAAAATCGTGGTGGCAGAACCAGATCTTTTGAAATTGTCAGAACCTGAATCACTAGTTGCATTTCGTGAAGCGGGATACAAATTACAACTACAAGAACAGAAAGATGTATTAGCAAAATTTGGCACTAACTTCCAGGTTTGGTTTTCGGAACGATCACTTCATGCGGGTGATGGGCTTACAAAAGCGATGGCTCGGCTAAAAGAGCAAGGGCATATTTTTGATGATGAAGGTGCTACTTGGTTGCGCACCACAGATTTTGGCGATGATAAAGATCGAGTTCTTCGTAAATCAGATGGCGAACTAACTTATTTTGCATCTGACACTGCGTATTACATTGATAAACGAAACCGTGGTTTTGATATCTGCATTTATATGCTCGGGGCAGATCACCATGGCTATGTAGGTCGATTAAAAGCCACTTCGGCTTGCGCTGGCGATAATCCGGAATACAACATTGAAATTTTGATTGGTCAGCTTGTAAAAATCATAGAAGGTGGCGCAGAGGTAAAACTTTCGAAGCGCGCTGGCACCATTATTACTTTGGAAGAATTGGTAGAGAAAGTTGGGGTAGATGCGGCTCGTTACACGCTAATTCGTTATCCAGTTGAAACTCCAATGGTGCTTGATGTTGATTTACTTAAAAAACGAACCAATGAAAACCCAGTTTTCTATGTGCAGTATGCGCATGCGCGAATCGTTGCGGTTTTGCGAAACGCTACTGATCTCGGAGTTAAATATGGTTTGGAATATTACAAACCAGAGTTGCTTGAACATGAGCGGGAACGCGAATTGTTAGGTGGCTTAGCTGAGTTTCCAAGAATTGTTGCGGGCGCTGCGCAACTTCGCGAACCACATCGGATCGCCCGGTATTTAGAAGATTTAGCTGGGATGTATCACGGTTTTTATACTGATTGCCGAGTATTGCCAATGGGTGATGAGAAACCGTCCGAGTTGCACTTTGCGCGCGCAACGCTTTCGGCCGCAACTATGCAAGTATTTTTCAATGGGCTCCAACTACTTGGCGTAAGCGCGCCGGATCGGATGTAGTTATGAGCGTCTGGTCTAATAACGCAAAATTTGTTAACGGTAAGTTGGAAATATCGGGTTGCGCCGTCTCTGAGCTTGCCAAAGAATTTGGCACCCCACTATTTGTGATTGACGAAGCGGATTTTTACACCCGCGCAAAAGCATGGCAAAGCGCACTTAATAGTGGTTTTGGTGCAAACGCTGGCACTGTCTATTACGCAGCAAAAGCATTTATCTCAGTTGAAATTGCAAAATGGATTAATGAAATCGGAATTGGGCTTGATGTATGTACTGGTGGTGAACTTGAGGTAGCGCTTGCTGCTGGATTCCCAACCTCAAAAATTGAACTACATGGAAATAATAAATCTGCGGCAGAAATCGCTAAAGCTATCGAAGTAGGGGTCGCAACTATTGTGGTTGATTCACTACAAGAGTTAGCCCGAGTATCTAAATTAGCTAGCGCTGCGAATAAAGTGCAATCCATAATGCTCCGCTTAACGCCGGGAGTTGAAGCACATACTCACGAAGCAATTTCAACTGCACATGAAGATGTCAAATTTGGATTTTCAATTGCGAGCGGTGCAGCTTGGAACGCAGTTGTTGCGTCCCAAAGCGCCACGAATTTAAAGCTAAAAGGGTTTCATTGCCATATTGGTTCACAGATTTTTAAGAGTGAAGGCTTTGAACTTGCAGCAGATCGATTAATTTCGCTATTGGCAAAATACCGAGATGAATTTAAAGAAGAATTGCCAGAGTTAGATCTTGGCGGCGGTTATGGAATTGCATATTTAGAAAATGAAGTCACGCTCGACCCAATCGAGACTATGACCCATTTAGCAAATGTAGTTAAAAAGTCTTGTGCCGCTAATAATTTGAAAGTGCCGCAAATCTCAATCGAACCTGGTCGGGCGATTGTTGGACCAACCACAACAACTATTTACGAAGTTGGTACAACGAAAGAAGTTCGCTTGGAAAATGGCGAAGTTCGTTGGTACATCTCGGTTGATGGCGGTATGAGTGACAACATTCGTCCCGCTCTATACGGCGCGGAGTACAGCGTTTATTTAGCTAATCGAAATTCCGACGCTTCGCTTAGAAATTCTCGTGTCGTTGGAAAACATTGCGAGACTGGCGATATTTTGATTCGTGAAGTTAAGTTGGCCAGCGATATCGAACCTGGAGATTTATTAGCAATTCCAGCGACCGGCGCATATGGTCGAAGCATGGCGAGCAATTACAACCATATGGTGCGACCCGCTGTGATTTCGGTTATCAACGGTACGGCGCGCACCATCCTTCGTCGTGAAAGTGCAGCTGACCTTCTAGCCTTAGATATTAAAGAAAGTCCGCGAACGATTCCAGGCGTAACCCAGAACGAGAGGCGCGAGGAGTAATGAAAACACTACAAATCGGCATGCTCGGTTGCGGAAATGTTGGAGTCGAAGTTGCACGGCTATTAACTTCTGATTCTGGAGATTTTAAAGCGCGCGCTGGCGCGGAATTGGAACTTGTTAAAATCGCAGTAAAGGACATGGAAAAAGCTCGCCCTGGAATTGCTAAAAAATTATTAACTAGTGATTCAGATTCCATAGTTAACGATGCTGATATCGAAATCATCATCGAAGTTATGGGTGGAATTGAGCCCGCTCGTAAATTACTGCTTACTGCAATGAAGAATGGAAAATCTGTAATTACTGCAAATAAAGCGCTATTAGCTAAACATGGTGCCGAACTTTATGAGGCAGCTAGCGCTAATGGCGTCGATCTTTATTATGAAGCATCAGTCGGTGGCGCCATTCCAATATTACGACCGTTGCGGGATTCAATCGTCGGCGATCATGTAACTCGAATAATGGGAATTGTAAATGGAACCACAAATTACATTCTTACAAAAATGGATGAAAACGGCTCCGCATTCGCCGATGTACTAAAAGAAGCACAAGCACTTGGATATGCCGAAGCAGATCCAACTGCTGATATCGAAGGCCATGATGCTGCTGCGAAAGCCGCGATTCTGGCCGGCCTGGCATTTCATTCCCGAGTCAGCGTTGATGATGTTTTCTGCGAAGGTATTTCCGGGATCACAGCCACTGATATCAGTGTTGCAAAAGCAATCGACCATGTAATTAAGTTATTAGCAATTGCAGAGTTGACTTCTGATAATAAAATTTCAGTTCGAGTTCACCCAACTCTAATTCCGCGCGCTCATCCGCTTGCATCCGTACGGAATGCATTTAATGCAGTATTCGTGGAAGCTGAATCTGCTGGTGAATTAATGTTTTATGGTCGCGGCGCAGGTGGCGAACCAACCGCTTCCGCAATTCTTGGCGATTTAATCGCAGTAGCGCGCCATAAATCTGGGGGTTCGCTAGGAGCGGGCGAAAGCGCATATGCAGATTTGGAAATTGCTGCTATTAGCAGCGTAAAAACTCGTTATTTAATTCGATTGAATGTGGCAGATCGTCCTGGCGTACTTGCAACTGTGGCACAAATTTTCGCTTCGCATAACGTTTCTATCCAAACGGTTCGGCAATCTGGCCGCGGTGAAGATGCTGAATTAATTGTGATGACCCATGGCGCAAGCGATGCCGCCTTATCTGCGACGGTAAAAGAATTAGCTGGACATGATGTGGTCAAGAGCGTTGAAAGCGTAATTAGAGTTGAAGGCGCAACATCATGAGCGCACACCAATGGCGCGGTGTAATCGCGGAATATCGTGATCGATTGCCGGTTACGAGTTCAACCCCAATAACTTCTTTGTGTGAAGGTGGAACTCCGTTAGTTTTCGCCGAAACAATTTCTAAAATGTTAAACAATGATGTCTGGCTAAAGTACGAAGGCGCAAACCCAACTGGATCTTTCAAAGACCGCGGCATGACCATGGCGATTTCAAAAGCTGCTGAAGTTGGTGCAAAAGCAGTTATCTGCGCTTCAACTGGTAACACCAGCGCATCGGCAGCGGCTTACGCAACTAAGGCAGGAATGAAACCAGTCGTTCTAGTACCACAAGGAAAAATTGCGGTAGGAAAGCTTGCCCAAGCAATTGCACATGGTGCCAAATTGTTACAAGTAGAGGGCAACTTCGATGATTGTTTAATGCTGGCACGTAAACTTTCCGATAAATATCCAGTTTCGTTAGTCAACTCGGTAAATCCATTTAGAATTGAAGGCCAGAAAACTGCATCATTTGAAATTGTTGATGCACTTGGGTTTGCGCCAGATATGCATGTTCTCCCAGTTGGTAATGCTGGAAATATCACCGCATATTGGAAGGGCTATCAAGAATATTTCAATGACGGCATTGCAAAACAATTACCGCAGATGTGGGGATTCCAAGCGGCCGGAGCTGCGCCAATTGTGCTAAATGAGGTGGTTACAAAGCCAGAGACAATCGCAACTGCAATTAGAATTGGCAACCCAGCATCTTGGAAAGAAGCAGTTGTGGCTCGTGATGAATCTGGCGGTTTGATCGATTCTGTATCCGATGCTGAAATTTTGAGTGCATACCGTTTAGTTGCAAGCAAAGAAGGAATTTTCGTAGAACCTTCATCGGCGGCTGGTATTGCCGGCTTAATTAAGAAAGAGCGTGAAGGAAAGTTACCAACGGGAAAGAAGATCGTAATTACCGTTACTGGTAACGGCTTGAAAGAAGTTCAATGGATACTCGATGGCGCTGATGCGCCGATTGTGGTGCCAGTAGATGTTGATCGGGCCGCCCAAGAGATTGGGTTGGCGTAACTATGTCGCGCAGAGGATTTAGAGATCCGTTAACTTATAAAGCAACCCCAGTACAAGTAAGCGTGCCAGCTTCCTCTGCAAATCTAGGACCAGGTTTTGATTCACTTGGGTTAGCCCTTGATATTCGCGATCAATACGTTGCGCAAATTCTCGATGAAGAAATTTTTGATATTGATGTGACCGGCGAAGGTGCCGAAGAGGTACCTCGCGATGCTAAGAATTTAGTAATTAAAGCGATGATGCGTGGATTTGAATTTATGGGCGGTAAGCCGCGTGGTATTGCGTTGCGCGCGCTAAATGAAATTCCACATGGCCGTGGGCTTGGTTCTTCGGCAGGTGCAATTGTTGGTGGCCTCTCGTTAGCGCGAGGTTTAGTTTTATCAGGACAACAATTAATGAGCGATGATAATTTAATTGCACTTGCAACAGATTTAGAAGGACATCCAGATAATGTGGCAGCTGCTCTTTTAGGTGGAGCTACTGTTGCCTGGATGGAAGATCGTGCTTCGGTCCCAACTGGCTGCGCCATAAAACTAGATGTAAATATTGCAATCAAAGCTTTAGTTTTACTTCCAAGTGCGCATTTAGCAACTGCAAAAGCCAGACGGCTTTTACCTGAAATAGTTAGCCATAGAGATGCCACAATCAATGCCGGACGGGCTGCGTTATTGGTGCACGCGTTAACAGTTCGCCCGGATTTATTATTTCAAGCAACCGAAGATCACATTCACCAAAGTTTCCGTAGGGAAGCAATGCCTAAGTCAGTTGACCTAGTAACTAAACTTCGTGCAGCTGGCGTTGCTGCAACAATTTCTGGTGCCGGTCCCTCGTTGTTAATCCTGCACACTGGCAATAAGGTGGAGCGCGATGAGATTGTGCGGGTAGCAGGCTCTGGGTTTACGCCGCATGATTTAGAAATATCAGCTACTGGGGCCGAACTAGCCAGCGCTTAAGCGTTAATTTTTAGGATTTTCGGTGTTAGCGCGGCTCCGTGCTAAGGTTTACCCATCTAGTGACCGAGGGTTAGTAACCTCGTAATAGGCCACAGAATCTAAAACTTCTAAGAAATCCACATTTCCTTGCTGGCATCAGCGGGTTACAAATAGAAATGAAATGAGAATGGCAGAAACAACAAGCACACGAACTCGCAGAGAGTCCGGCGAATTAGCCGCGATGTTACTTCCAGAGTTAAAGAAAGTTGCCGGCAACCTCGGGATCGATGGCGCTGCGAAAATGGCAAAGACTGAACTTGTACAAGCGATTGGCGATCTACAAGCCGCAAACCGCGATGCAGCTAAGGCAGAGCGTGAAGCTCGCCGAGCTAGTCGGAATGAAAACCGCGAAAAGAAAAAAGGAAATTCAAATAAAAAACAACAAAATAATAATGAATCAGATAATCAAGATAATCAAGATGATGACTTGGATGGGCAGGATGAAAACTCTATGAATTCTGATGAAGACACTTCAAATGATCAAAATCCAAATGACCGAACTGGTGATGTAAACGAACGCACTTTTGCGACTAATCGTTCCGCAGGTTCACGTGATGGCTCGCGCGATTGGCAAAATCGAAATCGTGACCGTGGTCGCGGACGCGATCGCCATGATCGTGACCGTGGTACTCGCGGCGCTCGGAGCGAGCGTGAAATCGTGCTTACCGAAGATGACGTGCTGCTTCCAGTTGGTGGATTGTTAGATATTTTAGAAAGTTATGCATTCCTGCGCACCGGTGGATATTTACCTGGTCCTAATGATGTTTATGTTTCGCTACAACAAGTACGTAGATACGGTTTGCGTAAAGGCGATGTAATTACTGGGTCTGTGCGTCAACCTCTAGAAGGCGAACGCCGTGAGAAATTTAATGCTCTTGTAAAAATTGAAACTGTAAATGGAAATGATCCGGAGAGCTCAAAGGAGCGGGTTGAATTCTCAAAATTAGTTCCGTTATACCCTCAAGAGCGGTTACGCCTTGAAACTGAACCGGGCGTGCTAACTACGCGCGTGATCGATTTAATCTGCCCAATTGGCAAAGGCCAACGTGGCTTAATTGTTTCGCCACCTAAAGCTGGTAAGACGATGGTCTTACAAGCAATTGCAAATGCGATCACAACCAATAACCCAGAATGTCATTTAATGGTTGTGCTAGTTGATGAACGTCCTGAAGAAGTAACTGATATGCAACGTTCGGTCAAAGGTGAAGTTATTGCCTCAACATTCGATCGTCCCGCCGATGATCACACAACTGTTGCTGAACTTGCAATTGAACGCGCAAAGCGTTTAGTCGAACTTGGTCATGATGTAGTTGTGTTGCTCGATTCGATTACTCGTTTAGGTCGTGCATATAACATCGCTGCCCCAGCATCTGGCCGAATTCTTTCTGGCGGTGTTGATTCAGCTGCGTTATATCCACCAAAGAAGTTTTTTGGCGCCGCGCGAAATATCGAAGATGGCGGATCGCTGACTATTCTTGCAACAGCGCTTGTTGAAACTGGTTCGAAAATGGATGAAGTTATTTTCGAAGAGTTCAAAGGCACTGGAAATATGGAACTTAAATTAGATCGCCGCTTTGCAGATAAGCGAATTTTCCCAGCGGTTGATGTTGATGCTTCAGGTACCCGTAAAGAAGAAATCCTGATGGGAACTGAGGAACTCAATATTGTATGGAAGCTGCGCCGCGTGCTACACGCCCTTGATTCACAACAGGCGCTGGAACTTCTCCTCGAGAAGATGAAGGGCACCAAATCGAACGTGGAATTCTTGATGCAGATCCAAAAAACTACGGTTGGACCAACTTCCGAGGTCTAGTAAAGTAGCAACCTGTTTCAAACCTGATCGATCGGACTGGTTCACATAAAGCGCGAAGTGCGATTTATGACCCAGCCACTACAACCGAAAGCAAGAGGCTAGAGATGAAACCCGAGATCCACCCAAAATATGAAGAGACCAAAGTAAGTTGCGGTTGCGGCGAGACTTTTACTACTCGCTCTACTGTTGCTAGCGGTTCGGTATTCGTTGAAGTTTGTTCCGTCTGCCATCCGTTCTATACCGGCAAGCAGAGAATTCTTGATACTGGTGGACGCGTTGCTAAATTCGAAGAGCGTTTCAACAAAGGTCCAAAGCAAGATAAAAAGTAGCTTTCTTAAAAAGGCCGTTGCTACCCAATTTGGGGTGGCGCGGCCTTTTTATTTTATAAATTTTTCTATTTAACATGGGAGGCGAAGATGAGTAAAGATAAAGAGCACGTGCGCTTCGCATCCATGCCCGAAATTTTAAAAGAATATGAAACTTTGGAAGCTGCAATGGCTGATCCTTCAATTCACTCTGATCAAGGTAAAGCGCGCCAACTTGGAAAACGTTACGCCCAACTCGGTCCAGTAATTGCTGGCTACCGTGCCTGGAAAAGTGCCGAGGATGATTTAGCTGCTGCTAAAGAATTAGTGGATGTTGATCCAGATTTTGCGAAAGAAATCCCCGCACTGCAATTAACATGTGATGAAACTGCAACTATTTTAGAAGAGTTATTACTACCGCGTGATCCAAATGATGATCGTGATGTCATTATGGAAATCAAAGCTGGAGCCGGCGGCGATGAATCTGCGCTATTTGCAGGCGACTTAATGAGAATGTATATGCGTTACGCCGAAAAGCAAGGTTGGAAAACGGAGATTATCGATGTAACTGAAAGTGATTTAGGCGGCTATAAAGATATCTCAGTTGCGATTAAAAGCCGAGGTACTGCTGAGCCAGGTAAAACTCCATATGCGAAATTAAAGTTTGAAGGCGGCGTGCATCGCGTTCAACGTGTTCCGGAAACGGAATCGCAGGGCCGGATTCATACTTCTGCTGCGGGAGTTTTAGTGCTTCCGGAAGCTGAGGAGATCGATGTGCAATTAAATTTAAATGATATTCGCGTTGATGTTTATCGCTCTTCTGGCCCTGGTGGTCAGAGCGTTAACACAACCGACTCGGCAGTGCGCTTAACTCATGAACCAACTGGGATTGTAGTTTCGTGTCAGAACGAGAAGAGCCAACTTCAAAATAAAGAGTCAGCAATGCGTATTTTACGAGCTCGCATACTCGCAGCAGCGCAAGAAGAAGCAGATCGAATTGCATCTGCAACTCGGAAATCTCAAGTTAGAACTGTTGATCGTAGCGAACGGATTCGCACCTATAACTTTCCAGAAAATCGCTTAAGTGATCATCGAGTAAATTACAAAGCAAATAACTTAGATGCCGTATTAAATGGCGAATTAGATCCAGTGATTCAAGCGTTACTCGATGCAGATAAGGCAGAGAAACTTTCTTCTGCTGAGGCATAAGAAGGCTTAAAGATGTTAGTTCGCGAAATTCTAGATCAAGCAAAGTCACAATTTAAAGAGCGTGAAATCTCCGAGGTTGATGCCGAAATCTTATTGGCACACTTGCTCGACACTGACCGAATGCAATTGCACGCCAAAGAAATTAATCTAGATAGCGCACAGCTATTGCAACTCGAAGAATCTTTTAATGACTTAATTACGGCACGTTTAAGTGGTACTCCAACTCAATATCTATTGGGCTATGCACCATTTCGTTACCTTTTATTCGATGTCGGCCCCGGTGTACTAATTCCACGTCCAGAAACGGAATTACTTGTTGATGCTGCGCTAGTTGAGATAAAACGAGTCCATAGCGAAAGCGCGCGCGCAGTTAGCGTTGTTGATTTAGGTGCGGGAACTGGTGCAATTGCTATTTCAGTTGCTTTCGAAGCCGATCGCCACAAGTTGCCGGTAACCGTTGTCGCAGTAGAGCGAGAAATGGCAGCATGCGAGTGGCTCCGTAAGAACATTCAAAAACACGACGTAGAAGTTCGAGTTATCGAAAGCTCAGTGGAAAGCGCTTTAATCGATGTTAAATGCGATCTCGTTATTGCAAATCCACCTTATATCCCAGCTGATACGCCACTACCAGCGAATGTAATCAATTTTGAGCCGCACTCAGCTCTAATCGGTGGAGTTACTGGAATCGAAGTTCCAACAGAGTTCATTGCTGCTGCGCACAGAATTCTTAAGTCTGGCGGTTTGTTTCTAATTGAACATTTTGAAACTCAAGGCACCCTAATAGCACAACTCTTAAGTAACGGATTTAACGAAATCGAGTTGCATAATGATTTAAATAATCGACCGCGCTGGACCAGCGCGCGGAAGTTGTAGGAAAGTTCGGTCATGGCGCAAAAATTTGAAATCAAACAGGGTCCACGTGCAAAACTCACGCCAGTGATCACAAAGTGTGTTGAGTTAATGCGCGATGGCAAAGTTCTAGTTATGCCTCTTGAAAATGGTTATGTATTTGTCTGCGATGCTTTTAACCACGCAGCAGTGCAACGAATTCATATTTTGCGTGGCGATGAAGACGGTGTGGCCTGCCAAGTATTAGTTGGTAGCTCATTAGTTGCGGCTGGCATCACAATTGATTTTGAAGCGGAGGCTAAGAAGTTTGCCGAGAAATTTTGGCCGGGCTTATTGACGCTAAATCTGCCAGTACAACGCGGCATTACCTGGAATTTAGGCGACAATCGAACTTTAGATTTAGTTTCAGTGCGGGTTCCAAGCAGTAAATTTGCACTTGACCTAGCAAAAAGTTATGGCCCGTTGGCAATTGGTAGCGCTGCTCGGATAGGAATGCCGCCAACGCGAGAGACACTTTTTGTGCCTGCGTTAGATTCCGATATTGGCGCAACCATTGAATTTGGCGAACTACCAGTTGGCGCCCCTACTACAGTGCTTACTATTGCTAATAACGAGGTAAAACTCGACCGAATCGGTGCGATATCACTCAAAGAATTGAAGTCTGTCAACAAAAATATCGTAATAACGCCGTAGGCTTTCGCGCATGCCTAATAACGACACATTCAGCTCCGAATTTTTCGGCCCAGATTTCAACCAACTGCAATCAGAAGATCCAGATATTGCGGCAGTAATTCTTTCCGAGCTCGAACGACAACGGCAGAATTTGCAATTAATTGCGAGCGAAAACTTCACTTCTTCAGCAGTTCTCGCAGCGATGGGATCAACTCTTTCAAATAAATACGCAGAAGGTTATCCAGGAAAACGTTATTACGGCGGTTGTGAAGAAGTTGATAAGGTTGAAGTGATTGGAATTGAACGAGCAAAATCACTTTTTGGCGCCGAACATGCAAACTTGCAACCACATTCTGGCGCAAGTGCAAACGTTGCGGTCTACCAAGCATTTACAAAACCTGGCGATACCGTACTTGCAATGTCACTTCCACATGGTGGCCATTTAACGCACGGATCTAAAGTCAACTTTTCTGGAAAATGGTTCAATATCATTTCTTATGGCGTGCGCCAAGATAACGAGTTAATTGATTATGACGAACTTCGCGATTTAGCGATTGCCAATAAACCAAAAATGATTTGTTCGGGTGCAACCGCATACCCATCACTTATTGATTTTGAAAAAGTTCGTGCGATCTGTGATGAAGTTGGCGCGATCATGTGGGTAGATGCAGCGCATTTCATCGGACTAGTTGCTGGTAAAGCTATTCCTTCTCCAGTTCCTTATGCAGATGTAGTTTCATTTACAACGCATAAAGTTTTGCGTGGTCCACGAGGCGGCATGATTCTTAGTAAAGCTGTGCATGCGCCAGCAATTGATAAAGCAGTCTTTCCAGGTATGCAAGGTGGGCCAATCATGAGCGCAGTAGCCGGTAAAGCGGTAGCGCTAAAAGAGTGTGCGACCCTCGCGTATCAAAGTTATGCAAAGAACGTAATTAAGAATTGCCAAGCGCTTGCAAAATCCTTGGAAAATGAAGGAATGCGGGCAGTATCTGGCGGTACTCAAACCCATCTTGCGTTAATTGATATTAGAAAGACTGGAATCAATGGAAAAGTAGCCGATGAGAGATGTGACGCTTCTGGCATTACTTTAAATAAGAATTCGATCCCGTTTGATCCAGAAGCGCCTTCTGTAACCAGTGGAATTCGTGTCGGAACTGCTGCAACCACGACCCAAGGAATGGGCGTCACCGAGATGCCAGCAATTGCATCCTTTATTGCACGCGCCATAAAAGATGGTGGCGACGAGAATGTAGCTAAAAAGATTCGTTCTGAAGTTCATGACTTCACCGCAAAATTTTCGGTATATAAAAGATAATTAGTAGCGTTTAAATCTAATGCGCGAATATTTATTAACTCTCTTAATTGCGGCGACGCTCTGCTATCTAATTACTCCATTTATTCAAGGGTTAGCAATTAGATGGCGGGTAGTTGCTGGTATTCGAGATCGCGATATTCATACTGAAATTACACCTAGATGGGGCGGAGTTGCGATGTGGATTGCACTTGGCCTAACGCTTTTAATTGTGCGCGATTTACATTTGGTTGGAAAAGCATATGGGCGCGAGTTACAAGGGATTTTCTTAGCAGCTACTTTTGTAGTTTTGCTTGGCGCGCTAGATGATCGTTTTGAATTAGATGCAGTTACAAAATTAGCCGGACAAGGTTTGGCAGCTGGAATTTTATTAATTCACGGAATTCAAATTCTTTGGTTGCCCATTAATGGCATTCTGATTATTCCTTCGAATATTGGCCAACTTTTAACGGTTTTAATAGTTATGGTCACCATTAATGCCGTTAACTTTATTGATGGTTTAGATGGACTAGCCGTTGGGGTGGTAGCTATTGCATCTGGGTGCTTTTTTGCCTTCGCCTATCTATTAGCGGTAACTAATGGATTTACCCGCGCTGGCGCACCTTCGCTCATGACGGTTATCTTGATAGGGCTATGTATCGGATTCTTGCCGCATAACTCGAATCCAGCTCGGATGTTTATGGGGGATTCGGGGTCAATGTTATTAGGTTTAATTCTTGCAGCTTCTGCAATAACCCTTACCGGGCAGATTGATGCCAATGCACTTTCAGCAGAGAGTATTGGGCCAGCGCTACTTCCACTCTTTTTACCATTTGCGGTTCTAGCAATTCCACTTCTTGATTTAATTTTAGCAATTTTGCGCCGTACCAGTTCTGGTAAATCACCTTTCGCTCCAGATAAGTTGCACTTACACCATAGGTTACTTGCATCGGGCAATTCTCAAAATAGAACTGCAATAGTGTTATATCTATGGACTGCTACCTTTGCGGTACCAGTTACAGTTGCAGCATTCGCGCCAATCTGGATTGCATTTCTAGTAGCAATACTTTTGGGAGCTATTGCTTTTTATGCTAGAAAGCGAACCCTAGACCGGAATGGGAATTTACTAAATGTCTAATCTTTCAGTTGAAATGAAATTATGGCGTGGCGCGCTGATTCCATCTTTAGTAGTAGGAATTTTGGGATTAATTTTTGCCACGCTAATACGAGGCCAATCTGGGCTAATTGGCGCGCTATTCGCACAGTTCATCGTTCTAATATTTTTCGCGATTCACTTACTGATTTCAAAATTTTCTAATAATTTAGAGCCGATGATGGTGATGGTTCTAGCAATGACTTCATACTTTGCAAAAGTATTGACTATGGGAGTTTTTTTATTGGTGCTGATGAAAAACACCAATCGAGAATTTCTAGACCGACAGAGTTTTGCCATAGTTGCAATTGCGATCACAATGGCATGGCTTGCTGGGGAGATTCGGGCTTTTCTTAAATTACGATTAACAATGCCGCTTCCTAAGCGTGACTGATATTGCCTTGCACCTGGTTCTCCAATAGATTTGACCCATGGCAACCAAAGATGAAGGCGCGTTTTGGTCAATAATCGGGTACTTACTTTCAGGGTTTTTAATCTGGGGTGGAATCGGCTGGCTCGCTGACCATTTTCTAGGTACCCACATCCTCTTCTTAGTTGGAATGCTGATGGGTACGGTCGCCTCGCTCTTCTTGATTTGGATCCGTTTCGTTAAAGAGTAGGAGTTTCCAACTCGGGCATTTTGCCCAATTCACCACCTAAGTGACCTATAACTCATGGAGCCCGGTTTGGCGATAGCACCTCTTTCCATCTAAGTTTGGGCGCGGATTAGGTTACTTCCCTTTGCCAAAGCCGCGGAATACTCAATAACTTACATATTCCAGATTTTTAAGGAGCTTGATTTTGTCGCTGTTGCTAGTAAAAGCAGAGAGTGGTTTCGAACCACCTAGCGCCGCCGACTTTGAATTCCAACCTATTTTTGGAAATAGCATCTATTTCACAAAGCCAGTTTTTATGGTTTTTCTTTCAGTAATAGTAATTTCAGTTTTCTTTATAACTTCGGCGCGTAAGGCTGCAATTGTTCCTTCTCGAATGCAATTTGCTGGGGAATCCGTTTATGGCTTCGTTCGCAAAACAATTGGCGAAGAAGTTATCGGTCCAGAGTTCATGCGTTTTATGCCGTTCTTATTTTCACTTTTTACATTTGTACTTGTAAATAATCTCTTTGGAATTTTCCCACTTTTGCAATTCCCAACAATGTCTCGTATTGGTTTCCCAATTTCAATAACTATCTGTACCTATCTGGTTTATCACTTTGTTTCAGTAAAACATAAAGGGCTTTTGCCTTACTTAAAGGAAATTTGCTTCATGCCAGGTATTCCAAAACCGGTGTATTTGATTCTAACTCCCGTTGAAATCGCGACTTATTTCATTACCCGTCCATTAACACTTGCTATGCGTTTATTTGCAAATATGTTTGCAGGTCACTTATTACTTCTGATATTTACACTTGGCGGAGAGTATTTGTTGCATGGTGGTCTAATTTTTAAGTTTATGAGTATATTTTCATTTAGTTTTGCAATTGGGCTTACCTTCTTTGAGTTTGGTATTCAATGCCTCCAGGCTTACATTTTTACCTTGCTTTCTGCACTTTACATCGCCGGAGCACTTGCCGACGAGCACTAAAAATAGATTTGTCCAAACACCCGTTTGGTCAATAAATAAAATATGTGAAAGGGAAGAGAAATGGAAGGCACACTCGCAATCGTGGGATTCGGCCTCTCGACTATTGGACCAGGTACAGCAACTGGTTTAATTTTCGCGGCATACATCAATGGCGTCGCACGCCAACCAGAAGCACGTTCAATCCTGCAACCAATTGCGTTCTTAGGTTTCGCACTTGCAGAAGCATTGGCGCTTTTTGGTCTCGTACTCGCATTCGTTCTCTAATTCGATAGAGGATAAAAGATGAACAAGAGCCTTAGTATTTTGGCTGCAGCGGAGAGCGCACATAGCCCGGTAGTTCCGCAACCTGCTGAAATCATCGTCGGCTTAGTTGCCTTCACAATCTTGTTTTTATTACTTCGCGCCAAAGCTGTGCCAAAGTTTGAAGCAGCATATAAATCTCGTACCGATGCAATTCAAGGTGGAATGGAACGTGCTGAAAAAGCACAACTAGAAGCCGAGAACGCGCTACGAAGTTATACCGCTCAACTTGCAGAAGCTCGTGGTGAAGCCCAGAAACTTCGAGAAGAAGCTCGAGTGGAAGGCGCCGAAATAATTGAACAGATGCGCACTACTGCGCAAGAAGAAGCATCACGCATTACTACAGCAGCTCGTGCAGCTATTGAGGCAGAACGCCAACAAGCGCTCAACTCTTTAGTAAGCGAAGTTGGGTCAATTGCAACTGCGTTAGCTTCCAAAATTGTTGGTGAATCACTTGATGACCAGGTCCGTCAATCAAGAGTTGTTGAACGATTCTTGAGTGATCTTGAGTCAAATTCGGAGGCGAAGAAGTAGCCATGACACTTGCCATGAAAGGAGCCAGTCGACAATCACTTGCTGCTGCTCGCGCATTGTTAGAGAAGAAAATCTCTAGCCTTGAGAGCGCTGGCATTTCCAAGGTTTCGACTGATTTACTTTCAATGGTGGCTGTTTTTGATTCCAATATCGCGCTTAGTCGAGCCCTAACTGATCCTTCACGCAAAACGGAAGATAAATCGGAACTGGTAAAACGGGTATTTGAAAATGGAGTCAGCGAGACGACTTTTGCATTTGTAAAAGAATTAATCGCGCTCCGTTGGTCATATGCATCTGATTTAGTTCGAGCAATCGAACGATTAGGCGTCGAAACCGAAGCTGCGGCTGCTGAAAAAGACGGTGCACTAGATCGACTCGAATCTGAACTTTTTGCTTTCACACAAACCATTCAGGACTCTTCCGAATTGCGCGCGGTATTGGCAGATAGAACGGTGCAATCAACTGCAAAGAAGAGCGCGCTCATTCGAACTTTACTTAACGGTAAAGCTACAGAATCTACGATTCGATTAATTGGTGCGATGGTTGATCAACCACGTGGCCGAAACGTTGAAGCCGGAATGCGCGACCTGACAGAAGCAGTAGCAGCAAGAAAAAATCGAACCATCGTTCATGTGAAGAGTGCAATTGCGCTCTCAAAAGAACAGATAGATCGCATTACCAAATCACTTTCAGCACAAATTGGTGCCACAGTTCGATTAAATGTCGAAATTGATTCAAAAATTCTTGGTGGACTTTCAGTTCGCTTTGGTGATGAATTAATTGACGGTTCAATCGCTACTCGCATTATTGGTGCAGAACGTACGCTCTCTGGACAGAGTGCGTAAGAGTTAAAGATAGAAAAGAAAAGGGAGAAATAAAATGGCGGAACTTACGATCCGGCCCGAAGAAATTCGCGATGCATTAGCGAACTTCGTTAAGTCATACGATCCAGGTGTTGCTGCTCGAGATGAAATCGGAACCGTTACAGAAGCCGGCGATGGTATTGCTCGTATTGAAGGTCTGCCTTCAACTATGACCAATGAATTGCTTAAATTTGAAAACGGAACCCTTGGTCTCGCACTTAACCTAGATGTTCGTGAAATTGGCGTGGTTATCCTCGGTGAATTCACCGGAATTGAAGAAGGAACCACAGTCCGTCGTACTGGTGAAATTCTCTCGGTACCAGTAGGCGATGCATTTTTAGGTCGTGTAGTTGATGCTCTCGGTCGTCCAATCGATGGCAAAGGCGAAATTAAAGCCGAAACAAACCGTGCCCTTGAATTACAGGCTCCCTCTGTAGTTGAGCGCCAACCTGTTAAAGAGCCATTAGCTACTGGTATCAAAGCGATCGACTCGATGACTGCGATTGGTCGCGGACAGCGTCAATTAATTATTGGTGACCGTCAAACTGGAAAGACTGCAGTTGCGATTGACACCATTATTAACCAACGCGAAAATTGGAAGAGCGGCGATCCTAAGAAGCGCGTTAAATGTATTTATGTTGCGATTGGTCAAAAAGGTTCAACTATCGCAGCAGTACGCGGCTCTCTAGAAGAAGCTGGCGCGATGGAGTACACCACCATTGTTGCAGCACCTGCATCTGATCCTGCTGGTTTCAAATACCTTGCACCATTTACTGGATCTGCAATTGGTCAGCACTGGATGTATGCCGGCGATCACGTACTAATTGTTTTTGATGATCTTTCAAAACAAGCAGATGCATATCGTTCCGTATCGTTGTTGCTACGACGTCCACCGGGTCGCGAAGCGTATCCAGGAGATGTATTTTATTTACACTCACGTTTATTAGAACGTTGCGCAAAACTTTCTGATGAACTTGGTGGCGGCTCAATGACTGGATTACCAATCATTGAAACCAAAGGTAATGACGTATCTGCCTTCATTCCAACAAACGTTATTTCAATTACCGATGGTCAGTGCTTCTTAGAAACCGATCTATTTAACGCAGGCGTTCGTCCCGCTATTAACGTAGGTATTTCGGTATCTCGTGTAGGTGGATCTGCACAGACTAAAGCGATGAAGAAGATTGCTGGTCGCCTTCGTTTAGATCTAGCTCAATTCCGCGAACTCGAAGCGTTCGCAGCATTTGGTTCAGATCTTGATGCGGCATCAAAATCTCAACTTGAGCGCGGTGGTCGACTTGTTGAACTATTAAAACAGAATCAATACACCCCGTTCATTCTTGAGCGGATGATTGCTTCAATTTGGGCTGGTACAACTGGTCAACTCGACTCAGTGCCGCTACCAGATATCAAGCGTTTTGAAGCGGAATTTTTAGATTATTTGTCACGAGATCACAAAGGCGTTCTAGATGTAATCGCAACTACTAAAGAGTTAAGTGATGACACAGTTGCAGCACTTACCGCAGCAATTACTACCTTTAAAGATCGCTTTGTTTCCTCTGTCACTAAAGCGCTAAATGAAGCGCCGGTTAAAGCAGAAGGCGACGATTCGAATGAACAAGTTACTAGATATGTCCAACCGGCGGTAAAGAAGTAACAAATGGGCGCCCAACTCCGCATCTATCGTCGACGCATTCGCTCGGTTAAAGCGACTAAGAAGATTACGCGCGCCATGGAGTTAATCTCTGCGTCGCGAATCGTCAAAGCGCAAAACCGAGTTAGCGCATCGACTCCATACGCGAATGAATTAACGCGTGCGGTATCTGCGGTTGCAACTTTTTCAAACACAAAGCACCCATTAACAACGGCTTCTGAAAATCCAAAACGTGCTGCAGTACTTATTATTACTGCGGACCGCGGAATGGCTGGCGCATACTCAAGTAGTGCAATTAAAGAAGGCGACGGCCTTATTGCATATCTAAGAGAGCGTGGGCTTGAAGTAAATACTTACCTTGTAGGTCGTAAGGCTGTTAATTATTACAAATTCCGCAATCGACCAATTAAAAATTCATGGTCTGGCTTCTCTGATAATCCAACTTATGCAAACGCTAAAGAAGTTTCAGATGAGTTGATTAGCGCCTTTATTGCAGATGCTCAAATTGATATTAACGGCGTAGATGAACTACATATTATTTACACTGAATTTGTATCGATGATTACCCAAAATCCACTTACAAAGCGAATGTTGCCACTTGAGGTTGTAGAAAGTGAAGCAACACCACCAACTGGCTTGCTGCCAATGTATGAATTCGAACCAAACGCAGGTGATGTGTTAAACGCACTTCTCCCGCGCTATATCGAATCTCGCGTATTTAACGCGATGCTTCAATCTGCTGCGTCCGAGCATGCCGCTCGACGTCGCGCAATGAAATCAGCAACTGACAATGCTGAAGATTTAATCAAGTCGTTAACTCGACTTGCGAACGCGGCCCGTCAAGCCGAAATCACACAAGAGATCAGCGAAATCGTGGGCGGCGCAGATGCGTTGTCTTCAAGTAACTCAGGGAGCGAATGATGTCCGTAAATACTAAAACTGGCACTGGACGCGTAGCGCGCGTAATTGGACCGGTAGTTGATATTGAATTTCCAGCAGATTCAATGCCATCTATCTACAACGCGCTCGAAATCGATGTCACGTTAAGCGGTAATACTAGAAAACTTACGCTAGAAGTCGCGCAACATATTGGCGATAACTTAGTCCGTGCGATCTCGATGCAACCAACTGACGGCATGGTCCGTGGGGTTGAAGTACGCGACACTGGAAGTGCGATCTCAGTTCCAGTAGGCGACGTAACTAAAGGACATGTATTTAATGCCTTAGGTGAATCGCTAGACGTTCCAACATCATCGCTCGATGTAAAAGAACGTTGGCCAATCCACCGTACTGCGCCAGCATTTGATCAACTTGAATCAAAGACTGAGATGTTTGAAACTGGAATTAAAGTTATCGATCTTCTAACACCATATGTAAAAGGCGGAAAAATCGGATTATTTGGCGGTGCAGGTGTAGGTAAGACTGTGCTTATCCAAGAAATGATTTACCGAGTAGCCGAAAACTTCGGTGGCGTATCAGTATTCGCCGGCGTTGGCGAACGTACTCGTGAAGGTAACGACTTGTTCTTGGAAATGACCGAGACCGGCGTTATTAATAAGACCGCATTAGTTTTCGGTCAGATGGATGAGCCACCTGGAACTCGTTTGCGGGTTGCGCTCTCAGCTCTAACAATGGCGGAATATTTCCGAGATGTGCAGAAACAAGACGTTTTGCTCTTCATCGACAATATTTTCCGATTCACCCAAGCTGGTTCTGAAGTATCAACACTTCTAGGACGTATGCCATCTGCTGTGGGTTACCAACCAACACTTGCTGATGAAATGGGTGTATTGCAAGAGCGTATTACATCTACGCGTGGACACTCGATTACTTCGATGCAGGCGATTTATGTACCTGCCGATGACATCACAGATCCAGCGCCACACACTACTTTTACGCACTTAGATGCAACTACAGTGCTATCTCGTCCAATTTCAGAATTGGGTATCTATCCCGCGGTAGATCCACT
>CANLJW010000010.1:0-36951 GCA_947491605.1 Actinomycetota bacterium | reverse complement strand
CTCTGGGCAGAGTCGGGTGCGGATATAAACATCGTTGTAATTTAATCCCAATACAACTGCGACTTTTTGCAGTATCGCGACTCCTTTATCTGGAGTTTTATCAATAATGGAACGATCCACGGTTACAACTAATCCAGCACGGTTTATCGCTATTGGTGTTCCAATATCATCAACAATTAGACCCCGATTTGCTGGGGTAACTATGTCTCTGCTTTGGATATTAAGCGCGGCTTCGCGGTAACGCGGCCCATCTGCAATTTGTAAATAAAAAAGTCGGCCTAATAACGCAACCATTAAGGATGCAATAAAAATTTCCACCACAATCAAATTTAACCGGGAGCGATCAACCATTAAATCTCCCTGGATGAGCGCGTAAATTGATGGAATTTACTAGTTAATGGCATATAAAGCGGTGCAAGAATTAAAGTCCAGATGAAGTTTCCCGTTACTTTTTGCAGCACCGAGAAAAACGAAATCAATTGTTCGCCCAGGATCACACTTGCAATTAAATAAGCAATCAAAGTTAAGGTAACTGCACCGCCAACAATGAGCGAGAGTGTTAGTGGTCGTGAAGCTAAATCGCCAAGCCCTTCTCGGTTTACTGAGACTAAATAAGCCATTGAAGTTAACACTAAAGTCCATTGCCCGAATGGTGAGTCGATGTTGGGACTTAAATCCAAAAAGAATCCAGCAATAAAGCCAGAAATTAAGGCACCGTTTCTACTTTCCATTGCAATCCAGGTCATCGTTACCGCTAGAAAAATGGAAAACCCACCAATAAGAAAGTGGATCTGATTGAAAACTATTTCTTGTAGAAAAAACAGTGAACCAAAAAATCCAACAGTGATGAAAATTCGACTGGTAAACATCGATTGCTCGCTATGCCGAAGGTGATGGTGTTGGGGTAACTGTGATTGTTACAGTCGGAGTTGGGGTTGCTATTGGCTTTGGTGGCACTAGCCCATCTCTTGGGTCACCGCCAGTTTCGGAGATCACTACTGAAACTATTCCGAGTGATGTTAGCTTCGCATAACTACTCACGCGTGCGTGCTTAGTTAATTGGCCAGAAGCGCTATCAACGTTAATTACTAGCCCAACCGGAATCCCTGGCACAAAAGGTTTGCCGCCATCGCTACCGCGCGCTAATAATACATCGCCAATTTTTACAGTTTCGGTTGCATCAAGAAGTTCTAATTCAAAATTTCGGCTACCCGTGCCGGAAAGAATTCCCATTACTTGCGAACCGGCAACTCTTACGCCGATTCTAAAAGTTGGATCACTCATTAATAGGATTACCGCAGAGTTTGCAGTTACTGATTTAACCGCACCAACTAAACCGGCACCCGACATCACCGTCATATCTCTAGCAATTCCTGATGAACTTCCAGCGTCGATCGTGATGGTTTGACTGAAGGAAGTTGCGCTACCTCGTGCAATTACTCGAGCTGAAACGATTTTATATTGTGCTTCCCCCGCTAAATTTAAAACGGACTTAAGCTGGGTTAACTTTCCTTTCAAATCTTTTTGTAAAACTAATTTTGCTTTTAGCGCTTCGTTCTCTTTCTGTAATGCTTCTATTTCATTTCCAGATCGACCTAAATGGCTGACATCACTAAAGAAATTTCCAATTGGTGCAAAAAGCCGCGAAGTAAACCCTTGAATTGGTGAAAGAATAGTTTGGGTAGCCAAGCGTGTGCTTGATATCAAACTAACTCCACGCAAATCTAAAGTAATTAGAAAGAGCGCAGTTACCAACAAGATAACTAACAGAAGCCGACTTCGGCTATTACCTCGCGGTGCCATCGTTACTTCCGGAGGGGGCTATCGACGTGGCTCGGAGATTAAGACTTTTTCTAACGCCTCAAACTCTTCAACACACTTTCCTGAACCTTCAGCAACAGCTTGCAGTGGACGATCTGCAATATGAATTGGCATATTAGTTTCATGGCGCAATCTTTCGTCGAGACCGCGTAGTAAGGCGCCGCCACCGGTCAAAACGATACCGCGATCCATCAAATCACTTGCTAATTCCGGCGGAGTTTTATCAAGCGTCGCTTTAACAGCATTAATGATTGCATTTACTGGTTCTTCGATCGCTTTACGAATATCTTCTGCAGAAACCACGATTGTCTTTGGCAAACCCGTCGCTAAATCGCGACCACGAATTTCAGCATCAGGTTCATCGCGAAGTGGAAACGCAGAACCGATTGCCATTTTAATCTCTTCAGCAGTGCGCTCTCCAAGTAATAATGAGAATTCTCGTTTAACCCAATTAATTATTGCTTGGTCTAATTCATCGCCACCAACGCGAATCGATAGCGCAGTAACAATTCCACCAAGTGAAATAACGGCTACTTCAGTCGTTCCGCCGCCAATATCAACGACCATATTTCCAGTTGGTTCGTGGATAGGTAAACCAGCACCAATCGCAGCAGCCATTGGCTCTTCGATGATGTAAACCTTACGTGCGCCGGCTTCATAACCAGCATCTTTAACGGCGCGCTGTTCTACGCCAGTGATACCGCTTGGTACGCAAACGACGATTCGAGGTTTAGCTAAATAACGACGCTTATGTACTTGGCGAATGAAATATTTAATCATCAGAGCAGTCGTGTCGAAGTCTGCGATTACGCCATCTTTGAGTGGGCGAATTGCGACAATCGATCCTGGAGTACGGCCAATCATCTTCTTTGCTTCCATACCAACGGCGAGAACTGCGCCAGTGTCTTGGTTTACTGCAACCACACTTGGTTCGTTAAGAACAATGCCTCGACCACGTACATAAACCAATGTATTTGCGGTACCTAAATCAATCGCCATATCACGACCGAGAAATGACCAACGGCTGGTGTTCTTCGACATCTTGCTCTCCTCTTTGATATTTACTGCGGGGAAGTTATTTTTTAGCTAAAGAAAATCTTAATTTCGCGTTCTGCAGATTCGACCGAGTCAGATCCGTGAACGATATTTTGTACAACTTTTGTTCCTTGATCTCGAGCTAAATCGCCGCGGATAGATCCAGGAGCTGCAACTGTTGGGTCTGTTACGCCAGCCATAGTTCGAAAACCTTCGATGACGCGTTCGCCCTCCGCAATCATTGCGACAATGGGCCCAGATGACATAAATTCTAGTAGTGGTTCAAAAAATGGCTTACCGTTATGTTCTTCATAATGTTTTTCTAGAATTGAGCGATCCGCATTTAACATTCGCATGCTGGTAATTACATATCCTTTAGTTTCAATTCGCGAAATAACTTCGCCAACTAAACCGCGGCGTACGCCATCCGGCTTTACCAATATTAAGGTGCGTTCTTTACTCACGGGGTTATTGTATTGGCGGTCAGGCTATTCTCTTAATTTCGGGTTTGCGAGCAGGGCTGCCCGCGCCGCCTCGCCCTTTCGCCCCACAACTATCGCGGCTACCCATAACCCTGTGAAAAGCAACCCCATAAAAAACATCATCGGAACCACAAATCCATATACAACAATCAGTAATTGCAAAATTGAGCCAGAAATCCAACCAAATTTTCGTTTTAACAAGCCCGCATTTAATAGCGCAAGAATTGCAAGCAATCCCCCAAGCGTTAACGCTAAAGCTCCGTGATTATCTTTTGCGATCAGTAAAGCAAATCCCATTAAGAAAAATTCCATAGTTAATACCGCAGCACCTAGTATGCGCATTAATCTCTCATTTCATCTCTTGGGTTCATATGTAGCGCATATTTTTTAACGATGGCACGACCTTCGCCAGCAGTTACCACAGATCCAGTAATCAAAACTGCACAATTAGCATCATTAATATCATTATCTAACTTTGCTTGTTCAATTGATTTTCGAATTGCATCGCTTAATGTAGGAATAACAGAAACTCGATCATGACCAAATATCTCTCTTGCTAATCGCTCCAATTCTCCGACTGCCATCGAGCGTGGCGAAGAATTCGAAGAGAGCACGATTCGATCTGCGATTGGCTCTAGCGCTTTCAAGATCCCGACAACATCTTTATCGCCCATTGGTGCAACCACAGCAATTATGGTTGAGAAATCAAATTCATTAGAGATAGTTTGCGTTAGCGCGGTTGCGCCATGTGGGTTATGTGCCGCATCAATAATCACGGTTGGATTTCGATAAACCACTTCACATCGTCCCGGTGAATCGACTTGCATAAAAGCCGACCGAACCACATCCGGATCAAGTTCTTTGCTGCCGGCAAAAGCTTCTACTGCAGCAAGGGCCACGGTGGCATTCTCGCTTTGGTGTGCGCCATAAAGCGGCAGAAAAATATCTTCATAGGTTTGGGTTATTCCTTGGATAGTAAGCATTTGGCCACCGACTGCAAGATCGCGTCGTAGTAAAGAAAATTCAATGCCTTCTCGCATCGGAAGCGCTTCTACTTCCACACATTTTTGCATCAACACTTTGGCAACTTCGACATCTTGGTGGGCCAAAATAGCTACTGAATGCGGCTTTATAATTCCAGATTTTGTGGTGGCAATTTCAACTAAAGTGTTTCCAAGATATTGCATATGATCAAATCCAATTGGTGTAATCACGCTCACTGCGGAATTAATTACATTAGTTGCATCCCATTCGCCACCCATGCCTACTTCAAAAATGCCAACATCAACCGGAAATTCTGCGAATGCTACAAAAGCTAACGCAGTGATTGCTTCAAAGAATGAAACTGGATGTTCGGATCTGCTATCTACTAAATCCAAATAAAGTGCAACATCGTTATAAGTTGCAACCATTCCGGCTGCACTAATTGGTTCCTTATTTATCGAAATACGCTCTAAGAAAGATTCAAGATGTGGGCTGGTAAATCTTCCAGTCCTTAGCCCCATTTCATAAAGAAGGGAATCCACCATTCTTGATGTTGTGGTCTTACCGTTAGTTCCAGTTAAATGCAGGGTTGGGTAAGAAAGTTGTGGTGAACCAAGCGCATCAGCTAATAGCGCGATTCGATCAAGGGTGGGCTCTAACTTAGTTTCTGGCCAGCGAGCGAGTAATGCTTGCTCGATGAAATTTAATTTATCTAAATCTTCAGCAGAGTTCATTTTGAAGGGAGCGCTGCAAGTAAGGCATTGATGCGAGTTATTTCAGTTGTACAAAATTCGGCGCGCTCTCTAATTTCCTTGATAACGTCCATCGGTGCTTTAGCCATGAATTTTTCATTTTCTAACTTCACAAGCGCAGTCTGTTTATCTTTTTCAATAGTGGCTAAATCTTTAGTTAATCGCGCCCGTTCCGCGACCACGTCCACATTGCCCGTTAGATCAAATTCAACGCTGAAGCGCCCAATCTCAATCTTTGCACTTGCGGAAAACTTTTCAGATGGCGCATCGAGTCTGGTTACAAATCGAACTGCTCCTTCATAGTTCGAAAGCCCACCCTTGCTAAGCCCATGTATTTGAGCTGGAATCTTTGCGGAAGTTTTAATTCCTTGGTCGTTTCGGAAGCGTCGTATTTCGGTAATTAAATTCTGTAAATCAGAAACTATCGCAGTTACATTCTTTTCATCAACTGGCGCATCGGCAACCGGCCACTCAGAAATAACCAACGACTCACCATTAGTTAACGCTTTCCAAAGAGTTTCAGTAATGAATGGCATAACTGGATGAAGTAATCGGAATAATTGATCTAGTACATGGCCGAGTACCCGCTTAGTATTTTCGGCTTCAGTACCACCTTTCGCAAATACGTCTTTAGTTAGCTCTAAATACCAATCGCAAACGTCATCCCAAGCAAAGTGATAAATCGCTTCACAAGCTTTTGCGAACTCAAAATTCTCAAAATTCTGGTCAGCTAATTTAATAGTTTCGTTTAAGCGATTGAGAATCCATAAATCAATATGATTTAAAGCTTTTGAATTAGGAAGGTCGCCAGCAACTGTTGCGCCATTCATCATTGCGAATCTGGTTGCATTCCAGAGTTTGGTAGCGAAGTTACGGGCGCCACCAACCCACTCTTCTGCTAGCGCTTGATCAGAACCTGGGTTAGCGCCATTAGCAAGCGTGAATCGCAACGCATCTGATCCATATTTATCCATAAACTCAATTGGATCAACAGCGTTGCCACGACTCTTACTCATCTTCTTACCAAATTTGTCGCGCACTAATCCGTGTAGCGCGATTGTGTGAAATGGCGCGACGCCATCCATTGCAAATAACCCCATCAACATCATGCGCGCTACCCAGAAGAATAAAATGTCGTAACCGGTAACTAATACTGTGGTTGGATAAAACTTCTTTAAGTCTTCCGTTTTATTCGGCCAGCCAAGTGTTGAAAATGGCCAGAGACCAGATGAGAACCAAGTATCTAAAACATCTGGATCTTGTTCATAACCTGCTGGTGCGCTTTCGCCAGGTCCAACAACAATCTCTTCACCGTTTGGGCCATACCAAACTGGAATCCGATGTCCCCACCAAAGTTGGCGAGAAATGCACCAATCGTGCATGTTGTCTACCCATTCAAAATATCTTGGCTCCATTGATACTGGTTCAATTTTTACTTTACCGTTTCGAACTGCATCCCCGGCGGCCTTAGCAAGCGGTGCAACTTTCACAAACCATTGTTTAGAAAGTCGAGGTTCAACAATGGTTTCACATCGAGAGCAGTGTCCAACTGAATGCAAATAAGGACGCTTTTCGTTAACGACTTTGCCCATTTTCCGTAACTCTGCGACTACGGCTTTACGCGCATCGAAACGATCCATGCCATCAAATTGAGTTCCAGTATTCTCGATAACACCGTTTTTATCCATGATTACAATCAATTCAACGTCGTGCCGACTCGCGATTTCGAAGTCATTAGGATCATGAGCTGCCGTTACTTTTACTGCGCCAGTTCCAAACTCAGGGTCAACAACTTCGTCAGCAATAATCGGAATCATTCGATTTACTAATGGCAATAATACAGATCGGCCAACCATATGTTTATAACGGGGATCATCAGGATGAACTGCCACTGCACCATCAGCCAACATGGTTTCTGGGCGGGTAGTCGCGATCGTGATTTGATCATCGCCTTCGCCATAGACAATCGAAACAAATTCGCCAGGGATTTCTTTATGATCAACTTCAATATCAGAAAGCGCAGTTAAGCAACGGGTGCACCAATTGATGATTCGTTCGGCTCGATAAATCAAACCTGCATCAAACAACCGCTTAAATATTGTGAGTACTGCTTGCGAACAATTCTCATCCATTGTGAAAGCTTCACGTGACCAATCCACGCTATCGCCAAGTCGTTTCATCTGTTCGAGAATCGCGCCGCCAGATTCTGCTTTCCATTCCCAAACTTTCTTAACAAATTCTTCGCGACCAAGATCGTGGCGAGTTTTACCTTGTGCTGCTAATTGTTTTTCAACAACATTTTGAGTAGCAATTCCAGCGTGATCCATTCCAGGTAACCAGAGCGTTTCAAAACCTTTCATTCTCTTCATGCGAATTAAAATGTCTTGAATTGTGTGATCCAGCGCGTGGCCGATATGCAAACTTCCGGTCACATTTGGCGGTGGAATAACGATCGTAAATGGTTTCTTATCTGACTTTGCATTCGCGTTGAAATATCCAGCTTTAACCCAAGCAGCGTAAAGCGGTCCCTCGATATCGGCAGGAACAAAACTTGATGGCAGCTCAGTCATAATGCGACAGTCTAGATTAAGCGCTCTTCTCTTCTGAACGCTTATTTGTGCGCTTTGGACCCATAACACCGCGGTCAACAAAGGTTGGGGTCGCATGATCTGAAACAACTTCTGGCGTAATCAGAACTTTTCCGATTTCACTCTTAGATGGAACTTCGTACATTACCGGCAATAAAACTTCTTCCATTATGGCGCGAAGTCCGCGTGCTCCAGTGCCACGCTTAATAGCTTGATCTGCAATCACAACTAACGCTTCCGGTTGAATTTCAAGTTCAATATCATCCATTTCAAACAAGTGTTGATATTGCTTAACTAGCGCATTCTTAGGTTCAGTAAGAATTTGTAATAACGCAGCGCGGTCTAAATTCTCTACGCTAGTAACAATCGGCAATCTGCCAATGAACTCTGGAATCATGCCAAATTTCAACAAATCTTCGGGCATTACATCTGCGAATATATCAAGTGTTTTCTTATCTGCTTCACTTTGCAGCGTTGCATTAAATCCAACGCCAGCTTTTCCTTTACGACCTTCAATAATTTTCTCAAGGCCAGCAAATGCTCCGCCTACAATAAATAAGACATTTGTAGTATCGATTTGGATAAATTCTTGATGTGGATGTTTACGACCACCTTGTGGTGGAACTGATGCAGTTGTACCTTCCAGAATTTTCAACAGCGCTTGTTGTACGCCTTCACCAGAGACATCTCGAGTGATTGAAGGGTTCTCACTCTTGCGAGCAACTTTATCGATTTCATCAATGTAAATAATTCCAGTTTCGGCTTTCTTAACATCAAAATCAGCTGCTTGAATTAATTTAAGCAGAATGTTTTCAACATCTTCACCGACATAGCCAGCTTCGGTTAACGCAGTCGCATCCGCAATTGCAAATGGAACGTTTAACATTTTTGCCAATGTTTGCGCAAGTAAAGTTTTGCCACAACCAGTTGGGCCTAATAAAAGAATATTGCTCTTCGCGAGTTCGACACCATCTTCGCGAGTTCCACCGCCAGACTTAATTCGCTTGTAATGGTTATAAACGGCAACTGATAAGGATTTCTTAGCGCGCATTTGTCCGATTACATATTGATCTAAGAAATTAAAAATTTCAGTTGGTTTAGGAAGTTCTTGGATTCCAAGTGAGGTGCTCTCGCTTAGCTCGTCCTCAATAATTTCGTTACAGAGCTCGATGCACTCGTCACATATATATACGCCTGGACCAGCAATTAACTTTTTAACTTGCTTCTGCGTCTTTCCGCAGAAAGAACATTTAAGCAGGTCACCGCTTTCACCGATGCGTGTCATTACGTCCTCTTCTCAACGGGGGGAATCCGTTGCGCTAAGGGTACGCGGAAGTGCTTAGTTGTGTCGTGATTAGTGCGCGTTAATCACTAAAAAGCTGTTCGCTCTTAGAGTAATTACTTCTTTGAAGCTTTGCGCGAAGCGAGAATTTGATCGATTAATCCGTACTCAACTGCTTCAGCTGAAGTAAGGATCTTGTCGCGTTCAATATCTTTAGCAATCTCTTCTTTTGGTCGTGAAGAGTGCTTAGCTAACATCTCTTCAAGAAGAGTCCGCATCCGCATAACTTCGCGAGCTTGAATTTCAATATCGGAACCTTGTCCGCCACCTTCGCTATATGGCTGGTGGATTAAAATTCGTGAATGCTCGAGCGCGTAACGCTTTCCAGCAGTTCCGCCAGCAAGTAATACAGCAGCAGCAGATGCAGCTTGACCAAGACAGATTGTCATTACATCTGGGCGAACGAATTGCATCGTGTCATAAATTGCAGTTAACGCAGTAAATGATCCACCAGGTGAGTTGATGTACATCATGATGTCACGATCTGGATCCATGGATTCCAAAGTCAAAAGTTGGGCCATGACATCATTAGCAACGGTGTCATCAATTGCTTGACCCAAGAAAATAATGCGCTCTTCGAATAATTTTGTATAAGGATCAAGGCGCTTGTATCCATAGCTAGTGCGCTCTTCAATTGTTGGGAGCACATAACGACTTACTTGATTAATTAGGTCGGATTGTTTCATCGGGCAGTACCACCACTTCCTGCTACTTGGCCAGCAGATTTAACAACATGATCAACAAAGCCATACTCTTTTGCTTCTTCGGCAGCAAACCAACGGTCACGATCTGAATCAGCTTCGATAATTTCTACCTTTTGACCAGTGTGGAATGCAATTAATTCGGCCATTCCTTTTTTAGTGAAAGACATCTGTTCTGCTTGAATCTTTATATCACTTGCAGTTCCACCAATTCCACCAGAAGGTTGGTGCATCATGATTCGTGCGTGTGGCAACGCATAACGTTTTCCAGCAGCACCGGCACATAATAAGAATTGACCCATAGATGCAGCAAGACCCATTGCAACTGTTGCAACGTCATTCTTGATGTATTGCATGGTGTCGTAAATCGCCATACCCGCAGAGATAGAACCACCAGGTGAGTTGATGTAAAGATAAATATCTTTATCTGGATCTTCGGCAGCTAGCAATAGCATTTGTGCAGCGATTGCATTTGCCATGGAATCTTCGACTACCGACCCTAGGAAAATAATTCTTTCCTTTAAAAGTCGGTCATAAACTCGATCTTCCAATCCACCCACACTTGTTTGTGCTGAGCGAGATTGTGGCGTTATAAGCTCCACGATTTCCTCCATCTATTCTGGTAATGACCCTAACAATCTTTACGTGCAATTGCTTCCTGATAAACCAAAAAAGATGCGAAAAGCGCGCTTGTTCGCTTAGAGCGAAGCGATTATTCGGTTGGTTCAGCTATTTCAGGCTTAGGGCGCAACGCTTCTAAATCAACTTTGCGACCAGATGCATCTTCAACAGCCACTCGTTCTAACACAACGGCAAGTGCTTTGGTTCGAGAAACATCGGCTACAACTGAAGTTATTTGACCAGACTTCGAAATCTCTTGCACGAATTGTTCTGGAGCCATTCCGTAACGAGCCGAGGAACGAATTAAGTATTCAGTTAATTCAGCTTCTGAAACTTGTACATTTTCAGCTCTAACAATCGCATCTAGTAAGAATTCGGTAGCCAAGCTCTTCTTAACTTCTTCAATAACTTCAGCGCGGTGAACAGTGTCATCTAAGCGGCTTTCCTTCTCTAAATGCGCAGTTACTTCTTCTTCCACAATTCCTTCTGGAATTGGAATTTTCAAAGTATCTAATAACTGTTGCACAAGAAGGTCGCGTGCTTGGGCACCTTGTTCCATGCTCTTTAATCGAGTTAAACGCTCACTTACATCAGCGCGAAGTTCAGTTAAAGTGTCGAATTCGCTTGCAAGCTTTGCGAATTCATCATTTAACTCTGGTAGTTCGCGAGTCTTTACCGCTTTCAAAGTTACAGTTATATCGCCAATTTCGCCGTCAGCCATTCCAACAAGTGGTGCATTAAAAGTTTTTTGGTCTTCGACTTTTAAGCCAACAAGTACTTCATCTAACCCTTCAATCATCTTTCCGGAGCCAACTTCATATGAAATTCCGTTTGCAGATCCGCCTTCAATTTCTTTGCCATCTACTTTTGCAACTAAATCAATTGAAACGAAGTCGCCAGTAGCGGCATCTTTTTCAACAGCAGTTAAGGTGCCAAAGCGAGCGCGCAGTGAATCTACTTGCTCTTCAATATCTTTCTCTGTGACTGCTACGTCATCAACTTTGACAGAAATCTTTGAAAAGTCTGGAAGGTCTATCTCTGGACGAACTTCTACTTCGACCGTGAAAGCAACTTTCTTATTATCTTCAAGCTCGGTAATATCAACATTTGGTCGTCCCACTACAAGTACTTCATGCTCGCGAACAGCTTGGCTATAAAAAACCGGAAGTGCTGCATTTATCGCTTCATCGAGAACAGAGCCACGGCCAACGCGTTGATCGATCATTGCTTGCGGAACTTTTCCTTTACGGAACCCAGGGATAACAATTTTCTCGGAAATACTCTGGTATGCATCTTTGATGTGCGGTGCGAGCTCGGTGAATTCCAAATCAATAGTTAACTTAACTCGAGTTGGCGAAAGTTTTTCAACGGCGCTTTTCACGGAACTCCTTTTTACAGTTTCATTCTCGGTCAGGATTTTTATGGAATTTGGTCGGGGCGGAGAGATTCGAACTCTCGGTCTCCTGCTCCCAAAGCAGGCGCGCTAGCCACTACGCTACGCCCCGCGGCGCAATGTGAGAGTCTAGACGAGAAATTCCCAAGTTATTACCCCACCCGATAACCTATGCCCCTCGCAGAGAATCCCTCCGCGAGAAGCAAGACCGCGTAAACAACGCGGGCGTAGCTCAATGGTAGAGCTCCAGCCTTCCAAGCTGGCCATGCGGTTTCGATTACCGTCGCCCGCTCCAATTTTTCCTTGGAGTTTATTTATCCAATACTCCCCACTAATTGAATTACCGCTGATCCACTAAATACCATTGCATTTGATCCACTAACTCCCTGTAAATCAATTATTGTAAACGCAAGTGAACCTGCGCTGTTTCCCATCGCAACTGTTCCAATCACATGAAAAACATAAGAATGTGAAGCAAGTTCACTAATTACATCAAATGATTCTGAAACTACATAGTTTGCATTCAATGTAGCTAAACCGCTAGAACAGGAACTTGTTAAACCAAAATATTTACTAGTCACGCTGTTGGCAATTTTGCCTTTAAGAATTACATCGAAAACATAATTTTTATTAGCTTCTAAAGTTCCAATACTTGGCGATCCAGCAGATGAAGGCCAGGCACTTGAATTTAAAGTGAATGTGCCAACACTTATGTAGTAAGCGTTTGATGGACCTGTAGAACCAGTGCTACCAACTGTTCCGGTATCACCTTTCAACCCTTGAGCACCTTGTGAACCGATAGAACCATTAGTTCCATTAGTTCCATTCGTTCCATTTGTTCCCGATGTGCCCGCACCTCCGGTTGCACCTTGTGAACCTTGTGAACCTGTTGCACCGGATCCACCCGAAGCACCTGTTGCGCCTCGCTCTCCCGTTGCGCCTCGCTCTCCTGTTGCGCCAGTTGCACCTGTCGCGCCAGTATCACCTTTATCGCCTTTTTCACCAGTTGCGCCAGTGTCACCTTGTGCACCTTGTGCTCCAGTATCACCGACACTTCCTACCGAAACTGATCCCGTTGATCCAGTTTTTCCATCAACGCCTTGCGGACCCATTAATCCAGTTGGACCTTTTAAATTAATTGGCACGGGCCATTTCCCGTTTGCTTTTGGGCCAAATAAATTGAATGTTTTTTTATCAATATAAAAATCGCCATTTATTCCAACCGAAGCAGAAGGTGCACCGCTGCCGCTTAATAACATTGTTGGTATTGCAGAAGTTGTTCTTCCTGCAGCTTTAAATGTTTTTCCAAGTGTTGCGCCCGAGCTTGCCGTTGTCGAAATTTGTGTTGCAATCAATGTAAAAATTACTAGAGGAAAGAGAAATGTTTTTCGTGATTTTGCATTCATCGCGACCCACTCCTAGAGGGTTTTGGTTCCCCATGGCTGGGGACATCCACTAAGTAGAGTGCTCCCTCTCTAATGACGGTTAAAAGAGGATTCTCGTCTTTCAGATAAGCGCTACTGAGCATAACTTTGAGGGTTCTGTCCATAATTCACACCTGGCTCTAAGGAAAACTATACTTTTACCACAGGGTCAATGAGTTATATAGGGCCATCGAGCGCAAAGGCGTTTGAATTAATTGCTAGGAGAAAAGTGAAGAAGAAATTTGTAGCTGCAGCAATTGCTACTGGACTTGTTCTTTCATTAGGAACTGCTGGACTTGCTTCAGCGCAAGACAAGGGCAGAAAAACTGAATCTAAAACAGAAAGAGTTGCAGATCGTGTAGCTAAAGAAGCATTAATAGCTTCCATAATTGGACTTGATGCTGCAACAATCAAATCTCGCTTGCGCGCAGGAGAAACTCTTGCAGCAATTGCCGGAAGTAAAACTTCCGCACTAATCACTGCACTAGTTGCAGCTAAAACTAAAGAGATTGATGCCGCTCTTGCTGCAGGAAAATTAACAGCAGCGAAAGCAACAACTCTTAAGACAAACCTAACCGCACACATAACCGAAAAAGTTAACCAAGTTCGTGGTCCAGGAATGGGCAAGGTTAAAGGTAAAGGTCACGGCATGGGTAAAGGTCACGGCCGGCCATAAATTCATAGCTCCCTTCCTCCGTGGGTAGCTTAAGAACGGTACAAACAAATAAGAAGAACCGCTGTTTCGAGTGCAGCGGTTCTTCTTATTTTTTGAGAGAGTACCGCTATGAGAATTCATATCGGAAGTGATCACGCGGGTCTTGATTTCAAAAATGTGATTGTTAAACATTTAGAAGGTAACGGCCACACCGTAATTGATCACGGGCCAGATGTTTATGACGCGCTAGATGACTATCCGGTCTTCTGTATTTTGTGCGCAGAAGGCGTAGCGGCCGATCCAGGCTCATTCGGAATTGTTTTAGGAGGTTCTGGCAATGGCGAACAAATGGCTGCAAATAAAGTAAAAGGAATTAGAGCAGCACTTGTATGGAGCATCGAAACTGCCAAATTAGCTCGGGAACATAACAATGCAAATGTTATTTCTATCGGTGGCCGTATGCATAGCGAAGAGTTCTGTTTAGAGCTTGTAGATACTTTCTTAGCTGAATCTTTTCCGGGCGATGAACGTCATGTTCGTAGAGTTAACTTGATTAGCAAGTACGAACGGGATGGAAAGCTTTAACTTTTTAAGGTGTAAGTAAAATCTGTGACGTTATGATCTTTTCGTAACCCTTTTCCTTCAAACTTAGTAAGCGGACGCCAATCAGGTCGCTCCACAATTCCGCCTTCAAATGCTGAATGTTCTAAAAATACTTTCTTAATATAATTTGCATAATCTTGCCAATCGGTTGCGATGTGAATTCTGCCCATTGGTTTCAATTTATTTGCCAGAATATCTAGGAACGGCTCTTGAATAATACGGCGCTTTCGTTGTCTAACTTTTGACCACGGATCTGGAAAGAAAATATGGAATGCATTTATGGAGTGATTTGGAAAGGAATCTCGAAGTGCAACTGTGGCGTCGTCTTCTAATAATCTAAGGTTTGAAAGTTCGCCTTCGGCAATTTTTATCAATAACGCACCGATGCCAGGTGTATGTACTTCGATTGCTATAAACCCAGTATCTGGAAATTGTTCTGCAATTAGCGCAGTTGCCTCCCCCATGCCACTGCCAACTTCGACAATTATTTCTTTCGAGTTGGGAAACAATTCCCTTGGGATAATTGGACTTTCCGGCAGTAAGCAGAATTTATCTGAATATTTTGCAATCGCTTCAGCCTGCGCATCTGTCATTCGATTTCCCCGCAACGTGTAACTTCTAATCGAAGGCAGCCGGTCGTTTAGGGGTTTCATAGTGGTTAAGCCTGCCATCACTTTTTAGATAGGATTTCCAAAATTCGAGAGGAAACCATGCCTGGTATAAACATTTCACGAGCTGAAGCGCTAGAGCGCTCATCCCACTTAACCGTCGCAAGTTATGACGTGACCATAGATGTAACCAATGGCGAAGAGACCTTTATAGCTAAGACAATTGTGAAGTTTGCCTGCAACAAACCAGGCTATGACACTTTCGTAGACGCGGTCGGTAAGCGGATTATCTCCGCAACCCTTAACGGCCAATCGGTTGATGTTACGGATTTTGATGGTGAATCTGTATTTCTAAAGAATTTAGCAGCAAGTAATGAATTAGTTTTAGAGATAGAGGCGATTTATTCTAAGAGCGGCGAAGGATTACAACGTTCGGTCGACCCGGTTGATAACGAGGTATATCTATATTCTCAAGGTGAAACCGCATTCATTCGACACATGTTCCCGTGCTTTGATCAACCAGATTTGAAGGGGACTTTCACGCTAACTGCAATTGCGCCTAGTCACTGGGAAGTCATTTCAAATAATACTGAAAAGAGTAAGTCAGATTTAGGTAACAAGAAGAGCAAATGGGAATTTGAAACCACTCCAGTACTCCCTACCTATTTATGCGCTTTGATTGCCGGACCATATGCGCATATCCATGACAGATACGTTGGTAAGAAAACAATTCCACTTGGTATCTACTGTCGCAAATCTCTCTTTGAGTTTCTAGATGCGGAAGATGTTTTCTTAATCACCAAACAAGGCTTTGCTTATTTTGAAAATGTTTTTGGGTTGGCTTATCCGTTTGCAAAGTACGACCAAATCGCTGTTGTTGATTTCAACTGGGGCGCAATGGAAAATGCTGGCGCAGTAACATTCCGCGAAGACTTATTGGTATTCCGCTCAAAAGTAACGGAACGAATGTATAGCGCGCGCGCCAACACAATTTTGCATGAAATGGCCCACATGTGGTTTGGCGACATGGTGACGATGAAGTGGTGGGATGACCTTTGGTTAAACGAATCCTTCGCTGAATGGTCTTCTTATTTAGCCCTTGTTGAAGCAACAAGATTTAAAAATGCTTGGGCCGGGTTTAATACGGAGCGAAAAAATTGGGCATACCGCCAAGATCAATTAACTTCCACTCACCCAATTGCTACCGACATGATCGACATCGATACCGTAAAGGCTAATTTCGATGGTATTTCATATGCAAAGGGAGCTTCCGCGCTCCATCAATTGGTGGCACATGTAGGTCGAGATAATTTCATTTCTGGTTTGCAAAAGTATTTTGCAAAGCACGCATTTAAGAACACAACGCTAGATGACCTCTTAAATGAATTAACTGCAACTAGTGGTCGTGATTTAAAACCTTGGGTAGATACTTGGTTGAAAACTTCTGGCGTTAATACCCTTCGCCCTAAATTAGAAATTAGCGGCGATACCTACTCTGCTATCTCGGTTATCCAAGAAGCCCCAACCATGCCGGTTGGTTCTACCGAACTAAGGCCGCATCGAATGGCAGTTGGACTTTATGATCTAAGTGGCTCAAATCTGAAACTTCGCAAATCAGTTGAGCTAGATGTTACTGGCGCACTTACGGAAGTTAAAGAGTTAGCCGGTGAGAAAGTTGCAGATCTATTACTACTTAACGATCGCGATTTAAGTTACGGAAAAATTCGCTTCGATGACCGATCAATTGCAACTTTAAAATCCCACTTAGGCAAACTTGATGATGGCTTAGCTCGCGCACTTTGTTGGAGCGCGGCTTGGGACATGCTCCGTGATGCCGAAATATCAGCTACTGACTTTGTTGAAATCGCAATTGCTGGAATGCCTGGCGAAAGCGACATCACGATTGTCACAATGTTAATTGCACAACTTTCAACTGCGGTAGAACTTTACGCAAGCGAAAAGAATCGAAATGGGTTGCGCGAACTAATTGCAGCCACGCTTATAGGTTTATTAGATGCCGCAACTCCAGAAAGTGATCATCAACTGCAATTCGCTAAAGGTTTTGCCGCTTTGGCTCACACGCCTGCACAAGGCGCAAGAATTAGAGAACTACTTGATGGAAAGTTAACTGGACTAAAAGTCGATACTGACTTGCGTTGGTTGCTGTTAACAGCGCTAGTCGAACGCGACCTCGCCACCCGAGCAGATGTTGATGCTGAACTTCTGCGCGACAACACTTTGACCGGTCAACTTTCGCATGAGGTAGCAGTTGCAGCATTCCCAGATGCATCGACTAAAGCCTTGGCTTGGAAACGCGCTGTTGAAGATGATCTAACAAGTTGGACTCGAGTTTCAATTATCCGCGGCTTCTCCCGACCAATGCATCGGGCGCTTCAAATACCTTATGTGGATAAGTATTTTGAATTGTTACTTGATACCTGGGCAAATAAATCGTATGAAGAATCAACCACAATCATCGATGGCTTCTTCCCAATGTATGTCACAAATCAAAGCACACTAGATAAAGCTAATCATTGGCTAGATGTCACTGGGAAAGATGGACACGCATCATTACGTCGACATGTTGCAGAAGCTCGAGATTCCTTACAGCGCGCTTTGAAAGTTCAAGCAAAAGATAAGTAGCTATTCGATTTGGGTAAGTGAACTATGGGTTTGATTACTTGATTTCTTTTTACCACTCGATGCCCACGAGAGCGCTGAGATAACTAGAAATATTCCGATTGGCGCTAGAAAAAAATAAAGGAAAACTTGAATTGCAGTAAGCGGATCGCCAGCAAGGGAGCCATCTTCTTGTACGGCTTGGGCAAAGTTCATTAACATGTTCAAATACTACGCAGTCGCCCCAACTACACCAAATGGTTCTAAATAAGGAATCCAATTACTTTCTGCACGACCGGAGCCGAGAATTCGCCATGCTGCGCCGACTGGTTCGCGCGGCAGTGAACGAAGTTTCCAACCAAGTTCCTTCAAATGTTTATCAGCTTTCAAATGATTACAACGATGACAAGCTGAAACTACATTCTCCCAATTGTGACCGCCACCACGTGATCTTGGAATTACGTGATCGATTGATGTTGCAGTTGCTTGGCAGTAAACACAACGTCCACCATCGCGCGCGAAAATTGCGCGACGTGAAAGTGGGACTGCGTGACGATATGGAATTCTTACAAATTTATTTAATTTAATAACTGCGGGAAGTTCTATAGAACCGGATGTGTAATGCAAAATGATTCCGGATTCTTCTATTGTTGTTGCACGATTATTCAAAACTAAAATTAGCGCGCGTCTATCAGAAACGACACCTAGTGGCTCGTAGGTGGCGTTAAGAACAAGAGTTCTTCTATTGGTAACGCTGTGCACAAAAATCCTTTCGATCCAGCGCGTGGCTCGTGCCGTGGGGTAATCCTGCCTGAATCAGGGCGAATTTCGATGGATTTTGGATGAACTTCGATTAGAGTCGCCATGAAATGAACGAGAACGCGCAGTCTGTGATCGATTGGTTCACGGGCGCCCCATTACGGATACTCCTGATATTGATTGTTGCCTTGGTTCTCCAGAAAACTGCCAGCCGGGCCATTACCCGGGCCATAAATAGAATCGCAGAGGCAGATTTAATTCCTGGTCCAAATCGATCACTAGAGCGCCAACGAGAGCGGGCCAGAACTGCTGGTTCGGTGCTACGAAGTACATCAAACGCAACTATTTGGTTAATAACTTCAACCATGGTGCTTGGACAACTTGGGTTAGATCTAGGTCCACTTGTTGCATCTGCAGGTGTAATCGGCGTCGCCCTTGGTCTAGGTGCTCAAACTATCGTGCGCGATGTGCTCTCTGGAATTTTTATGCTCGTTGAAGATCAATACGGTGTTGGCGATGAAATAAATGTTTTGGATGTTGAAGGAGTTGTTGAAAACGTAGGACTCCGAATCACAACAGTTCGCGATAAAAAAGGAACGCTCTGGTATTTAAGAAATGGTGAAATACTAAAAGTCGGAAATAAATCGAAAAAGAAACGCTAGTCTGGTTGATTGATCATTGCATCGGCCGCCATCTCAATATAACTCCACAACTGGGTCTGTAACGCTGCATCCATATCCATGCCAGCTACAGCTTGACGCATTGCATTGAGCCAAGCATCGTGGGCTAATTGATTGATGTGAAACTCAGCATGGCGCATTCGAAGTCTAGGATGGCCGCGCGCCTCTTGATAACTCGTTGGTCCGCCCCAATACTGCGCAAGAAACATCTTTAGCCGCAGAGCCGCACCTTTCATATCGCTCTCTGGATACATGGGACGCAAAATTGGATCCGTTGCAACGTGTGCATAGAACTGTGAGACCAAATCGGCAAAGAATTTATCACCACCTACTTGTTCGTAAAAACTGCTCATACGTTAAGTCTAGCGATATCTTTCTTTTATTCGACATTACTTCTAATTCTTTCACTCCTTATCGAAATTACAAACAAAACAAGAACCGGAATTGCAGCAAAAAAACAGAGCCAGCCATAACTCAATGTTCCGATAATGAGACCAGCTAATGCACCACCGACTGCCCCTGATAGGTTCATGACTAAATCACTTGCACCTTGTGAGGCTGGCTTCATCTCAAGATCTACTGATTCCGATAGTAGAGCGGAACCCGCAATTAAAGTGCAGGACCAACCAAGACCAAGTAAAAATAAACCTATGCCTAATTGAACTGCATCATCGGCTGCTGCAGTTCCGGCAACGATTGTTGATGCGATTAAAAGTACTACTCCAATTTGAATTATCCGTACTCGCCCAATTTTGTCACTTAATGATCCAATAATTGGTGAAAATGCATACATTCCTAAAACATGAATACTGATTACGAAACCAATAATTTTTAACGTTACATCAACATGTTTCATATGAACCGGCGTCATAACCATTACCGAGACCATTGCAATATGACCTATCGCGATAGCCGCTATCGCAAATAGCGCACTTGAATTCGATCGAATATGAGCAAGGGCTTCACGAGTGCTTTTCCGATGCACGCCTACTACAGCTTCTAAATTCTTCTCTGCGGTTAAAAATGGATCTGGCCGCAAAAACAATTGGATCACAAGAGTTGCTAACCCAAGCGTTACTGCGGAAATCATGTACGGACCAACCAACCTTGGCAAGCCAAATTTTTCGGCTAATCCGCCAGCTGGGTCCATTAAATTTGGCCCAATAACTGCACCAACAGTTGAGCCCCAAACTACAAAGGAAAGTTGTTTCGCTCTATTTTCTTTAGTTGCTAAATCAATCGCAGCGAATCGAGCTTGATATCCAGCCGCTGATGCGGATCCAACTAAAAAAGCACCAAGTAACATGAAATAAATATTTCGTTCTGCACCACCTAATATTGCAAAACCGGAACCGATAACTCCAAATAAAAGCCCAACCGAAAGCGCAAGCCTACGACCGCCGCGTGTCGTTAATCTTGCAAGTGGCAGCGCGAGTGCAGCAGCTCCTAAAACTGAAAAAGTTTGGGCAAGGCCAGCTAGCGTCTCCGAATCAGTTATTGATGAAACTAAAAGTGATCCTGCTGCAACAGTTCCGGCAACCCCTAATCCATTTAATACTTGGGCGCATGCAAGAACTTTTACAGTTCTAGCTTGTAACGCCGAATTTGGCATTAGGGCAAACGGAGCCAGGCAGTTGTATCAGTTGGGAGTTTTCCTTGATTTAACGGGCCGCTAGAGAGTAATACTTCGGCACCTTCTGGCAGTGCAAACTCTTTCCCAAAATTTACATAACATGCAAAATTTCCAGGACGAGTAAATGCAATTGCATTCTCCCCCACTTCAATCCAAGACATTGGGCCATCGCCTAACCCGATTTCGGATTTACGAATTGCAAGCGCGGCGCGATACATATTTAAAGTTGATGCCTTATTACTTTCTTGCATCTCTACCGAAAATGAACCCCACCATGAAGATTGTGGCAACCAGGCTTGCTCCGGTTTTAATTCTTTATTACTCGAGAAACCAAATGCTGCCGCGGAATTGGTCTGCCAAGGGATCGGTACTCGACAACCATCGCGACCGCGATCTTTGTAATTCGACATTCTCCAACGCGGATCAGTTAAGCGATCTTCTGGAATGTCACGAACTTCAGGTAGCGCTAACTCTTCACCTTGATAAATATATGCACCACCTGGCAACGCCAACATCAATAGCGCGCCAGCACGGGCTCTTCGAGTTCCCCGCAAAATATCCAATTTCTTTGGGTCGCCTTGTCGTTGCAAAGTCGTATCTTGAGAACCAGAGCCGAGCCCTAAATCAAAACGATCAACCGAGCGAACTACATCGTGATTATTAAATACCCACGATGCCGGTGCACCAACTTCTTGGATTGCAGATAACGAAGAATCAATGTTCTTCTTCAAATTTTTTGCATCCCATTGTGAAGTTAGAAATTCAAAGTTAAATGAATTTGCTAATTCATCATGGCGTAGATAGCGCGCAATCCGTGAGGACGGTGAAACCCACGCTTCCGCAACGGCCATTCGGTCACCTTCATATGAGTCAAATATTTTTCGCCACTCTCGATAAATATCATGCACGCCATCTTGATCCCAAAATGGCATCACTATTGCGGCCAACATATCGGGATTATTTGGATCTTCTTTCGGCACATCAGGCAATCCCGGGGCTTTAACCATGCCGTGCGCTACGTCAATACGGAATCCATCTACACCGCGATCCAGCCAGAACCGCAATACATCTTTTAGGTGTGATTTAACTTCTTCGTTCTCCCAATTTAAATCTGGTTGTTCTACCGCAAATAAATGTAAATACCACTGCCCCAACTTTCCATCTGCTTCAGTAATGCGTTGCCATGCACTGCCGCCGAAAACAGCGTTCCAATTATTTGGCGGCAATTCACCATTTTCGCCTTTGCCATCTTTAAACATATAGCGCGCACGTTCTTTCGAACCTGGTGCAGCTTTTAAGGCAGCTTGGAACCAAGCGTGCTGATCTGAAGTGTGGTTTGGCACAATATCTACAATTATTCGCATTCTCATCTCATGGGCTTCTTTAATTAAACGTTCAGCATCAGCCAAAGTTCCATAATCTGGTTCGATATCCATGTAATTAGAAACGTCATAACCGTGATCATTTTGTGGCGATGGATACCAAGGTGTAATCCAAATTGCATCAATGCCCAGCTTTTTCAAATATGGCAACCGCGAACGAATACCTTCGACATCTCCCTTGCCATCACCATTTGCATCCGCAAATGAGCGAATATAAACCTGATAAGTAACGGCATCTCGCCACCATTTACGTTCGCTTCGAGGTAATAAAGTCATCGCAGTTTGAGATTGCATTATTTAGGTAGCTCCAAATATTTAGTAAGAAAAGCGCGTTCTTCATCGCTTAACGGGCGGGACCGTTCATTTTCCATACTTACAGCTACTTGAACTGAGGATGCGCGCGAGTAGAGCTTTCCTTCATAAGAAATTTCATAGGAGAGGGTGAAGGAAGAATTTCCAATTCGGCTTACCCAGACCGCAACATCGACAAAAATATGGGGTTCTTTAAGCGGCTCTATGTAATCAACTTCAGTACGAGCAACCACCATATCCATCAACAGCGCTTTTTCGCCGCGAGCTTTCGGCGCATACCAATGGAAATCTACCCGCGCTTCTTGAACATAAGTTAAATACGTTGCGTTATTTACATGTCCAAACCAATCAATGTCGGCCCAGCGAATTTCTTGCTTATAAATATGGCGCATTATCTAGTCAACTTTCGATATGTAACGCGATGTGGTCGCGCTGCTTCCGGTCCTAATCGTTCCAACTTATGTGTTTCGTAAGATTCAAAGTTTCCTTCGAACCAGAACCATTTTGATTCACCTTCGTAAGCCAAGATATGAGTCGCAACTCGGTCCAAGAACCAGCGATCGTGCGAGATCACAACAGCGCAACCTGGAAATTCTAAAAGCGCATTCTCTAAAGAACCTAAAGTTTCAACATCTAAATCGTTGGTTGGTTCATCAAGTAGTAATAAGTTGCCACCTATTTTTAGCGTTAACGCCAAGTTCAATCGGTTCCGCTCACCACCAGAAAGTATGCCAGCGGGTTTTTGTTGATCGGGACCTTTAAAACCAAATGCAGAAACATATGCGCGCGAAGGCATCTCCACATTTCCTACTTTAATGAAATCTAAACCATCTGAAACAACTTCCCAGAGCGGTTTCTTTGGATCTATGCCAGATCTAGATTGATCGACATAAGAAATTTTTACAGTCTCGCCAATTTTAATTGAACCTGAATCTGGTGTTTCTTGGCCAAGAATCATTTTAAATAACGTTGTTTTACCAGCGCCGTTAGGTCCGATTACACCAACGATTCCGTTACGCGGTAATGAGAATGAAAGGTTGTCGATTAATTGGCGATCTCCAAAACCTTTCGAGAGATCATTAACTTCAACCACAATGTCACCTAAACGTGGCCCCATTGGAATTTGAATCTCTTCGAAATCTAACTTACGCGTCTTCTCTGCTTCCGCCGCCATCTCTTCATAACGAGCTAACCGAGATTTAGATTTAGCTTGGCGACCTTTTGCGTTTTGGCGTACCCATTCCAATTCTTCGGTTAATCGTTTAGCGCGCTTGGCATCCTTTTGTCCTTCAACCTTTAACCGCGCCGACTTTGTCTCCAAATAGGTCGAGTAATTACCCTCATATGGATATGCCCGACCGCGGTCCAGTTCCAAAATCCATTGCGAAACGTTGTCCAAGAAATAACGATCGTGGGTAATCGCCACAACCGCGCCTTCATACTTACTTAAGTGTTGCTCGAGCCAAAGCACCGATTCGGCATCTAGATGGTTAGTTGGTTCGTCAAGCAATAGTAGATCCGGCTTCTGTAATAACAATTTGCATAGCGCAACTCGTCGGCGCTCTCCGCCAGATAAAACTTTTACATCGGCATCAGATGGCGGACAACGAAGGGCATCCATCGCTTGTTCTAATTGTGAATCTAAATCCCAAGCATTCGCATGATCTAATTTTTCTTGTAGCGCACCCATCTCAGCAAGCAACTTGTCATAGTCAGCATCTGGGCTGGCCATCTCTTCGCTAACTTGATTAAAGCGTGCCATTAAAGCAATCGTTTCAGCAACGCCTTCTTGTACATTTTCTAAAACTGTTTTGGTTTCATCGAGTTTTGGTTCTTGCAACAAGATTCCTACGGTATATCCAGGAGATAAGAAAGCTTCGCCATTTGATGCTGTTTGTATTCCTGCCATAATTTGTAGCACCGTTGATTTACCAGCACCATTTGGGCCCACAACGCCGATCTTCGCGCCTGGATAAAAGGCAAGCGTTACATCGTCGAGAATGACTTTATCGCCATGCGCTTTACGCGCCTTCTTCATCGTGTAAATAAACTCTGCCACGAGGAGAAACCTTATCGGAATCTCTCGGTACAATACGCATGTTCCATTTCACAGCAATGCGCCTGTAGCTCAGTTGGATAGAGCACCTGCCTTCTAAGCCGGTTGTCGCAGGTTCGATTCCTGCCAGGCGCACATAGCGTTATAAAAGTATTAAATTGCAGAAATTTTAGGGATTAAAAAAGGACCGCCCCTCGACGGTCCTTTTTTATTCTTGCTACCTAGGAATTAACTAATCTTCGCAATCAAAGATTTGTTAAAGTCATATAAACCGCCATCTATAACTGCGAATTCAGTTGCAGGAAATTTAGCAGCGCATTTGTCAAGGATGTATGTCATGAGATCCTTAATAGCTGCACCTTTAGCTGCATCCTTATATTTAGTTAGTACGAGGGCATACGATGTAGAACCTAGTGGGTAAGCAACTGGACTTAAGGTTGCGTAATCCAAAGTTAAAGTTCCATTCGTATTAAAAGTAGCACCACTCAAAAATGCTGATACGCCAGCTGCGCCAGGCGCGACCGCAATATCTGCATTGTTGAATAATTTTGCTACTGGAAGCTTATTCTTAGTCGCATAATCTTTTTCTGCATATGTAATCGAACCAACGGTCTTAGCAACTAAAGCACTAGTTAATTCAGAACCTTTAGCGCCTTGAATTTTTCCAAGGTTTGAGACATCGTTTATGTTTCCAGGAAATGACGAAGGAAAATCATTATTACCCTTCTTGGTCCAAACCGTTGGAGCTGTAGCAGCTAAGTAGTTAGTAAAAATTCCTGAAGTTCCAGATGAGTCATTTCTATACACGACCGTAATTGCTGTCTTTGGTAGAGAAATAGCTTCCCGCTGCGATGTATAGCGCTTCACAATTGGGTTACTTTTTGCATCTTTTTTAACAACTTCGGTATATGAAACTTTGCCATCGATTGTAACTTTGGTTTTAACCGTTTCAAATATTGGCGTCTTGACCACCCGGTTGTTATCAGCTTTGATTGCTGGGTCATTCCACATTGTGATAGTTCTAGAAAAAATCTTTGCAATAGTTGTTGCTGATAAATTAAGCTGTTTTGTTACACCTGGCAAGTTATACATTATTGCGACAGGCGCAGCGACTACAGGTAGGTGCATCATTCCAGCAGGCGCAGATGTACCAAGGTGAGGAGTATCTGACCAACCAAAGTCGAAATCACCCTTATCAACTCCAGATCGTCCAGCACCTGATCCTAAAGAATTATAAATATAACTATTTCCACTTTCGCGCGCATATTCTGCTTTGCAAGCATCCAAGATTGGGTTTGCGAAAGTTGCGCCGCCGCCAATTAAGTTAACTCCAGCAGCGTTAGCAGAGCCTGCCGAAAGTAAGACAATTGCAGTTAATATTGAAAAAATTTTTACAAAATTCTTGCGGACCACATTGGTCTCCTTTAACTAGATACTTTCCCTAGGTGGGAATTTAGGTAAAATCTAAAGTTTTAATGGAAACTTCTGAGGTAAAGCGAATAAACAGCAGTGAAAATTAAGATGAACAGATGGTTAAGTACTAACCGAATCTGCCAGTCACATAATTTTCCGTCCTTTGATCTTTTGGACGGGCGAATATCTCGCTGGTTGGACCAACTTCAACCATTACACCTGGATGGCCATCTGCTAGGAAGAAAGCGGTGTAATCTGAAATTCGAGCAGCTTGTTGCATGTTATGGGTAACGATAATAATCGTCATAGTTTGTGAGAGTTCTCGAATAGTTTCTTCGATTCGTAGCGTTGACCCAGGATCGAGCGCCGAACATGGCTCATCCATTAGCAGTACATCTGGCTTAACTGCAAGTGAGCGAGCGATACAGAGACGTTGTTGTTGTCCGCCAGAGAGCGAGCCGCCTTGGGCGTTTAATCGATCTTTAACTTCATTCCAAAGTCCTGCCCGTACTAAACATTCTTCCATTAAATCTTCTTTATTAGATCGCTTTAATTGAGCGAGCTTCAAGCCCGAAAGTACATTCTCTCCAATTGTCATAGATGGAAACGGATTTGGTTTTTGAAAGACCATGCCGACTTTTAGGCGAATTTTCGTGACATCTACACCTGCAGCATAAATATCTTTTCCGTCCAATAAAACTTGTCCAGCCATCGCCGCGGTAGGGATAAATTCGTGCATTCGATTTAAGGTACGAATAAAAGTTGATTTTCCACATCCAGATGGTCCAATCAACGCCGTAACAGTTCCAGCAACAAAATCCAATGAGATGTCCGAGAGCACATGATTTTTGCCAAACCACGCATGGAGATTCCTTGCTTCGAGTCCAGTACCTAACGGAGCGCTGCCTGGGGTACGAGCACTTTTCGTAGCAGCAATGCTGGCTAATGATGATGGTTTGACGGTCTCATTCATTTATATTTTCCTCTTTCCAAGTTTTCGGGCAGCGAAGAAAAGCACCATAACTAAAATCAATAGAACTAATATTGACGCCCAAGCCCGCGCGTTTGATTCTTCTGAGCCAGATATTAAAGCTTTCCAAATAGCAAATGGAATTGATCCCATTACGCCGTTAAAAGGATTTCCATTTACAGTGTCGCCACCACCAGTTGTGAAAAGCAATGGTGCGGTTTCACCAGCAATTCGAGCAACTCCTAGAATAATTGCAGTCACCAAACCACTTTTTGCGGCAGGTACTACCACCATTGCAACGGTGCGCCATTGAGTTCCGCCCAAAGCTAAGCCGGCTTCTCGTAAATCAGGTGGAATTAAAAGTAAAACTTCTTCAGCTGTTCGTGCCACAGTTGGTAGCATTAAAATTGCTAACGCTAACGAGCCCATAAAGCCGGAGAACCCGCGACCCGTTCCGGTTATAAACGCAGAATAAATAAATAAGCCAGCAACGATTGACGGTACACCGCTCATCGCCTGTACTAAGAATCGAATTAGACGAGAACCTGGTCCTTTAATTTCCGTGAGATAAAGCGCAGTAAGGATTGCAAGCGGTACTGAGATAACCATCGCAAGTGCAATTAGTAATACGGTACCGATGATTGCGTGGAGGATGCCACCGACAGTCAATTCATCGTTAACGCTCGCTAAAGACATATCGGTTGTAAAGAAACCAAGATAGATTCCTTTAGTTCCTTTGACTAGAACTGTAAAAATAATACTTGCTACCGGCAATATGGCTAAAATTCCACCAATTGCAACCAAGGTTCCAAAAAATGCATTCTTGCCGGCGTTTGTGCCGCTCTTATAATTTGCAATCAACGTGACTGAAATTAAAGTCAATATTGACGCTGATAAAAAAGCGCCAAGTTTTCCACTCAGTCCAGTGAATTCAATTAAGATCCAAGATCCACACAGAACAAAAATGCCGGCAAGTAAATTTGGTAGCAACTCTTTTGGAGTAGGACGCCACGGTTTCATTGGCTTCGGGGCGGTGACATTTGACATTATTAGCGCCCCTTTCTGCCCGAGCGATTCACGATCAAATCTGCAACCGTGTTAACTAAAAGAGTGAGCAAAAATAGAATTAAGCCAGCAGCCATGAGAGCGTTTATTTCCTCCCCAGAAGCTTCGCCAAATTTCAAAATTATCAGGGAGGCGACGTTGCCACCAGCACCGAGCAAAATTTGAAAATTTGCTTGAAAAACAATGTTTAGCACAGTAAATACCGCGACGGTTTCTCCCATTGCTCGACCGAGCCCCAACATAGCTCCACCAACAATTCCCGAAGATCCAAATGGCAATACGACTGCGCGAATCATTGTCCACTTAGTTGCACCAAGTGCATAAGCAGCTTGAATTCGATCTAATGGTGTTTGAGAAAAAACTTCACGTGAGACGGAAGTGATAATTGGAATTGTCATTATCGCTAATACAACACCAGCGATAAAAGGCGAGCGCGAAAAAACTGGTGCCGATACATCAAACAATGGCACAAAACTCAAATATTTGTGAAGCAACTTAGCCCAATACTCACCGCTTGGCATTAAAACATTGAAACCCCATAAGCCAAAGAGAATGGAAGGGAAAGCAGCCATTAAATCTATAACTGAAACTAAGAAGCCACGAACCGCGGTTGGAGCGTAGAAATTTAGATATAGTGCAGATGCCACAGCGATTGGCACGCCGATTGCCACCGCTATTAAAGCTGTAATAATTGTGCCAACCAACATTGCGCCAATGCCAAATGTAGAAGCTTGCTCCCCTGCGGTGCCATCAGTATTAATCGCGGAATACCATTCATATTGTGTAATAAATTTGATTCCGGTATTTGATAAAACATCAAAGCCGCGTATGCCAAGAAAGAATGCAATTGCTGCAAGAATTATCAAAGATGAAATTCCACCTAGGGAGACCACTACTCTAAAAACTCGATCTGAAAACCGCGGAACTGTTGAAATTTCGCGTGGTTCCGGGATCGCGATTTTGGTCGTTTCGCTAATGCTCACGACGCGATACTGCCTCCAACTAGGTTGCGCCGCCTGTCTCGTTGGTTAATACCAGGTGAACGAATAGTGAATTAACTTGTCGAGCAAACCCGCTCCCACCCCATAAGGTTTCCCCATGGCTATCGACAATCCGCACCTAATTTGGATCGATTGCGAGATGACCGGGCTATCTTTGAAAGATGATGCACTTGTCGAAATCGCAGTCCAAGTTACCGATTCTGAATTAAACCCAATCGGAGATGGCATCGACATCCTCATCGCCACTACCCCCGAAAAACTTGCCGGAATGAACGAGTTTGTAACCAACATGCATACCGAATCTGGGCTCTTACCTCTTATATCTAGCGGAACCACCCTCGCCGATGCCGAAGCGAAAGTTATCGCCCACTTGGAATCGGTCGGAGTAGAAGCCGGCAAATCCCCACTCGCTGGCAACTCCATCTCGACCGACCGAAACTTCATCGCCCGCGATATGCCACTCCTCGATGCCTTCCTCCATTACAGAATCATCGATGTCTCCTCCATTAAGGAGATCGCACGCCGTTGGTACGCCTCCGCCTATTTCAATGCGCCAAAGAAGACCGGCAATCACCGCGCGATGGGCGATGTTAAAGATTCGATCGAGGAGTTGAAGTACTACCGGAGCGTGATTTTCGCGAGCAAATCCAGCCCCGATAAGTAGCAGGTACAATCAGCACTTCTAGAAAACTTAATAACGAAACATGGTGGGCGTAGCTCAGCTGGTAGAGCACCCGGTTGTGGTCCGGGATGTCGCGGGTTCGAGCCCCGTCGCTCACCCCACTTTTTAAAAGCATAAAACTAACTTGGTAGCGCCAACTTAGGACAAGTACTTAACACTTTCACCATTGCAACTTTTTCTGGCGCAGTTACCCACAATTTATATTTCAACTTAACCGCAACTTGCCGCGCCACATATGTACATCTAAAACTCTTCAACGGTGGCAACCATGTTGCGGCATCACCATCGCTCTTCTGTTGATTTAGCGATCCCTTAACCGCCAACAAATTCAACGGATCATTTGCAAATGCCTTTCGCAACGACGCACTCAGCGCAAACGCACCAGTTTGCCAAGCATTAGAGAGCGCAACCACGTGATCAATTTGCACTTCCAAACTTGTAACGTTACCCCGAACAAATGAAATAGTCGTTCCCGAATATGGATCGATCAATACGCCAGCTAGTGCTACGCAATCTTGGGTCTTCACTTTATAAATAACCGTAGTTAAATCTCGACGCAAAATATCGTTCCGGGTATCGCAACCGTTCTTATCTACATCCGCCCAAGCACTCCCAAATTCAGCCCGCGAATATCCCGTTTTCGGTGCGCGACCTTTAACCGGTAAATTCTCAATCGCGGCGAGCGCATTTAACCCAGCGCCAGAAACACTTTGCATTCCAACGCCACTTACATGTATTCCAACGCCAAGCGTCAGGGCAATAACCACCTGCCATGCGCTGAATTTCTTCATATCTCGATGATGCCGCACCCATTCGCGATTGTCATTAGCGCAGGCTTGGCGCTGGTAGGGTTTCGCCTTACGTCGAGCGCACTCTCCCCAAGTACGCAAGACATCCGGGTTGTTAGCTCAGTTGGTAGAGCAGGTGACTCTTAATCACCGGGTCGGGGGTTCGAGTCCCTCACAACCCACAATTAGCTGTAACTTGTGGAATGTTCTCCGAAAGTCGGAGATATATCCACCAAATTAGATTAGGAATTACAGCCCAATAGGGTTGTACTCCGACATCCAGTTCTGATCTTGACCAATTGCTACAGAAAGTTGGTGAGACATGTTGGTGCTTGAATATTTGGATCAAGTAATTGCAGCAAGACCATATAAGTATTCAATTAAACAGACATTAGTTAAAGATATTAAACGTATGGGTATTTGGGATATGGATATATCTCTTGTTAATTCAGGCTTGATTCGAGACTAGGAGTTGATGCTGTTCGATTTGAGGATAATTAGTGGGTCTAGGTTTGTGATATTTCCCAGAGCTTATCTTCGTGGCGATCTACTACCCAGCATGAGTAATTGGCGAGCTCAGGCTTAGCAAACCAAAGTGCTCCATCTCGGCCCGCAACAATTAGCGCTGTTGCGAGTGCATCTACTAATCCTGCATTTTCGCCAACTACTGTTGCTGATCTAGCACCCACTGCAATGGATTTTGTCTGCGGATCAATAATGTGATTACCTCGTTCATACGTTCCACTTGTAGCAATTGCGCCATCTTTTATTTGATATATTTTTGAAACCAAATCCGTATTCTCGGGATGAGCAACACCTATCTGCCATGACATATTCTTTGATGATCCCCCACGCAATGCGATATCACCACCTGCATTTACTTGGATATGTTTAGCCCCAGCAGCTTGCAGTTGATTACAAATCTGATCTGCTGCCCAACCCTTCACATATCCAGATGGATCAAAGCCACCTTCGACAGACCATGGATCAAATGCTCCATCAGTTATCTCTTTAGCAAGAAGGCAGCCTTCCCAAACTTCTTGCAGCAATAACTCAGCTTGGCTGATTTGCATCCGCCCTGATCGAATCTTATTTACCTGTGAATTTGGGATAAATGTTGAGAAAATCTGATCCACTTGATGTAGAAAGGTAATTTGGCTCTGATATGAGAAATCTTTTAAATCTGATTCAATGTTAACAACAGTTGACCAAACTTCTTCACTATGAACATTGGTCATTCTTGATTAATTCAGATTTAAGAATTTAGTCATCGTAGTCATCATCATCATGACCACCGTATCGAGGTTTCTCGCGGTCGTCATCGTCATCGTCTTCATCGTCTTCATCGTCTTCATCGTCTTCATCGTCATCACCATTTCCACCCGAAATACTTGGTTTGGTGGTCGGAGCAGGTGGTTTACTTACATTTGGTGATTGATCTGAATTTGTTGGGCTCTGAATTGACTCAGGGGAAGTAACCACTGTCGGTGTCGCATCTGCGCCGATAGCAGGCGGTTTTATTGTTAAGAATCCGGTAAATAACACAAGCGGTAAAGCCAATATCAAAATTCTCTTCATTTACATGCCCGCCTTAGTTAATGCTGATCCTAGCGAGGTTCGCCAGCCATTAGATGTGTACGTTGCTTGGGTTACCCCTTGAACTTGAGAGGCGCTAACTACTCCAAGTGTTTGTTCAATTAAATAAGGGACTGCTTGCTGGGAAATAGAAAGTGATCGACGATCACCATCTGGAAACTTTAAGGCGCTGGCGGCGGTAATGCTGCCATTTTTGAATGTAATTTCTACCTGAACTGGTCCCCATTTAGTTTGCGTCACGTTACCCGTGAATACACCAGAGATCGTTTGACTTTGTGTTGGCGTGGTAGGAGTAGGGGTTGCCTTGCCACCAGTTGATGGATTGTCAGTTGTCGGTTTGGTATTACTTGGAGCAGATTGACTTGGATTGGTTGATGTTTGAGTTTCTGGGATGGGTAATGAGTTAGTTGCAACGGAACTTAACTGCGGAGGGTGGTATGCCAAAACACCGGTAACAGCTGCTGCTGTACCAGTAAGTAGAATTACTGCTCTACGAAACATCTACTGTTCTCCACTTTCTAACCATGAAAGGCAAATGCCTCATCATGGAATCTATTCTTTGGAATACCTGCTTTTTTAGAGGCTGCTTTAACGGCAGAGACCAATCCTTCAGGACCGCAGATAAAAACTTCAGCATCTTGGAAGTTTGGTATAAGTTTCTTAAGGTATTCATAAGACATGGTGTGAACTGCCCTTGTTCCAACTAAATAATGAACTTTTGCGCCAACTTTCTCGGCTAGCTCATCTAGCTCTTTACGTAAAACTAACTCAGAGTCAGTGGATGCTCGATATAAAACATCAATCTTCGTATTGTTTGGAAACTCCTCCATAATTGCTCGAAGTGGTGTGATTCCTACTCCGCCCCCAATTAAAACTATTTGTCGCCCGCGACGGGCAGAGCTAGCTTTGAAAATTCCATAGGGTCCTTCAATAAATACTCGGGTGCCGATATCTAGGTTCGCTAAGGAGGAAGAGGAGTCTCCCAGGGCTTTAACGGTAATTCGAAGTGAATCATCGGTGGGTGAAGCAGAGAGTGAATAGGGGTGCGATTGAAACCAAAGATCTTTCCGAAGAAAACGCCAAGAAAAAAACTGGCCACCTTGGGCATTTAAACCAAATAAATCTTTTCCCTTAATGTAGATGGAAACAACCCCTGGCCCTTCGCTAACCACTTTTTCAACCTTAAGTTGATGGCGAATACTTTTTACTAACGGTAGCAATATTCGCCAATACAAAATTGCCACTACCACCATTGAGTAAAGTGCGATCCAGTAATACCTAGCCAGCGGGTGCGTAATGAACATGGCACCTGTGAGTATTTGATGCATAAAGGAAAGTGCAACTCCTAAATATGTATAAAGGTGAATTACCCACCAAGTTTCATAGCTGATGCTGTAGCGAAAAATTCGATAGGAAGATATTCCAGCGATGAGTAGTAGTACGAAACCGAAAGTAGCTGGCAACATCCAAGGATATGTTGTAATCATCGCCCAAAATTCGCTACCAACTCTTATCTGATCAAGCCCAGCATAGCCAAGAATGACAAGCAAAACATGCAAGGTTATAAAGTAAAGGGCATATGGCATCGCCTTACGGTGCCAAGTAACTAATCGATCATGACCTAAAACATTTTCAATCCAGGATATTCTAGCAATAAGTAATAAGCCAATAATCGATAGATATGAACCGGTTAATGCAAAAAACCTGGACGCAGTAATAATCTGAGAATAAATATCGCCGAAATCTGACACGCTTAATGTTGTGATTTGAATTGCAAGGGTTAGACCTAACCCGATTCCAGTAATCAGAGCAATTTGATCATCTTTAAATCGCTTTGACATATTTACATGGTATCTGAATTTGATGGGTTGTTAGCTCAGTTGGTAGAGCAAGGCACTCTTAATGCCTGGGTCGGGGGTTCGAGTCCCTCACAACCCACTTACGAAAGTAAGCCCTGATCATCACAGACTAATTATGACTTTGCCTGTTGATTCATTTAAGTTGAGATTGCGTTAGAAATATATGGGAATGTCTTTATCCAAGCCATATGGGATTTTGAGAAAACTTTTCTGCTCTTACCTGTCAACATCGCTCATTATGGTTTTTGAATCTGAGTCCCTGGATCGACAAATGGACGAGGTAGGCGAACAGGGTGCTGGGTAAAGGTGGAAGCTGACTTGGGTGCTGACACCTCGGGAACCGCAGCTTTTGACTCTTGAATGACGTATGGAATCGCTACTTCTTCGTACCATTTATCAATCTGAATTCCGAAAATTTCCTCGAAGGCTACTTCCCAATTTTTCTTTCTGCTCAATTTCCACCAATCAATAAACTTACCGTGACCATGATCGGCAACTAGAACTTCGGTGAATAGAGCACCAGCGGTATAGCAAAGTAATTTTGGCTCGGCGCAAGTGGTGCCATCTCCCCCGCCGCCTTTTTCGGAGGTTATAACAGCCTTGTATAGATCATCTTTGTTGAGTGAATGAGGAACTAGCGCTCCTTGTTCAGAATAAGAACGGCGTAGGTTTCCAACATTTACTCTATTCATTGCGACAATAGGTTGCTCTCCCATGAGTGCTGCAATTGCGAATCCATAAAAATTCGCAGAACCTTCAACAGACCAGCCAGGGATTCCTTTTTGACGATCGCCAATGATTGAAACTGCAACCGCGTGGACATACTCATGAGCCACAAAACCACGCATTGTTAGTTCATTGCCAGACTTGATGGACCGATCCTTTTCTTTACCAATTACATAGTAGGTAAGCGTTCCGCGAGAATTATTGACTACATCACCACGACTTGCATTTTCACCGAGCTTGCTGATGAATTCTCTATTCCATCCTGGTATTTCGTGACCGTAACGTTTCATTTCATCATTGACCCATTCAACCGAAGCTAGTGAGCCTAGAATGATTGGGAACTCTGTTGTTGGCTTAAATTCACTGGACCAAAACCTTGAAGTAAAAGGTATAACTTCCTTGATCAATTCAGCAAAGTTTTGCGGTGCATCACTGGCAAAAATGTATTTGACTGTAGGTTGATAGCTTGAGTTTAAATCGTAAACACTTTTTATCTCCGCAAGCGCTTTTTCCCGGCGGGTTGTGGGAGTTGGCACAGAAGCTTGAGAAGGAGTTGGTTTTGCCGCCGCTTTTAGAACGACACCCTTATTCCAAGTCAACTTCTTTCCAGTTTTAACACATGTATAGATTTTGCCCTTAACCACCTCTGTAATTCCTGCTTTACTACATTTAGCTCCAGCTTTAGCAACTGCACTTGCAGGAATTAGAGGCAGAGAAACAGATAAAGAAAGTATTGCTAAGAATGCAATCAGTCTCTTATTCATATGTAGAGCGTAAATTGCGTATTTAGTTAATACAAGGGGTATGCGCCCATGCCCGACCCAAATCCACCCTAAATCTCTTCAAAATCTAGGAAATGTCAGCGCCCATCCCAAATATGGGTTGTGGATCAAGATCAATTGAATCCATATGTGGCCAATGAAGGATATGTAGTTCGAGTCCCTCACAACCCACTTATGTAAGTGAATCCGAGTTCCATATCCAAGCCTTGGATGTGGTATTCAACGAATTACTTTTTCTTATATCCCTTTGGGCAGACTGGCTTAACTGCCGTTACTTTTGTAACTAACTTACCTTTAACACATGTGATTGTCGTTTTCTTAGCAAGCGGCGCTGCTGTGACAATCACTGTTGGAGAAGGTGTGGGTGTGATTGTTGGAGTGGGCGTTGGAGTGGGAGTGATAGTTGGTGTTGGTGTGGGTGTGATTGTTGGAGTAGGAGTAGCAGTCACTACTGACGCTGGGGTGTACTTCAATGTTCCACGCTTTACAATAAAAGTTTGACCAGGCCCGCCTTGAGAGTAGTAAATTCTAAATAGTCCTGGTGATACTTCATAACCAGTTGGATCTAATCCTTCAACTCCAGCACCAGTTAATAACTCTGGAGCTATCCAACTTAATCCATCTTTTGAGGTGCTGATAAAGAACATCTGGCGATTTGTAGAGGTGCAGGCAATATCTGACATGATCATGACGTAATCACCACTCTTTGCCCGAAGAATCTCAGTATCTACATAACCATTTTCAAAACGCCATCCTGGCTCTTTAGTAAAAGTTATGCCATCAGTTGAAATATAAGAAGCAATCTTCTCTGTGCATCTGCCTGCTACTGGGCTCTCCACAATATAGATTCGCACTCTTCCATCTGGCAAGAGAACTGCATCTGGGACTCCCCATGCCTTAGCACTACTTGGAACCCTCATTTCTGTTGTAGTTGGAGTTTTACTTCCAAGAGTGGTGCAACCTGCATCGCTACAGGCAGCTGAATAGACCTGCTGGAATGAGCCTTCGAAATCTTTAAAGTAGGCGCGCTTTGTGCCATTTGGAAAAGTTACAACTGTAAAGTCATTTCCCAAACTTCCACTTACCGTAACGCTGGTACAGATGCCTTGATCATTGCAATCACTTACAACAGTTCCAGTTGGTCCATCTGAGCGCCATACCCGATCAACGCCATTTAATCTCTCAACATGTGGAGATACACCATTCATCCCCATCTTTAAATGAAAACCTGCATCTTCTGTCATCGTCCAATCTGCAGCATGCGCAGGATTTTGTGGCCCGATTACAACGAAGCAGCTGAGGAGTAAGGAAAATAAGGCGCCAGTCGATATTCGCTTCATGGGACCAGATTAGCAACGAGGTAGCAACGCGGATAGTCATTTGGATGCGAAATTCGATTATTGAGCGTTTACTAGGCTTATTACATGCGGTAGTGACCGTGATTAGTAGTGCGTAATACCTTACCTCTGTTCACTCTTAAGTAGCAGAGATGAAAAAGGCTGATCTATCTTTTAGAAAATAGATTAAGCGTTTTTAACAGCAGCAAAACCCAACTTAACATCGTTTTTAATATCTTCGATATTTTCTAGGCCAATACTCAAGCGCACCATTCCAGGAGT
>CANLJW010000009.1:0-37603 GCA_947491605.1 Actinomycetota bacterium | reverse complement strand
TTTGCTGGGCTAGAAACTTTAAGTGGGATACCTGGAACCGTTGGTGGCGCGCCTATTCAAAATATTGGTGCGTACGGCCACGAAATTTCCGAAGTTATTGCAAAAGTCCGAACTTTTGATAGAAAGAGTAATGAACAACAGACCTTTACAAATCAGAGTTGTGAATTTTCTTACCGTTCCTCAATTTTTAAGAAGGAACCTAATAGATATGTAATTTTAGATGTCACCTTTCAATTACGAAATGGTGAAATGTCGCTCCCAATCAAGTATCAAGAGCTAGCAAATTACTTAGGAATTAAACTCGAAGAGAGAGCCCCAATAAGTGATGTAAGAAAAGCGGTGTTGGCGCTTCGGGCTAGCAAAGGAATGTTGCTAGATGCTAACGATCCAAATTCTTGGTCAGCTGGTTCATTTTTTATTAACCCGATACTTAGCCAAGAGCAAGCTGTAAAACTTCCTGAAGGTGCGCCACGTTGGCCACAAAACGATGGTCGGATTAAAACTTCGGCAGCATGGTTAATGGAGCATGCGGGTGTTAAGAAAGGTGATGTGCACGCAGGCGCACACGTCTCCACCAAACATGTTTTAGCTTTAGTAAATGGCGGGACTGCAACGGCCACAGATATTGCAGAGTTAGCGCGAAATGCGCGCGGCCGCGTAAAAGAAGTATTTGGTATTACGTTGGAGCCAGAAGTGCATTTCGTGGGTTTAACCCTCGAATAGTTACTTAGCTTCGCTCAATAACGCTTTAACTCGAGCAACGCCTTCAACAATATCGGCATCGCTAGTTGCGTAAGAGAAACGTAAATAACCAGAAGGTCCGAACGCTTCGCCAGGTACGACCGCTACTTCAACTTCATCGAGAATTAACGCGGCTAATTCAATTGAAGTTGTCGGGCGCTTGCCGCGAATTTCCTTACCAAGCACGCCTTTTACTGATGGATAAACATAGAAAGCGCCAGCAGGGGTTGGGCAAGTTACGCCTGGAATTTCATTGAGCAATTGCACGATTAATTTACGACGTCGATTAAATGCTTCGCCCATTTTGTGAACTGCTGCGAGATCACCGGTCAGCGCTGCGATAGCTGCGCGTTGGGATACATTTGAAACGTTAGAGGATAGGTGGGATTGTAAATTTATCGAGGCTTTAATGACATCTTTAGGCCCGATCATCCAACCAACCCGCCAACCAGTCATCGCGTAAGTTTTTGCAACACCATTAATTATTATGCATCGATCTGCTAACTCTGGAACTAATACCGGTAGCGATGGCGCAGTCGCACCGTCATAAAGTAAGTGTTCGTAAATTTCATCAGTAATTACCCAAAGATTATTTTTAACGGCCCATTCGCCAATTTCCTTAACTTGTTCTGTCGAATAAACCGATCCAGTTGGGTTGGAAGGGGAGCAGAAGAGTAAAACTTTAGTTTTAGGTGTAAGCGCTTTTTCAAGTTGGGCTACGGTAACTAAATAATTCTGGGATTCATCAGCGAAAACTTCGACCGGTACGCCGCCCGCTAATTTGATGCACTCTGGATATGTAGTCCAATATGGCGCTGGTAGTAAAACTTCATCGCCTGGATCGACGATGCTGGCGAATGATTGGTAAACCGATTGTTTACCGCCATTAGTTACGAGAACTTGGTCAGCAGTAATTACATAGTTGGAATCGCGTTTTGTTTTATTGACGATTGCTTCGCGCATCTCTGGTAAACCTGGGGTTGGTGTGTAACGATGGTTTGCAACCACACCGGTTGCGGCAGCAGCGGCGGCAACAATGTAATCCGGAGTTGGAAAATCTGGTTCACCAGCACCGAAACCAATAACGGGACGGCCCGCAGCTTTTAACGCTTTTGCTTTTGCATCGACGGCGAGTGTGGCCGATTCTGCGATTGCAGCGATTCTGCGAGATAGGCGAGGCTTTTCCATATCCGAAGTCTGCCCGAAGGAGGGGTTCAGGCGCGAGTTAGACCAAATGGGTCTTCCTGACCTACAATTCCCGCCTGGCGTTTGAATAGTCTAAAAAAACCTCGGCTGAATTTTCAGTAGAGATTAATACGATTATGAATTGGTCATGATTTTCCATGTCCAAATTTAATCGAGACTAGTTAAACACCCGAAGGGCAGTAGCTCAATTGGCCAGAGTTCCGGTCTCCAACACCGGCGGTTGGGGGTTCAAGTCCCTCCTGCCCTGCTCGATCAGCAAAAGTAGTAACTAGATAGAAAGGTAAAAGAGATGAGTGAAGTACAAAACTCAACTGAAGAGAAGTTAAACCTCTTTGGTCGAATCTCGCTGTTCTATCGCCAAGTAATTAGCGAACTGCGCAAAGTTGTATGGCCAACCCGTAGGCAACTAAGTACTTATACAGCTGTAGTACTTGTCTTCGTTGGTTTCGTCATCGCAGTTGTATCAGTTTTTGATTTAATTCTTACAAAATTAGTTTTCTGGGTATTTGGGTAAGGGAGGGTAAACATGTCTGATTTCGAATCTGAATTAACTGCTGAAGAAGCGGCAGTTGATGCGCAAGCAGCAACTGACTTATTAGTTGAAGATGAAGAAGAAGTAGAAGTTGAGGAAGTTGTTAGCCCTGAACTTGCTGAGTTTCGTGCCGCGCTACGTCGCGCGCCTGGTGATTGGTTTGTGGTTCACTCATATGCGGGTTATGAAAAGCGTGTAAGAGGTAACCTTGCTAACCGTATTACTTCATTAAATATGGAAGATTACATTTTTCAGATTGAAGTGCCAGAAGAAGAAGTAACTGAAATTAAGAACGGCCAACGTAAACAAGTTAAGCGAAATGTTTACCCTGGATACGTTTTGGTTCGCATGGATCTCAATGATGAATCTTGGTCTTGCGTGCGTAATACGCCAGGCGTAACTGGTTTCGTCGGTAACTCGCATAACCCAAGCCCACTTCCAATTTCGGAAGCGGAAAAGATGTTGATGCCACGTGAACTTAAAGCAACACTTAAGCCAGAAATTCGGGTTGTTGATTTCACTATTGGTGAGTCAGTAACTGTTATGGATGGCCCATTCGCAACGTTGCCTGCAACCATCAGCGAAATCATGCCGGAGCAAGCAAAACTCAAGGTATTGGTTTCAATCTTTGGTCGCGAAACCCCGGTAGAACTTTCCTTCCACCAAGTACAGAAAATCTAGGAGACAACCATGGCACCAAAGAAAAAAGTCCAAGCAATGATCAAGTTGCAGATCCAGGCTGGCGCAGCAACACCTGCTCCACCAGTTGGTCCAGCTCTTGGTCAACATGGTGTCAACATCATGGATTTCGTTAAGGCATATAACGCCGCGACTGAAAGCCAAAAGGGTCAGATCATTCCAGTAGAGATCACTGTCTACGAAGATCGCACTTTCTCATTCATCACAAAGACACCGCCGGCATCACGTTTAATCTTGAAAGCTGCCGGTATCGAAAAGGGTTCTGCTATTCCTCACAAAGACAAAGTTGCTAACCTGACAAAGGCGCAAGTTGAGGAAATTGCAAAGATTAAGATGGCCGATCTCAATGCAAATGACATTGAAGCTGCCGGACGAATCATTGCTGGTACCGCTCGCTCAATGGGTATTACCAACAACGGATAACTAAAACTAAATAAGCACCACCAGCAATCGTGGGAGGGCCGCGCAAGCCCGCTAACCACAACTTCCAACAACCGAAAAGAGAAGCAAATGAAGCGCAGTAAGAAATACAAAGCAGCGGCTGAGAAAGTTAGCGCTGACCTGCTTTACACACCGCTATCTGCAATGCAGTTAGTTAAAGAAACCACAGTTACAAAGTATGACTCGAGCATTGAAGTTGCTCTCGTACTTGGCGTAGACCCAAAGAAAGCAGATCAAACAGTACGAAGCACAGTTAACCTGCCACACGGAACTGGTAAAACTGCTCGCGTACTTGTATTCGCAGCTGGAGAACGCGCTGATGAAGCTCGTGCAGCTGGCGCCGATATTGTCGGTGCAGATGAATTAATTGAAGAAGTTGCAAAGGGCCGTCTTGATTACGATGCAGTTGTTTCAACACCAGATCTAATGGGCAAAGTTGGACGACTCGGTAAAGTACTTGGACCTCGCGGTTTAATGCCTAACCCAAAGACCGGAACAGTTACAACTGATGTAACAAAAGCGGTTAACGATATTAAAGGCGGAAAGATTGAATTCCGCGTTGATAAGAATTCAAACTTGCATTTCTTAATCGGAAAGGCTTCATTCACTGCAGAACAACTTGCAGAGAACTACGCAGCTGCGATTGAAGAAATTATGCGCGCAAAGCCAGCATCATCAAAGGGACGCTTCATTAAGAAATCAGTCGTCTCTTCAACGATGGGGCCTGGAATTGCGTTAGATCCAAACTTCGCTCGCGAAGGCGGATCTGCGATTCAATAATTACCCTGCTTCCAAGCGGGATTAGCGAGTTTGACTGGGCTAGGACTTATGTCCTAGCCTTCGTCATCTCACCAGAGACTGCTGGTTTCGATTACGAAAGTGATCGAAGTAAATGTCGAAAGACAGCCCGCATAGGTTCGATACGAGATTTATCCCGTACGCATCTATGCGTGACGGGATTTTTACATTTACGGTAAAAAGTTTTACTTAATGAAAGGAAGCCAAATGGCTCGCCCTGATAAGTCAGCTGCGGTTGCGGAGTTGGTCGAAGATTTTCGATCTGCACAAGCAACTGTATTGACTGAGTATCGCGGATTATCCGTGACCTCAATGAAGGCGCTACGTCGTTCACTTGGTGCAGATACTAAGTACTCCGTAGTTAAAAACACTTTGACAAAGATCGCTGCAAAAGAAGCAGGCGTTTCGGTTCCTGATGAACTACTTAAGGGACCATCCGCAGTTGCCTTTATTAAAGGTGATCCGATTACAGCTGCAAAGAGTTTGAAGAATTTCCAAAAAGAAAATCCATTACTTGTAATCAAGGGTGGAATCTTCGAAGGTAAATCAATCTCAGTTGCCGAAATCATGAAACTCGCAGATCTCGAATCTCGCGAAGTTCTATTGGCAAAGCTTGCTGGTGCGATGAAAGCATCGCTTGCTAAAGCAGCTCGTTCATTTGATGCACTTCGCATTAAACGCGAAGCCGAAAGCGGAAAACCAACACCAGCTCCAGTAGCTGAAGTTGTTGTAGAAGTTGTTGCAGAAGCTCCGGCTGAAAGTGCACCAGAAGTAACCCCTGAAAATTAATCCCTCACCAAAAGATAAAGGAAACTAAAATGGCAAAGCTAAGCACCGAAGATCTATTGTCCCAATTCAAAGAAATGACACTTGTCGAACTCTCTGATTTCGTTAAGTCATTCGAAACTGAATTTGATGTAACTGCAGCAGCTCCAGCAGCAGCAGCAGGCGGCGGCGCAGCAACAGCAGGCGGCGAAGCAGCAGCAGCTCAAGAAGACTTCACAGTTATTCTTGAAGAAGCTGGTTCACAGAAGATTGCAGTTATTAAAGAAGTACGTGCACTTAACTCCAGCCTTGGTTTGAAAGAAGCCAAGGATCTTGTTGATGCAACTCCAGCAACTTTGCTTGAGAAGGCTTCTAAAGAAACTGCTGAAAAGGCAAAGGCCGCTCTTGAAGCAGTTGGCGCAAAAGTAACCATCAAGTAAGTACCGATTTCCCGAGGCCGGCCCCCCTTATACAGGGGGGCCGGACCTTTTTCTAGCATAAATGGGATAAAAATTGGACAGCCAATGGGGGTGAGAGGTAACCTGCCCCCTCGCACAAAAATCTTTGGGTCCTTGCATATAGCGGCTGAGACCTAGCGTGAGCTGTGTGGAAAAAAAGTTAGTCCGCAAGTTAAGTAGTGACAACGTACTTTGGGAGGACATATCTTGGCCGCGAAAAAATCAACTGCACCGTTACGCGTATCTTTCGCCAAAATCCGGGAACCGCAAGAAGTTCCAAACCTATTAGCTCTGCAAACTGAGAGCTTTGATTGGTTACTTGGAAATGATGCTTGGCGTTCTCGACTAGGACTTAATGATCGTGTTGGCAGAGGCGAAGTTCCAAAAACTTCTGGCCTCGAAGAAATATTTGAAGAGATTTCACCAATCGAAGATTTTCAAGGATCGATGTCGCTTTCTTTTAGCGATCACCGTTTCGAACCAGCGAAGTACAGCATCGCTGAATGTAAAGAGCGCGATTTAACTTACGCAGCTCCATTGTTCGTAACTGCAGAATTCACCAACAACACCACCGGTGAAATCAAATCTCAAACAGTATTTATGGGCGACTTCCCATTAATGACTCCTCGTGGAACTTTCGTTATTAACGGAACCGAGCGCGTTGTGGTTTCACAACTTGTTCGTTCACCTGGTGTTTATTTCGAACGCACCATTGAAAAGACATCAGATAAAGATGTTTACACAACAAAGATTATTCCTAGCCGTGGTGCATGGTTGGAATTTGAAATTGATAAGAAAGATTTCGTTGGCGTGCGTATTGACCGCAAGCGCAAACTTTCTGTAACAGTATTCTTAAAGGCACTTGGTTGGACTGATGAACAAGTTGCATCTGAATTCGGCGATTACGAATCAATGAAGCAAACACTTGAGAAGGACACTGTTCATACTCAAGATGAAGCACTTCTTGATATCTATCGCAAAATGCGTCCGGGTGAACCACCAACTAAAGAAGCTGCACAAAACTTAATTGAAAACCTTTACTTCAATTCAAAGCGTTATGACTTGGCTAAGGTTGGTCGCTTTAAGTTAAATAAAAAGCTCGGTCTAGATCATGAGCTAAATAAGGGCTTAATTACGATTGAAGATATTGTCGCGACAATTCGCTATTTAGTAGCGGTTCATAAGGGCGAAGCGCTGATGGAGTACGGCAAGCAAGTACGTGTTGAAATCGACGATATCGATCACTTCGGTAACCGCCGCCTACGTTCTGTTGGTGAATTAATTCAAAACCAAGTACGTACCGGTCTTTCCCGTATGGAACGCGTTGTTCGCGAACGTATGACAACTCAAGATGTGGAAGCTATTACGCCACAAACTTTGATTAACATCCGTCCGATCACTGCATCAATTAAAGAGTTCTTCGGAACTTCACAACTTTCACAGTTCATGGATCAAACAAATCCACTTTCTGGTTTAACGCATAAGCGTCGACTTTCAGCACTTGGACCCGGCGGTCTCTCCCGAGATCGTGCTGGTTTCGAAGTTCGTGACGTGCACCCATCGCACTACGGCCGTATGTGTCCAATCGAAACTCCAGAAGGTCCAAACATTGGACTTATTGGATCGCTTGCAACGTATGCACGCATCACGCCATTTGGTTTCGTAGAAACTCCTTATCGCAAAGTAACAAATGGCAAAGTTTCAGATGCTGTGGATTACTTAACTGCTGATGAAGAAGATGAACACGTAATCGCACAAGCAAATGCTCCGTTAACTGAAGATAACCATTTCGCAGAACCTCGGGTATTGGTTCGTCGTCGTGGTGGCGAAGTTGAAAACATTCTCGCTGAAGAAGTTGATTACATGGATGTATCACCGCGCCAGATGGTTTCGGTTGCTACCGCAATGATTCCGTTCTTAGAGCATGACGATGCAAACCGTGCCCTCATGGGTTCTAACATGATGCGTCAGGCTGTGCCGTTGATGCGTTCTGAATCTCCACTTGTTGGTACTGGTATGGAATACCGCGCAGCTATCGATGCTGGCGATGTACTTCTTGCCAAAAAAGGCGGCAAAGTAATCTCAGTTCAATCAGATGTAGTAATTATTGAAGAAGAAGATGGCAAAGAAGAACCTTATTATCTAGAGAAGTTCATTCGCTCAAACCAGAGCACATCTCGAAATCAGAAAGTTCTCGTAAATGCTGGCGACAAAGTAGTAGCCGGCCAAGCAATTGCTGATGGTCCATGTACCGATAAAGGTGAAATGGCGCTTGGCAAGAACTTGCTCGTGGCATTTATGTCATGGGAAGGCCATAACTACGAAGACGCGATTATCTTGTCGCAACGTTTAGTGCAAGATGATGTGCTCTCTTCTATCCATATTGAAGAGTATGAAGTTGATGCTCGCGACACCAAACTTGGTGCTGAAGAAATCACTCGCGATATCCCTAACGTTTCTGAAGAAGTTCTCTCAGATCTTGATGAGCGCGGAATTATTCGTATCGGTGCTGATGTAGTTCCGGGCGACATTCTTGTTGGAAAGGTAACGCCAAAAGGCGAAACCGAATTAACTCCAGAAGAACGTTTGCTCCGTGCAATTTTCGGTGAGAAAGCTCGAGAAGTTCGCGATACCTCACTCAAAGTTCCACACGGTGAAGGCGGAAAAGTAATCGGGGTAAAACTTCAAGAACTTGAAGATGGTTACGATTTGCCAGCTGGTGTTAACCAAGTTGTTCGAGTTTACATTGCACAGAAGCGAAAGATTCAAGATGGTGACAAGCTTGCTGGTCGCCACGGTAACAAGGGTGTTATCTCCAAGATTTTGCCAGTTGAAGATATGCCATTCCTTGCAGATGGAACTCCAGTAGATGTTGTACTTAATCCGCTCGGTGTTCCTGGTCGTATGAACGTCGGTCAAGTTTTAGAAACTCACTTAGGTTGGGTTGCTAAGAGTGGCTGGCAAGTAAGCGGCGATAAGGAAGATTGGCAGAAACGTATGCACACCATCGGTGCTGCATCAGCTGCGCCAAATACCAACATCGCAACACCAGTATTCGACGGCGCTCGCGAAGATGAAATTCAAGGTCTACTTGGATCGACACTTCCAAATGCTGACGGAATGCAACTTGTTGGACCAAACGGAAAAGCAAAATTATTTGATGGCCGTACCGGTCAGCCATATAAAGAAGCAATCACAGTTGGTTACATGTATATCTTGAAGCTCCACCACTTGGTAGACGACAAGATTCACGCTCGTTCAACTGGTCCATACTCCATGATCACCCAACAACCACTCGGTGGAAAAGCACAATTCGGTGGTCAGCGCTTCGGCGAAATGGAAGTTTGGGCGCTAGAAGCTTATGGCGCTGCGTACACCTTGCAAGAATTGCTCACAATTAAATCTGATGACGTACTTGGTCGCGTAAAGGTTTATGAAGCGATTGTTAAGGGCGAAAACATTCCAGAGCCAGGTATCCCAGAATCATTCAAGGTACTTGTTAAGGAAATGCAATCACTATGTCTCAATGTCGAAGTGCTTTCATCTGAAGGCGTCGCCATTGCACTCCGTGATACCGATGAAGAAGTATTCCGAACCGCCGAAGAGTTAGGTATCAACTTGTCCCGAGTTGAACCAAGCTCTGTTGAAGAAGTTTGAGGAGATAAATAACTATGTTAGATGTCAACTTTTTCGATGAATTAAGAATCGGTCTCGCTTCGGCGCAAAATATTCGTGAGTGGTCCTTTGGTGAAGTTAAGAAGCCAGAGACCATCAACTACCGCACACTCAAGCCAGAAAAAGATGGTCTCTTCGATGAAAAAATCTTCGGACCAACTCGTGACTGGGAATGTTATTGCGGTAAGTACAAGCGCGTACGTTTCAAAGGAATTATCTGCGAACGTTGCGGCGTTGAAGTAACTCGCGCAAAAGTTCGTCGTGAACGTATGGGTCACATCGAACTCGCAGCACCTGTAACTCACATCTGGTATTTCAAAGGCGTGCCATCCCGACTTGGTTACTTGCTTGATCTCGCACCAAAAGATCTAGAAAAGGTAATTTATTTCGCGGCATACATGATCACTGAAGTTGATACCGAACTTCGTGAAGAAGATTTGCCAAAACTTGAGAAGAAGTTGAACTCAGATATTAAAAAGATTGAAACTCGTCGCGATCTTGAATTAGCTGGACGTCAACAGAAGTTCGAGATAGATCTCGCTGAATTAGAAGCTGAAGATGCAAAAGCTGATCAGAAGCGAAAAATCCGGGAAGGCGCCGAGCGTGAATTGAAGCAAATTCGCGAACGCGCACAACGCGAGCTCGATCGCATCCAAGAAGTTTGGACTCGCTTCAAGAACCTTAAAGTTCAAGATCTTGAAGGTGACGAAAACCTTTATCGCGAAATGCGCGATCGTTTCGGAATGTATTTCAAGGGTGCAATGGGCGCAGCTGCAATTCAAGCTCGACTACGCACTTTCGATCTGCAATCAGAATTTGATAAGTTAAATGATTTAAGCCAGACCGGTAAGGGTCAGAAGAAGACTCGTGCGATCAAGCGTCTTAAAGTCGTTAACTCATTCCTAAACACATCAAACGCTCCAGAATCTATGGTGCTTGATTGTGTTCCAGTTATTCCACCTGATCTTCGCCCAATGGTTCAACTCGATGGCGGACGATTCGCAACTTCAGATCTAAACGATCTTTATCGTCGCGTAATCAACCGTAATAATCGTTTGAAGCGTTTGGTTGATCTTGGTGCACCAGAAATTATCGTTAATAACGAAAAGCGTATGTTGCAGGAAGCTGTTGATGCGCTATTTGATAACGGTCGTCGCGGTCGCCCAGTAACTGGTCCAGGAAACCGTCCCCTTAAATCACTTTCAGACATGCTTAAAGGTAAGCAAGGTCGTTTCCGTCAGAACTTGCTCGGAAAGCGCGTGGATTACTCTGGTCGTTCAGTAATCGTTGTTGGTCCACAACTTAAGTTGCACCAATGCGGTCTGCCTAAACAAATGGCGCTTGAATTATTCAAACCATTCGTGATGAAGCGTTTAGTTGATTTGAACCACGCACAAAATATTAAATCTGCAAAGCGCATGGTGGAACGTTCACGTGCAGTTGTATGGGATGTTTTGGAAGAAGTTATTGCCGAGCATCCAGTACTGCTAAACCGTGCACCTACCTTGCACCGCTTAGGTATCCAAGCTTTCGAACCACAACTAATCGAAGGTAAAGCGATCCAAATTCACCCACTCGTATGTACTGCATTTAACGCAGACTTCGACGGTGACCAGATGGCGGTACACGTGCCACTTTCTGCAGAAGCGCAAGCCGAAGCCCGTATTTTGATGTTGTCTTCAAACAACATTCTTTCGCCAGCAAGCGGACGACCACTCACCGCTCCTACTCAAGACATGGTGCTTGGTCTCTACTACTTAACATCACTTCGCGAGAATGAATTAGGTGAAGGACGTATCTTCTCCTCAATCTCAGAAGCGTTAATGGCGCACGATCAAAATTCAGTATCTCTACAAGCGAAAGTAAAGATTCGTATTGCGGAGAACGGTGTAATCGCAACTCGCGAAACAACTCTTGGTCGCGCACTATTTAATGAAGTGTTGCCAGAAGGATTCCCATATGTTGATTATGACGTTACCAAGAAGTTACTTGGTTTGATCGTTGATAATCTTGCAGAAGGCTATCCAAAGGTTGTTGTTGCTAACGTTCTTGATGGACTTAAAGAACTTGGCTTCCACTGGGCTACTCGTGCCGGTGCCACAATTGGTATCGAAGACTTTGTAACTCCATCTCGTAAATTGGAAATCTTGGAAAGCTATGAAACTCGTGCGGACAAGGTGCAATCCCAATACGAAAAGGGACTTATTACCGATGACGAACGTCGTCAAGAGTTAATTGAAATCTGGACCCAAGCAACTAACGAAGTTGCAAAGGAAATGGAAGAAAACTTCCCACGGACTAACCCAGTTTGGATGATGGTTTACTCCGGTGCTCGTGGAAATATGATGCAGATCCGTCAAATCGCAGGTATGCGCGGACTTGTAGCTAACCCAAAGGGTGAAATTATTCCGCGTCCGATTAAATCTAACTTCCGCGAAGGTCTATCAGTACTTGAGTACTTCATTTCAACTCACGGTGCTCGAAAAGGTCTTGCTGATACTGCGTTACGTACTGCGGACTCGGGTTACCTAACTCGTCGTCTCTGCGACGTGGCCCAAGATGTCATCATCCGCGAAGAAGATTGCGGTACCGAACGTGGCTTAATGGCAGCAATTGCTACTAAGTCATCAACCGGTGCGCTAACTCGTGATGAACACGTTGAAACTTCAATTTACGGACGCACACTTGCTGAAGATATTTCAGTAGCTGGCAAAGTACTTGTTGCTGCTGGTACCGATCTTGGTGATCGGATCATCGATGTACTTGTTGCCGCTGGTGTTGCTGAAGTTAAAGTTCGCTCAGTTCTAACTTGCGATAGCAAAGTTGGCCAATGCGGTAAGTGCTACGGCCGATCAATGGCTACTGGCAAAATCGTTGATGTCGGCGAAGCTGTTGGAATTATCGCTGCGCAATCAATCGGTGAACCTGGAACTCAGCTCACAATGCGTACCTTCCATACTGGTGGTGCAATGCTTTCGGGTGAAACTCAAATCACTCATGGTTTGCCACGTATCGTTGAACTCTTCGAAGCTCGTACACCTAAGGGTGTTGCGCCAATTGCAGAAACTGCTGGCGTAGTTAGTTTCTTGGAAGATGCAAAGGGTAAGAAGATCATTGTTACCCCAGACGATGGCAGCGAAGCAGTTGCTTACCCAATTACACGTCGTCAAAAACTTAAGGTCGAAGAAGGCCAACGAGTTAATGTCGGTGAAGTAATGGTGGTTGGCGCAATTGATCCGAAGCAAGTTCTTCGTATCCTTGGCCCACGCCAAACTCAAATTCACTTAGTGAATGAAATCCAAGAGGTTTATCGATCTCAGGGTGTAAACATTCACGATAAGCACATTGAAATCATTGTGCGTCAAATGTTGAAGCGGATCACCGTTCTTGAACCAGGTGACGCCGATATGTTGCCAGGCGAATTAGTTGACCGGCTCCGATTCGAAGCCGAAAACCGTAAAGCGGTTGCAACTGGTGGCAAAGCCGCTTCAGGTCGCCCAGAACTTTTGGGTATCACTAAAGCATCGCTTGCAACTGAATCTTGGTTATCAGCTGCTTCGTTCCAAGAAACAACTCGCGTACTTACCGATGCAGCGTTGTCGGAGAAGAGCGATCCACTTCTTGGTCTCAAAGAGAACGTCATCATCGGAAAACTTATCCCTGCAGGTACAGGTCTTGCTCGTTATCGCAACGTGCGAGTTGAACCTACCGAGGAAGCAAAGGCCGCGGTTTACGCAGCTTACGATGAATATGACTTCACACCATTTGAACAATCAGGTTCAGGTGAAGCAATTCGTCTCGATGAATTCGAATCGGATGCTCGCGGTAAGTAGTAATTAGAAATTAAGCCCGTCTCTTAATTGAGGCGGGCTTTTTTAATTAGCGAATGATCACAATCACAGCAGCTGCAAAGTGAGTTAAGAATGCAGCAGCGGTCATTGCGTGAAAGAGTTCGTGAAAGCCAAACCAATTAATGGAGAAATTAGGTTTCTTCAGCGCGTAAATAATTCCGCCAGCAGAGTAGAGAACGCCACCAGTAAGAATTAAGACAAAGACTGCAACGCCGCCAACTTTCCAGAAAGTCGGAAGATAGAAAACTGCGGCCCAGCCGAGCGCAATATAGATAGGTACGTATAACCAACGCGGCGCATTAATCCAAGCGATTCTAAATACTGCTGCTGCTAGCGCTCCGCCCCAAACTGCGGAGAGCAAGATGATTGCTTGATTTTTCTCGAGCAAGAAGATTGCAAAGGGTGTGTATGTGCCAGCAATAAGAATTGGAATATTTGCGTGATCAATTCTGCGCCAGAGCGCATGTGGGCCAGGTTTCCACTTCACGCGGTGATAAAGCGCGCTACAAGTAAAAAGCGTTACGGCAGTGAGAGTAAAGATGCCGGCAGTTATTCGACCACGAAGTTCGCCAGCAATGGTCATAAGTATTAAGCCGCCGACAAGTGATACGGGGGACATGACAAGATGAATCACTCCACGCAATTTTGGTTTAGTTAACTGCAACCGATCCAATTTACTTGGTCTTGTCATAAACGGCTTTCATCAAACGATCGAAGGTGTAGAGCTCCTGTTTGTGATGGAGTGCAGTAGCAATAATTATCGCATCTACTAGCGTAATCTTATTCTTACTTCTGATTTGTGCAGCGCGTTGCGCTATTTCGCTATTTACGTCAAGAATAGTGAATCGATCTGTAATCAACTTTGAAGTCATATGAAAGTGCGCATCGCTCATCCGCATTGGAGCAATCAGAGTTTCGGCTTGGGTTATGGCGCTGATATTCATTCTGGTGCCAACTGGCAACTTTCGCAGTTGGGTTTTAGCGCTCTCGTGGTGTGAATCTGCGGCTTCCAGCGCAGCAATTAAGAACGAGGTATCAATTAATACTTCGATCCCCACTCGTCCCTCTCTTTGCGCAGATCAAAATCAACATAAGTTCCAGAAAGTGCGCCAAAAAGGGATTCAAGCGCGGAGCCTTCTTTCGAAATTACAATTTCGCCGCTCTTATTAAATTTGAAATTTACTAATTCATTTGGTGCGATGCCAGCCTGGCGAAGAATTTCAACGGGGATTGTTACTTGATTCTTGCTACTAACTCGAGATGAGCGGGTCCGACCTTTTCGAGTTCGCTTAAATGGCGGATTCGCTTTCTTAGCCTTTACTTTGTCACTCATAGGTAGAGGTTAACAGAGATGCGTGCGCTTAAAATTGCGGAAAGTAGGGCTTTGTGGGTTCTGATCCCTTGTGAATTCGGCGTGTCGGGAGGGCAAAAAGGGCCTTTTTCTATGGGAGCAGGAGTAAAGGACCGTTTTGACCTTACCTATAGGCGTGAGTTACTCTCACGCCCTGCTCTTTTTTACGAGAGAGCTATTCCAATCTGCAGATTTTTCTGTAGTTAATTGCGAATTAATTTCGACACACCCGACCGCGTGGGTCGGGAACGAGAGATGGAGACAAGTAGTGCCAACTATTCAGCAGCTGGTTCGTAAGGGCCGCGCCGAGAATAAAGATAAGACAACAACGCCTGCGTTAAAAGGTTCACCACAACGCCGCGGTGTTTGTACTCGTGTTTACACAACTACTCCAAAGAAACCTAACTCTGCTTTAAGAAAAGTTGCACGTGTTCGCTTAACAAGCGGCATGGAAGTAACTGCATACATTCCAGGTGAAGGACATAACTTGCAAGAACACTCCATCGTTCTTGTTCGTGGCGGTCGCGTAAAAGATCTGCCAGGTGTTCGTTACAAAATTGTACGTGGATCTCTTGATACCCAAGGTGTTAAAGATCGTAAGCAATCACGTAGTCGCTACGGCACTAAACGAGAAAAGAAGTAGGGGATATATAAATGCCACGTAAAGGTCCCGCACCCAAGTCACCAGTTGTTGCTGATCCGGTTTACAACTCACCAGTTGTTACTGCGTTAATTAATAAAGTTCTTTCACACGGAAAGCGCTCAACTGCTGAAGGAATTGTTTATGCAGCTCTTGAAGGTTGCCGCGGAAAAACTCAAGTAGATCCAGTTATTACTTTGAAGCGCGCACTCGACAATATCAAGCCAACTGTTGAAGTTAAATCACGTCGTGTTGGTGGCGCTACATACCAAGTTCCAGTTGAAGTTAAAGCAGCTCGTGCCACAACTCTTGGACTTCGTTGGTTAGTAGATAACGCCCGTGAACGTCGTGAAAAATCGATGTCAGAGCGCTTAACAAATGAATTAGTAGATGCAAGCAACGGTCTTGGCGCAGCAGTGAAAAAGCGTGAAGATACCCACAAAATGGCGGAAGCCAATAAGGCATTTGCGCATTACCGCTGGTAATTCGTACTTAATTAGAACTCAAATAGCTTAAAGAAAAGGAATCGAAAAAGTGGCAATAGATACAGCGATCGACCTAGCCAAGGTTCGCAATATCGGAATCATGGCGCACATTGACGCGGGTAAAACCACTACAACCGAGCGCATCCTTTTCTATACTGGAATTAACTACAAGATCGGTGAAGTTCATGATGGCGCCGCCACTATGGACTGGATGGAACAAGAGCAAGAACGCGGCATCACAATTACATCTGCTGCGACCACATGTACGTGGGATGGCAACACAATTAACATTATTGATACACCTGGACACGTTGACTTCACCGTTGAAGTAGAACGTTCACTTCGCGTACTCGATGGCGCAGTAGCGGTATTCGATGGCGTAGCTGGCGTAGAGCCACAATCTGAAACAGTTTGGCGTCAAGCAGATCGTTATAACGTTCCTCGTATCTGTTTCATCAACAAGCTTGACCGTACCGGCGCATCTTTTGATCGTTGCGTTGCAATGATCGGTGAGCGTCTCCATGCAACAGCTCTCGTTCTGCAAATTCCAATCGGTGCTGAAGGTGACTTCATCGGCGTAGTTGATTTGATCGCGATGAAAGCTCTAGTTTGGTCTGCCGAGACAACTTTGGGTGAAGATTATGAAACTAAAGAGATTCCAGAATATCTTAGAGAGAAAGCTGCAAAAGCTCGTCACGATTTAATCGAAACTCTCGCTGATTGCGATGACGCAATCATGGAGAAGTACCTTGACGGTCAAGATCTCTCTGAAGCTGAAATTATCGCTGGTATCCGTCGCGCAACTTTGGCTGACAAAGCAACTCCAATTGTTACTGGTTCTGCTTTCAAAAACAAAGGTGTACAACCAATGCTTGATGCGGTAACTCGTTACCTTCCAAGCCCACTTGATGTTAAATCAATCGTTGGTACAAAAATGGGCGATAAGACCGTTGAAATTGAACGTCAACCAGATCCAAAAGAACCATTCTCTGGCCTAGCTTTCAAGATCATGAGCGATCCACACCTTGGAAAATTAACTTTCGTACGTATCTATTCCGGCGTATTGGAATCAGGTTCTGGCGTATTGAACTCAACAAAAGATCGTAAAGAACGGATCGGCAAGATTTACCGAATGCATGCGATCAAGCGCGAAGAAATTCCGACAGCTCAAGCTGGCGACATCATCGCGGTTATGGGTCTTAAGGGAACCACAACCGGTGACACGCTTTGCGATCCAGATAAACCAGTAATTCTAGAATCAATGGATTTCCCAGCTCCAGTTATTCACGTAGCGATTGAACCTAAGACCAAGGGCGACCAAGAAAAACTTGGAACTGCGATTCAACGTCTTGCCGAAGAAGATCCAACTTTCCATGTTCGTACTGATGAAGAGACCAACCAGACCATTATTGGTGGCATGGGTGAACTTCACCTTGAAATTCTGGTAGACCGGATGCGTCGCGAATTTAAAGTTGAAGCTAACGTTGGTAAGCCACAAGTTGCTTATCGCGAAACTCTTCGTAAGCCAGTTGCTCGTCACGACTACACCCATAAAAAACAAACTGGTGGTTCTGGTCAATTCGCGAAGATTCAAATCGCACTTGAGCCACTTCCAGTTGGTGCAGTTGAAGGCGGATATGAATTCGTAAATAAAGTAACAGGTGGACGTATTCCACGTGAGTACATCCCATCAGTAGATGATGGTTGCCAAGAGGCAATGCAGAGTGGACCACTTGCTGGTTATCCACTTACAGATGTACGAGTAACTCTTCTTGATGGCGCATATCACGATGTTGACTCATCGGAATTGGCTTTCAAGATTGCTGGTATCGCGGCGTTCAAGGAAGCAGCAAAACTTGCTGGTCCTGCTCTCCTCGAACCAATGATGTCGGTTGAAGTCGTTACCCCTGAAGATTTCATGGGTGATGTCATCGGCGATCTCAATAGTCGTCGTGGCCAAATTCAGGCCATGGACGAACGTTCCGGTGCTCGCATCGTAAAGGCACTTGTTCCGCTCTCAGAGATGTTCGGCTATGTCGGAGATCTACGAAGCAGAACTCAAGGTCGCGCGAGTTACAGCATGCAATTCGATTCTTATGCCGAAGTTCCGGCAGCAGTTTCGAAGGAAATCATCGCGAAAATTCGCGGCGAGTAACCAAAAACGAATACCCAACCAGTAATAAAAACCAAAACCAGGCAAGTTAAATAAGAAAAATATATTAGGAGGAACCACAGTGGCAAAGGCAAAGTTCGAGCGGAATAAGCCGCACGTAAACATCGGCACCATTGGTCATATCGACCACGGTAAGACCACTCTTACTGCTGCGATTTCCAAGGTGCTTCACGACAAGTATCCAACTATTAACGAGGTAAGCGCATTCGACCAGATCGATAAAGCGCCGGAAGAACGTGCTCGCGGTATCACCATCTCAATCGCACACGTTGAATACCAAACCGAAGCACGTCACTATGCACACGTTGACTGCCCAGGACACGCTGACTACATCAAGAACATGATCACCGGTGCTGCACAAATGGACGGTGCAATTCTTGTAGTAGCTGCAACTGATGGCCCAATGCCTCAGACAAAAGAACACGTACTGCTTGCCCGTCAAGTAGGCGTTCCTTCAATCGTGGTTGCACTTAATAAGTCCGACATGGTTGACGATGAAGAAATTCTTGAACTTGTAGAAATGGAAGTTCGTGAACTTCTAAGCAAGTATGAATTCCCAGGAGATACAACTCCAATCGTTCGCATCTCTGCGCTAAAAGCGCTAGAAGGCGACGCTGCATGGTCTGAAAAGATTATGGATCTCATGGCTGCTGTGGACTCATTCATTCCACAACCAGTTCGTGAAATTGATAAGCCATTCCTTATGCCAGTAGAAGATGTATTCACAATCACTGGTCGTGGAACTGTAGTAACCGGTCGTATCGAGCGCGGTGTCGTCAAAGTGAACGAAGAAGTTCAAATTGTTGGTATCCGTCCAGATGCACAAACCACCACAGTTACTGGCGTTGAAATGTTCCGTAAGTTGCTCGATGAAGGTCAAGCTGGCGAAAACGTTGGTTTACTTCTTCGTGGCTTGAAGCGGGAAGATGTTGAGCGTGGTCAGGTTGTTTGCAAGCCAGGAACAATCACACCTCACACTGAATTCTCGGCTTCTGCATACATCCTTTCAAAGGATGAAGGCGGACGTCACACTCCATTCTTTAACAATTACCGTCCTCAGTTCTACTTCCGTACAACTGACGTAACTGGTGTTGTAACTCTTCCTGCAGGAACCGAAATGGTTATGCCTGGCGATAACACTGAAATGAACGTAGTTCTAATTCAGCCAATCGCTATGGAAGAAGGACTTCGCTTCGCTATCCGTGAAGGTGGCCGCACAGTTGGCGCCGGTCGAGTAACGAAAATAACTAAGTAATTAAATAAGTAATCGCCGAGTGGCGTAAAACCCACTCGGCGAATTATTAAAAAAGATTTTGCAGTACTAAGAAAAAGGAGAACGAAATGGCGGGACAGAAGATCCGCATCCGGCTTAAGGCCTATGACCACGAGGTGATTGACTCTTCAGCGAAGAAAATCGTTGAAACTGTCGAACGCACTGGTGCAACGGTTGCAGGTCCAGTGCCGCTACCAACAGAGAAGAACACTTACTGTGTGATTCGCTCTCCGCACAAATATAAAGATAGCCGCGAACACTTTGAGATGCGCACCCACAAGCGCTTAATTGACATCATCGACCCAACGCCTAAAACCGTTGATTCATTGATGCGTCTTGATTTACCCGCTGGCGTTGACATTGAAATAAAGCTCTAGGAGATCAGAGATGATAAATAATACTCAATCAAAGGGCTCTGCCATTAAAGGAATCATTGGCACCAAGCTCGGCATGACTCAGGTCTTTGATGCCAACAATAAAGTTGTCCCAGTAACTGTGGTATCTGCTGGTCCTTGTGTTGTTACACAAGTTCGCACCGTAGAAAAAGATGGTTACCAAGCGATTCAACTTGCATTTGGTGCAATTGATCCACGTAAAGTTTCTAAGCCAGAAGCTGGCCATTTTGCAAAAGCTGGCGTTACCCCTCGCAAAGATGTTGCTGAATTACGCACATCTAATGCTGCTGCCTACCAAGTAGGACAAGAGCTACGCGCAGATGTATTCGCTGCTGGAGAAATTATTGATGCATCCGGTATCTCACTCGGTAAAGGTTCTGCTGGTGTTATGAAGCGTCACAACTTCTCTGGTTTCGGCGCAGCACATGGTGTTGACCGCAAGCACCGCACCTCTGGTTCTATCGGTAACCGAACCACACCAGGTCGCGTATTTAAAGGAAAGCGAATGATGGGACGTATGGGTGTTGAAAAAGTCACCGTACAAAATCTCAGCATCCACTCCGTTGATCCAGTTGCAAATACCATCCTGATCAAGGGTGCTATTCCTGGTGCAATCGGTGCCACAGTTTTCATTAGATCTGCTTCGAAGTTTGCAATCTCAGAAACCATCACGAAGGCAGGTGCTTAAACCATGTCGCTATCCCTCGATATTAAGGATGCAACCGGAAAGAAGACCGGAACTTTCGCGCTTCCAACTGAAATCTTTGATGTACAAGCAAATGTTCCGCTAATCCACCAAGTAGTTACTGCACAACTTGCAGCAGCTCGCCAAGGTTCGCATAAAGCGAAAAACCGCGGTGAAGTAAGTGGTGGCGGTAAGAAACCTTTCAAACAAAAAGGAACTGGTCGGGCTCGTCAGGGTTCAACTCGTTCACCTAACCAACGCCACGGTGGTGTTGCACATGGTCCAGTGCCTCGTTTATACGATCAACGCACACCTAAGAAAATGATCGCAGCTGCACTTCGCGGTGTGCTTTCAGATCGTCAACGCAATGAGCGAATCCACGTTGTTGAGGGAATTGTTTCAACTCCTTCTACAAAGGCCGCGCTCGCTGCAGTTCGACAATTCTCAGATCGTAAAAAAGTTCTCGTGGTAGTTGCTCGTAGCGAAAATGATGTTTGGCGCTCACTTCGTAGCGTTCAAGATGTTCACTTAATCGTTGCTGACCAACTAAATGCTTATGACGTAGTTGTAAGCGACGATGTGGTCTTTTCACACGATGCAATCAAAGATTTCATCGCCGGTCCAGCAAAGGGCAAGGCTGCAACTGCAGTTGCTCGTGAAAGCGAAGTAGAGGTGTCAGCGTGAAAGATTATCGCGACGTATTAATCGCTCCAGTCGTATCTGAAAAGTCATACGGCTTGCTAGATCAAAATAAATACACATTCATTGTTGCGCCAACTGCAAATAAGACCGAGATCAAGATCGCGGTTGAAAAGATTTTTGGCGTAAAAGTTCTAAAGGTAAACACCATGAACCGCGAAGGTAAGCGAAAACTTACTCGTCTCGGAATTGGAAAACGTAGTGATACCAAGCGCGCAATCGTTCAAATTGCTGCTGGTGAACGGATCGACATATTCGGAGGCCCAGTTTCCTAGCGGAAACCGGGAAGGGGAGAAGGAGAAATCATGGCACTTCGTAAATTGCGACCAGTAACGCCAAGCTCACGCGGGCAAAGCGTTGCCGACTTCGCTGAAATTACCCGTACAACTCCGGAAAAATCTTTGGTACGCCCAATCAATAGCAAGGGTGGCCGTAACGCATCCGGCAAGATCACTACTCGTCACCAAGGTGGCGGACATAAGCGCGCATACCGCTTAATAGATTTCTTACGTAATGATAAAGATGGCGTACCTGCAACAGTTGCGCATATTGAATACGATCCAAACCGTACTGCTCGAATTGCACTCTTGCACTTCGCAGATGGCGAGAAGCGTTACATCATTGCGCCAAATAAATTAGAACAAGGCGACAAGATTGAAAATGGCCCATCTGCAGATATCAAGCCAGGAAACAACTTGCCACTTCGCAACATTCCAGTCGGTACCGTGATTCACGCAATCGAAGTACGCCCTGGCGGTGGAGCACGTATTGCTCGTTCAGCTGGCGCATCAGTACAACTCGTTGCTAAAGATGGTCCATATGCACAACTTCGTATGCCATCTGGTGAAATCCGAAATATCGATGTTCGTTGCCGTGCAACCGTCGGTGAAGTCGGAAACGCAGAACAATCAAATATTAACTACGGAAAAGCTGGCCGCATGCGTTGGAAAGGCAAGCGCCCATCTGTTCGTGGTGTTGTTATGAACCCAGTTGATCACCCACATGGTGGTGGTGAAGGTAAAACTTCTGGTGGCCGGCATCCGGTTTCACCTTGGGGTAAGCCTGAAGTTCGAACTCGTAAAAAGAAGTCGAGCGATCAACTTATTGTCCGTCGTCGTCCAGCTAACAAGAGCCGATAAGGAGCCCTTTAAAAATGCCTCGTAGTTTAAAAAAGGGTCCATTCGTGGACAAACACCTCTCTAAAAAAGTGGATGCTCAAAATGAGCAAGGCACCAAGGTTGTTATTAAGACTTGGTCACGCCGCTCAATGATCACGCCATCAATGATTGGTCACACCATCGCAGTACATGATGGTCGTAAACACGTTCCGGTTTATGTAACTGAAGCGATGATTGGTCACAAACTTGGTGAGTTCTCACCAACTCGTACTTTCCGTGGTCACATTAAACAAGAGGACCGAAAGGTGGTTAAGGATGCTTAATACACCACTAATCGCAACTGCGACTGTTCGCGGATTGCGCGTTACGCCTCAGAAAGCACGTCGTGTTGTGAATTTAATTCGTGGCATTCGTGCAGATGAAGCCATCAACATTGTGAAGTTCGCACCACAGATCGCAGTTAGCGAAGATGTGTACACATTGCTTAACTCTGCAGTTGCTAACGCAAAGCAGAAGAACCCAGCAATTCGCGATGCTTCTGAACTTTGGGTAACTGAAGCTCTTGTTGAAGAGGGCCAAACTATGAAGCGTTTCCGCCCACGTGCACAAGGTCGCGGATTCCAAATTTTGAAGCGCAGCAGCCAAATCTCTGTCGTACTTTCTGACGATAAGAATTACCGCCGCCCTTCTAAAGAATCAGTTCGCAAAGCTGCAAAAGCAGCTGCCGAAGCAGGAGAGGGTGTGACCGAATAAATGGGTCAAAAAATAAATCCATACGGCTTCCGGTTAGGTATCACCACTGAATTTAAATCTCGTTGGTATGCCGAGAAACTTTATAAAGATTATGTAAAAGAAGATGTCATGATCCGTCGTTCAATGGAGAAAGGTATGGAGCGCGCTGGCGTTTCGCATATCGAAATTGAACGTACTCGTGATCGGGTACGTATTGATCTTCACACCGCTCGTCCTGGCATCGTTATCGGTCGCCGTGGTGAAGGTGCAGATCGGCTTCGGCTTGATCTCGAGAAGTTAACTGGCAAGCAAGTTCAGTTAAACATTCTTGAAGTTAAGAACCCAGAAATAAATGCCCAACTTGTTGCGCAAGGAATTGCAGAACAACTTGCAGCACGTGTTTCGTTCCGACGCGCAATGCGTAAGTCAATGCAGACAGCGTTAAAAGCTGGCGCAAAAGGCATTCGAGTTCAATGTGGTGGACGTCTTGGCGGAGCAGAAATTGCACGTTCTGAGTTCTATCGTGAAGGCCGAGTACCGCTACATACGCTTCGTGCCGATATTGATTACGGTTTCTATGAAGCCCACACAACATTTGGTCGTCTTGGCGTAAAGGTCTGGATTTATAAGGGCGAAGTTATTCAATCTCGCGCTGAACGCGAAGCTGCTGCAGTTGCACAAGCTCGCGCTCCTAAAGCAGATCGACCACGTCGTAACGCACCACGTGCACCACGCGGTGAAGTTACCAAGACATCGGTTGCCGCTCGCGAAGCCGCAGCTGAAACATCAGCAGAGACTTCAACAGAAACTTCAACAGTTACAACTGAAGGAAGTGATGCATAGTGTTAATTCCACGTCGGGTTAAGCACCGTAAACAACACCACCCAAGTCGTTCTGGTAAAGCAAAAGGTGGCACAACAGTTGCATTCGGCGATTACGGTATTCAAGCTCTCGAAGGTGGCTATGTCACTAACCGTCAGATTGAAGCTGCACGTATCGCAATGACCCGTCACGTAAAACGTGGTGGAAAAGTTTGGATCAACATTTATCCAGATCGTCCGCTCACAAAGAAACCAGCTGAAACTCGTATGGGTTCCGGTAAAGGTTCTCCAGAGTGGTGGATCGCAAATATCAAGCCAGGTCGCGTGATGTTTGAAATCTCTGGCGTAACTCAAGAGATCGCAAACGAAGCGTTAACTCGAGCTATGCACAAATTACCGGTCAAGTGCCGCGTTGTACGTCGCGAGGAGGCATAAACAATGGCAATCATCACAGCAGAAGAACTTCGCCCATTGAGCGTTGAAGAGTTGGAAACCAAACTCAAGGAAGCAAAGGAAGAACTTTTCAACCTTCGTTTCCAAGCAGCAACTGGTCAACTCGAAAGCCATGGTCGCTTAACTGCGGTCCGTAAAGAAATTGCACGCATCTACACAGTGTTGCGTGAACGTGAACTAGGTATCGGAGGTGCTGCATGACTGAGCAAGCTCGCGGATTTCGCAAGACTCGCGAAGGCGTAGTCGTTAGCGACAAGATGGATAAAACTGTCGTCGTTAAAGTTGAAGATCGTGCATCGCACGGTATCTATTCAAAAGTTATAACCAAGGCGAAAAAGCTAAAGGCGCATGATGAATCTAATTCAGCAGGCATTGGCGATCGCGTCCGAATTATGGAAACTCGGCCACTCTCAGCGACAAAACGCTGGCGAGTAGTTGAGATCCTCGAGAGAGCTAAGTAAAGGTAGGCGTAAAAAATGATTCAACAAGAGTCGCGTCTACGCGTCGCGGATAACACAGGAGCAAAAGAGCTTCTCTGTATTCGTGTGCTCGGAGGTTCATCGCGTCGTTATGCCGGCATCGGCGACATCATCGTATGTTCTGTTAAGGATGCAATTCCTGGCGGACAGGTTAAGAAAGGTGAAGTCGTAAAGGCTGTCATCGTTCGTACCGTTAAAGAGAACCGTCGTGCCGATGGTTCATATATTCGTTTTGATGAAAACGCAGCAGTTATTCTGAAAGATGACGGCGAGCCTCGCGGCACCCGTATCTTCGGACCAGTTGCTCGCGAACTTCGTGATAAGAAATTCATGAAGATTATTTCGTTAGCTCCGGAGGTGTTATAACCAATGGCCAGAATTAAAAAAGGCGACACTGTTCTAGTAATCGCCGGAAAAGATAAGGGTGTAACTGGAAAAGTTCTCTCTGTCGATACTAAAACCGCTCGAGTACTTATCGAAGGTGTGAATCGCGTAAAGCGCCACACTAAAGAAAATACCTCTGATCGCGGCGTTAAAGTTGGCGGGATTCTTACAGTTGAAGCCCCAATCGCTTATTCCAACGTGATGCTTCTTGATGATGATGGTCAAGCAACACGAATCGGTGTCCGCAAGGATGACGACGGAAAGAATGTGCGAATTTCGCGCCGAACTGGGAAGGACATCTAATGACAACTAATACTGCGTCATTGCCACGTCTAAAAGGACGCTATCGCGAAACAATCGCGCCTGCGCTTAAAGCCGAATTCGGATTTAAAAATGCGATGCAGATTCCAACCCTGGTCAAGATCGTTGTGAACATGGGTGTTGGCGACGCTGCTAAAGATTCAAAACTTATTGAAGGCGCAATCCGTGATCTCGCAACTATCACTGGCCAAAAGCCATTGGTAACAAAGGCGAAGAAATCCATTGCGAACTTCAAACTCCGTGAAGGAATGCCAATCGGTGCCCACGTAACAATTCGTGGTGACCGGATGTGGGAATTCGCAGATCGCCTATTGAGCATCTCGCTTCCTCGTATCCGCGACTTCCGTGGACTTTCACCAAAACAATTTGATGGCAAAGGTAATTACACCTTTGGTATCACCGAACAGGTTGTATTCCCAGAAATCGAACAAGACAAACTTGATCGAGTTCGTGGTATGGATATCACCTTCGTAACTACGGCAAAGAATGATGATGAAGGTCGCGCGTTGTTACGTGCGCTCGGATTCCCATTCAAAGATTAATTAGGACAAGAGGCTAAGGAAAAAAATGGCAAAAACATCACTGATCGTTAAAGCTAGTCGCAAACCTAAATTCAAGGTTCGTGGCTACACACGTTGCCAACGTTGTGGTCGTCCGCATGCTGTATATCAAAAGTTTGGTATCTGCCGTATCTGCTTCCGCAATATGGCGCACCGCGGTGAACTCCCAGGCATCACAAAGGCTTCTTGGTAATTAGTTGAGTTTCTCAACTACCAACCAAAGAAAAAATTAATCGTCCACGAATATCAACTATGAAGTAGGTCCTTAACCGGAAACCACTTTAAGAAAGGCCAAAGGCCACGTATGACAATGACAGATCCGATCGCAGACATGTTAAGTCGTCTGCGAAATGCAAACACTGCTTACCATGAGGTGGTATCAATGCCATCTTCATCGGTAAAAGTGCGAATCGCAGCAATCCTCCAACAAGAGGGTTACATCTCTGGTTACAAAGTTGAACAGAACTCCGAAGGTTTTGGAAAAACTTTAGTAATCGATTTGAAGTACGGTTCAAACCGCGAACGTTCGATTGCTGGACTTCGTCGCGTTAGCAAACCAGGACTTCGCGTTTACGCAAAATCAACTGGTCTTCCAAAAGTTCTGGGCGGACTCGGTGTTGCCATCATCTCAACTTCACAAGGTTTGCTGACTGATAAGCAAGCCAATAAGCAAGGCGTAGGCGGAGAAGTTCTCGCCTATGTATGGTGATCTGATGTCACGTATCGGTCGTATGCCAATCACGGTTCCATCTGGAGTCGAAATTTCTATTAGCGGTGCTGCAGTTGCAGTGAAAGGTCCGAAAGGAACGCTTTCACTAAACGTTGCAGAACCAATCACGGTTGCAAAAGAGTCTGACACAATCGTTTTGACTCGTCCAAATGATGAGCGCTCCGCTCGTTCACTTCACGGTCTATCTCGTACGCTAATTGCTAACATGATTGAAGGCGTAACCAAGGGTTACTCCAAGAAAATCATTATCACTGGCGTTGGTTACCGCGTTGCCGCAAAAGGTAAAGATCTTGAATTCGCACTTGGTTATAGCCATTCAATCGTGGTTCCAGCTCCAACTGGAATTACATTTGATGTCATTTCACAGACTGAATTCACCGTATCTGGTGTTGACAAGCAATTGGTCGGCGAAGTTACTGCAAAAATCCAAAAGCTACGTAAATCTGATCCTTATAAGGGCAAAGGTTTACATCTTGAAGGAGAACGCATTCGCCGTAAGCAAGGAAAGACAGGTAAGAAATAATGAATATCACAACTAAGATCGTTAAGGGTTCTGCAACAAATGCGCGAACTCGTCGCCATTTCCGGGTACGTAAGAAAGTATCAGGAACCACCGAGCGTCCACGTTTGGTAGTCACACGTTCTGCTCGTCACCTGGTTGCGCAAATTGTTGATGACAGTAAGGGCCACACAATTGCATCTGCTTCAACAATGGAAGCGGATCTTCGCGCCACTTCAGCAGATAAAACTAAAAAAGCTCGTACTGTCGGACAACTTGTTGCCGATCGTGCAAAAGCTCAAGGAATTAAGGCAGTTGTATTCGATCGCGGTGGTAACCGCTACACCGGTCGCATTGCTGCATTAGCTGATGGCGCTCGCGAGAATGGATTGGACTTCTAATGACACCTGTTGCACCAAAGACCGATACCGACGTAACGGCTAATAAGAAGCCAGACCGTCGTGAAAAGCGGGATCGTCGCGATGATCGTCAAGATAAGTCTCCATACATGGAACGCGTGGTTTTCATTAACCGCGTAGCAAAAGTTGTTCAAGGTGGACGTCGCTTCTCATTTACTGCACTTGTTGTAGTCGGAGATGGCAATGGCACACTTGGAATTGGTTACGGCAAAGCTAAGGAAGTTCCACAAGCGATTGCAAAAGCAATTGAAGAAGCAAAGAAATCTTTCTTCAAAGTGCCCCGCATCCAAGGAACAATTCCACACCCAGTACAAGGTGAAGCTTCTGCTGGCGTAGTTCTACTTCGCCCAGCTGCTCCTGGTACCGGTGTTATCGCTGGCGGACCAGTTCGTGCAGTTTTGGAGTGCGCTGGAATCTCAGATGTACTTTCGAAATCTCTTGGATCTAATAATCCAATCAACATGGTTCACGCAACTACAGCAGCGCTAAAGATGTTGGAACATCCAACTGCAATCGCAGCTCGTCGCGGACTACCACTAGAACACGTTGCACCTGCAGCACTTGCACGCGCATCCGCTCTAGTTTCCGAATCCAATTTCAAGTCAACTGGTGGAGGAAGATAATGCCAAGACTTAAAGTCACTCAAGTTCGTTCAAAAGTTGGTTACGCACCAGAACAACGCGACACACTTCGTTCGCTTGGTTTGAAGCGTATTGGTGATGTAGTGGTGAAAGAAGATCGCCCAGAAATTCGCGGCATGGTCTTCGCAGTTCGCCATCTCATTAAAGTTGAGGAGGTCGAATAACTATGGTGTTAAAAGTTCATCATCTTCGTCCAGCACCTGGTGCTAAGAAGGCAAGGACTCGTAAAGGTCGCGGTGAAGCCTCAAAAGGTAAAACTGCCGGCCGCGGTGGTAAAGGTACGCGCGCTCGAAACACAGTTCGAATTGGTTTCGAAGGCGGACAGATGCCATTGGTACAACACCTTCCTAAACTTCGTGGTTTTAAAAACCCAGAGCGCGTGGAATACCAAGCAGTTAACGTCGCAACTATTAATGCGTTATTCCCTAAGGGTGGCAACGTTTCAGTAGCTGATCTCGTTAAAGCTGGCGCAGCGCGTAAAGGACTTCCAGTCAAAGTACTTGGAAATGGCGATATCTCGGTCAAAGTTGATATCACTGTCCATAAATTCTCAGCTTCGGCTAAAGATAAAGTCTCGGCTGCCGGCGGAAGTATTAAGGAACTCTAAACAATGCTGCAAGCATTTGGTAAAGCCTTTAAGACACCAGATCTACGTCGGAAGATTTTCTTCACAATGTCGATCATGGCGCTATTTCGGTTTGGCTCCATCGTTCCTACCCCAGGAGTTTCATATACCGCGGTACAGCGCTGTTTGAAACAGGTTGATACGGGTGGACTTTTTGGGCTTATCAATTTGTTTAGCGGCGGCGCACTTTTACAATTAAGCGTTTTTGCACTTGGCATCATGCCTTACATCACCTCTTCAATTATCGTGCAGTTATTAACTGTAGTAATTCCACGATTTGAAGCGTTGAAAAAAGAAGGCCAATCTGGAACTGCAAAGCTGACCCAGTACACCCGGTATCTAACAATCGGCTTAGCGGTATTACAATCAACTGGCTTAATTGCAGTCGCTCGTACCCCAGGTCGATTAATCAGCGGTTGTGCTGAAGCGATTATTCCGGATACATCATGGCAACGAATCATCACGATGATCTTCGTAATGACCGCTGGTACTGCAGTAATTATGTGGCTTGGCGAATTAATTACTGATCGCGGTATTGGTAACGGTATGTCAATTCTAATCTTTACTTCGATTGCTGCTGGATTCCCCGGACAACTTTGGGGCATCAAACTTGCTAAAGGCTGGCCGGCGTTTCTATTCGTGATGGCTGTTGGTGTATTAATTGTTGCGATGGTTGTTTATGTCGAACAGGCTCAACGTCGAATCCCAGTGCAATATGCGAAGCGCCAAATTGGCCGCAAATCATATGGCGGCACCAGCACTTATATTCCAATCAAAGTGAACCAAGCCGGCGTAATCCCAGTTATTTTTGCTTCTTCGTTGCTATATATCCCATCGCTGATTGTGAACTTCACAAATAGCACATCGGGTTGGGCAATTTGGATTTCCCGTAACTTTATTCAAGGTGATCACCCCGTTTATATCGCTACCTATGCGTTATTAATTATTTTCTTCACGTATTTCTATGTTGCGATCACATTCAACCCAGATGAAGTTGCCGAGAATATGAAGAAGTACGGCGGTTTCGTACCAGGCATTCGCGCCGGTCGACCAACTTCGGAATATCTGCAATATGTACTCTCTCGCATTACTGCTCCAGGATCGCTTTACTTAGCGTTTGTAGCGGTAATTCCGATTATTGCGTTAGTGCTTTTTGGCGCTTCCCAGAATTTCCCATTCGGTGGAACTGCAATCTTGATCGTTGTTGGTGTTGGTTTAGATACCGCGAAGCAGATCGAGAGCCAATTACAACAACGCTCATATGAGGGGTTCTTGCGCTAATGCGATTAATCCTGGTTGGACCACCAGGCGCTGGCAAAGGAACGCAAGCAGTTCACCTCGCTTCGCACTTTGCGATTCCACATATATCTACTGGTGACATTTTCCGATTGAATTTAAAAAATGGCACACCGCTAGGAATTCAAGCTAAATCTTTTATGGATAACGGCAACCTAGTTCCCGATTCCGTTACTAACGAGATGGTCCGCGATCGCTTTACCCACGGCGATGTTGGAAATGGTTTCCTTCTCGATGGTTATCCACGAAATGTCGGCCAAGCAGAATTCCTAAATAACGCTTTAACCGCTGCCAATACGCCACTTGATGTCGTACTTGAATTGAAAATTGAGAATGAAGCGATCATTAAACGTTTATCAAGTCGTCGTACCTGCCGGGATTGTGGCAAAATTTATTCAGATACCGCTAAAAAATGTGAATCATGCGATGGTGAGTTGTACCAACGCGAAGATGATAAAGCTGATGTTATCAAGCACCGCCTTGATGTATATGCGGAACAAACTGCGCCAATTATTGATTTCTATCAAAAAACTGGTTTATTAAAAAGCATTTCGGCTCTAGGTGAAGTTTCCGATATTTCAAAGCGAGCTATCGCAACCCTTACTAACGGCAATTAAATGGCTATCCAAATCAAGAATTTGGCGCAACTTGAGTCAATGCGCAAGGCTGGTCTATTAGTTAGAGAGACTTTAGATTTAGTAAAAGAAAATATAAAACCTGGAATTACTACGAGCGCACTAGATGCAATTGCGGAAGCTAATATCCGCCGCGGTGGTGGCAAATCTAATTTCAAGGGTTATCACGGGTTTTCTGGAACTATTTGTACTTCAATCAATGAAGAAATTGTGCATGGCATTCCTAGCGATCGCATGATCATGCCAGGTGATGTGGTTTCAATTGATTGCGGTGCAATTATTGAAGGTTGGCACGGCGACGCCGCATTCTCGGTAGTTGTAGATCCAATTGATCCCGCTGATCAAGAAATGTTGGATGTTTGCGAAGCTTCGATGTGGCACGGTATTGCAGCTGGAAAATGTGGCGGCAAGTTAACTGATATGAGTTTTGCAATTGAGCAATACATTATTTCCCAAGGAAAATACGGAATTTTGCGCGAATACGGTGGCCATGGCATTGGCAGTGAAATGCATCAAGAACCGCATATTTTAAATTTTGGTAAAGCTGGGAATGGCCCAGAAATTATTATTGGAATGGCGTTAGCTATCGAACCTATGATTACCCGCGGTACCGATAAAACTAAAGTGTTATCAGATGATTGGACTGTGGTAACTACTGATAAATCGCGTGGTGCACACTTTGAAAATTCATTTGCAATTTTGCCAGATGGAAAACCTTTTGTGCTGACTGCGCATGATGGCGGTAAAGCTGAATTAGGCGCGTTAGGCGTAGAAATATCTTCGTTACTCTCTTAGTTTTTCCTAATTAGCACCAACTGTGCGAAAATTAGCCATGAGTAATAATGGTTCGCTGATGCGGGCAGAAATCGCGCAGATTCCTAGCGTTTTCCAGAAGCTTGCCGATAGCGCTGCCAGTATTACTGCGCAAGTTCAAAAACTGCCATTAGATTCCTTTGATTCCGTTATTTTGCTAGCTCGCGGTACCTCCGATAACGCCGCACTTTATTTAAAGTATTTAATTGAAACTAAAATCGGGATTCCATGTGGGCTAGCCTCGCCATCAGTAGTTACCGTTTATCAGAGTAAATTAAAATTTAAGAATTGTTTAGTTATAGCGCTCAGTCAGAGTGGCCAATCTCCAGATCTAATTAATTATGCGCAAGCTGCGAAAATCGGTGGTGCAAAAGTTTTAGCCCTTACCAATGATCTAAATAGCCCACTTGCAAAGTCTGCCGACCTCCATCTTTATTTAGAGGCTGGCGAAGAGAAAGCAGTTGCTGCGACTAAGAGCTACTCAGCCGAACTATTGCTCTCACTCTTAGTTGTTTCTATCTGGGCGAAAGAAGCGATTGATTTTGCATCGCTAGTTAGTGAAGCAAATCGTGTAGTTTCAAATATTGATAGCGTTTCAAAAATTGTAGATAGCTTTGATCATTCCTTTGGCATCACCACGCTAGGTCGTGGTTTTGCATATGCAAATGCCCACGAAACTGCGTTAAAAATCCAAGAAACTTTAAAGATTCCCGTCTCATCTTTTTCGTCAGCCGATTATTTGCATGGGCCGATTTCCTCACTTCATGAAAACTCCCGTGTGATCTTCTTGGCACCAACCGGAGTATCAACTACCGGAATGGCGGCCACGGTTACGCGAATTCGAGAGATTACGCCACATATTTACTGGATTGGTAGTGGCTTTGAATTAAAGAGTGGTGAGATTTCATTAGGCGGCGCAAACCTTCCAGAAACCCTTGCCGTGATTGCAGATAGCATCGTGTTGCAACAGTTTGCAATGTTGCTTGCAATAAAAAATGGACTAAACCCAGATGCACCTGCCGGCCTTTTGAAAGTTACTAAGACTAAATGATCTCAACTTTTATCGAATCTGGCTCGATTCCAACTGAAAAAGCTTTAATAAACGAACAATGGATTAGCGGTGGAATTGTTGTAAAAAATCGAGAATTAATTAGTTATGGAGAGAGCGCCGGTAAATCTGGATTAGCAATTCCAGGTTTTGTAGATCTGCAAGTAAATGGTCATGGCGGTATGGATTTACTTTCGGCCAAGACTGTTTCAGATATAAAACAAGTTTCGAAATCACTTTATAACCAAGGCGTGGTTGGGTATTTGCCAACTTTGATTACTGGACCTATCGAAGAAACCTTGCGAGTTATGGCGCTTATCGAAAATGCAAAACGCGAAGCAGAGAGCGGCGAAGCTAAGATTTTAGGAATTCATTTAGAGGGTCCATTTATCTCAACTGCTAAACCAGGTGTACACCCTTTAGATTATTTCCGAACTCCAGATTTAGATTTAATTGGAAAATATTTACGAGCCGGTTCGGTTGCAATGGTGACTATCGCACCAGAACTTCCGGGTGCAATTGAAGTTATAAAACATTTATCCGCGATGGGAATTGTGGTTTCGTTAGGCCATTCCGGCGCGACCGCCGATGAAGCGAACGCTGGGTTTGATGCCGGTGCGAAAACTGTTACACATTTATGGAACGCAATGCTGCCAATGACTCTGCGATCACCGGGCCTTGTCGGGGTTGCCTTAGAACGTGATGATGTCACTATTCAAATTATTGTTGATGGCGTTCATGTTGCACCAGAAGTTGTGCAAGCCACAATTGCGGCCGCGCCAAATAGATTTGTTCTGACTAACGATGCAGTCGCACCTGCCGGACTTGGCGAAGGTAAATTTCCATTCGGAACTTTTGAAGTAGAAGTAAAGGCGGGCCGCGCCGTTAGAAGCGATGGCGTGCTAGCCGGGGGAGTCGAGTCCCTTTATGGCTCCCTTAATTTGTTATTGGACCTTGGTGTTAATTTGGAATCCGCGATCGCCAGCATGACTTCGCGGCCGGCTGCCTTGATTGGCCAAGGCCATATCGGAGCACTCGATTTGGGCTCTCCAGTCCAGGTCATTCCCGCGTAACTTCCGGCGGATTTCCCTTATACCGCCGCCCCGCCTAAACTAACCCTCTGCCTATCGGCGCGTTGCTTTGAAAGAAATTTGAAAGTAGCTGGCTGAGCGGAAGCATATAAGTAAATTCGTTAAACGAGAGTTAGTAGGTAGTGCTTGGCCAAAAAAGAAGGTGCAATCGAAATCGAGGGCACCGTGGCTGAAGCTTTACCAAACGCAATGTTTCGGGTTGAACTTACAAATGGACATAACGTTCTCGCGCACATCAGCGGGAAGATGCGACAGAACTACATTCGCATCTTGCCATCTGACCGTGTGATCGTGGAGTTGAGTCCATATGACCTCACTAGAGGTCGAATTATTTACCGTTACAAATAATTAGTTACGTTACGAAACGAGGATGTTGTGAAGGTTAAACCAAGCGTGAAGAAGATTTGCGACAAGTGCAAAGTTGTACGTCGTAATGGTCGCGTCATGGTTATCTGCGACAACCTACGTCACAAGCAACGTCAAGGCTAATTTTTTATAGCAGTTATAACTAAATAAAAGTACGTGTGGTGCAATTAGTAGGAAACTACTAAACCTTCTGCCCGAAGGCGGAAGCTCGAAAGAGAAGCACTGCTCAGGACCTTCGGAATAATGGAATAGGTATGTAAATGGCCCGTCTAGTTGGCGTCGACCTGCCGCGTGAAAAACGGCTTGAGGTTGCGCTTCAATATATTTTCGGAATCGGTGAAACCCGCGCGCATGCAACACTTGCAGCGACTGGTGTTTCTCCAGATATCCGCGTTAAGGATCTGCAAGAGCCAGATCTCATCAAGCTTCGTGAATACATCGAAGCAAATTATAAAATCGAAGGCGATCTTCGCCGTGAAGTCTCTGGCGATATCCGTCGTAAAGTTGAAATTCAGTGCTACCAAGGAATTCGTCACCGTAAGGGACTTCCAGTTCGTGGCCAACGTACCCACACCAATGCACGCACTCGCAAGGGTCCACGTGTAGCAATTGCTGGTAAGAAACAGGAGACCAAGTAATGGCCGCCCCAAAAGCTAAAACCGCAACTGCTAAACCTGCCGTAAAAGGTAAGGTCAAGGCGCGCAAGAAGGAAAAGAAAAATATTGCCTTCGGTCACGCCTATATCAAGAGCACCTTTAACAACACCATTATTTCGATAACTGATCCATCCGGCGCCGTAATTTCTTGGGCTTCATCAGGCCAAGTTGGTTTCAAAGGATCACGTAAATCAACTCCGTTCGCTGCTCAACTTGCTGCAGAAGCTGCTGCTCGTAAAGCCCAAGAACATGGTTTGAAAAAAGTAGATGTTTTCGTAAAGGGCCCAGGCTCTGGTCGCGAAACTGCAATTCGTTCACTTCAAGCAGCCGGTTTAGAAGTTGGAGCCATCTCTGATGTAACTCCAATGGCACATAACGGTTGCCGTCCACCAAAACCTCGTAGAGTTTAAGGAAGGAAGAAACTAAATGGCTCGTTATACCGGTGCAGATTGCAAGCGCTGCCGTCGCGAAAAAGTAAAGCTCTTCCTTAAGGGCTCTAAGTGCGATGGACCAAAGTGTCCGATCGAATCTCGGCCATACCCACCAGGGCAACATGGTCGTGGTCGCTCCAAGGATTCTGAATACTTATTACAGATGCGCGAAAAGCAAAAGTGCGCACGTATTTATGGTGTTCTAGAACGTCAATTCCGAAATTATTATGAAGAGGCAAGTCGTCTCGCTGGCAAGACTGGTGAGAACTTGTTAATTCTGCTTGAGACTCGCTTGGATAACGTGGTATATCGCGCCGGCTTTGCAAAGAGCCGCGACATGGCCCGCCAAGTTGTTCGTCACGGGCATATCTTGGTTAACGGCAAGAAGGTTGATATTCCTTCTTATCGTGTATCCATCTACGACATCGTTGATGTTGTTGAAAAATCCCAAGACTTGACGCCATTCATCGTGGCGAGCGCCGAATTCGGCGAAAAATCAGTTCCAGCATGGATGGAAGTTGTGCCTTCACAGATGCGCATAATCATCCACGGTCAACCAAACCGCGCTGTGATTGATACTCAAGTCCAAGAACAACTAATCGTTGAGCTTTACTCCAAGTAAAAGCTGATTTAAAGATTTAAAAAAACTAAAAAACCGTACCAACCCAGGCGACATCAAATAGCGGATGTCCCAGACCTATGGAGGAACCCAGTGCTAATTGCACAACGTCCCGTCCTTTCCGAGGAAGTAGTAAACGAAGGCCGTTCCCGATTCATTATTGAACCGTTGGAACCTGGCTTTGGTTACACACTTGGAAATTCATTACGACGAACCCTGCTCTCTTCAATCCCAGGCGCTGCTATCACTAGCATCCGCGTGGCTGGTGCGCTCCACGAGTTCAGCACCATTGAAGGCGTAAAAGAGGATCTCACTGAGATCGTCCTCAACATCAAGAACCTAGTTTTCGCATCCGATAACGATGAGCCAACTGTTGCTTACATCCGCAAAAACGGAGATGGCAAAGTAACTGGTGCTGATGTTGCAGTTCCGGCTGGCGTTGAAGTTCATAACCCTGATCTTCACATCGCAACCTTGAACGCAAAAGCAAACCTTGAAATTGAAATCACAATTGAACGTGGTCGCGGTTATGTAACTGCAGTTCAAAATAAGCAAGTTGGCGCTGAGATCGGACGAATTCCGGTTGACTCAATCTATTCACCAGTACTTCGCGTTACCTACAAGGTAGAAGCAACTCGGGTAGAGCAACGCACCGACTTCGATCGTTTAATTCTTGATGTTGAAACCAAGCGTTCAATCTCACCTCGCGATGCAATGGCATCTGCAGGTAAGACACTGGTTGAACTCTTCGGTCTCGCACACGAACTTAACTATTCAGCTGAAGGAATTGACCTCGGTCCATCCATTCAAGATGCAGCGCTCGCTGCAGATCTAGCACTTCCAATCGAAGATCTAGATCTAACTGTGCGCTCATATAACTGCTTAAAGCGCGAAGGAATCCACACTGTTGGAGAACTCATTAGCCGCAGCGAAGCTGATCTATTGGATATCCGTAATTTCGGATCAAAATCAATCGATGAAGTCAAAGCTAAATTGGTATCAATGGGCATGGAACTCAAAGATTCACCAGTCGGCTTTGATCCAACTAAGCACCAGAACTATGGCGCTGATGTTGATGATGATCTTGTCGATTCAGAGCAGGCATAAGGTAGGAATAGATAATGCCAAGACCAAGTAAAGGCCCACGCCTCGGCTCGAGCCCATCACACGAACGTTTATTGCTACGCACACTTGCGGAACAACTTTTCCAACATGGAAAAATCACCACAACTGAAGCGAAAGCAAAGCGGTTACGTCCACTAGCTGAAAAGTTAATCACTCATGCAAAAAAAGGTGACCTTGCAGCACGCCGTTTAGTAATGGCACAGATTACAAATAAGAGCGTGGTACACACTCTCTTTACTGAAATCGGTCCACGATTTGAAGCGCGCAAAGGTGGCTATACCCGCATCACAAAGATTGGCCCACGCAAGGGCGATAACGCGCCAATGGCAGTTATCGAAGTTCTTGTAGATGGCGTATCTGCTAAAACTGCAACAGTTGATGAAGCAGTAAAAGCCACAAAGAAAGCTGCAGCACCGAAGAAGAAAGCTGCAGCTAAGAAAGCTGTCGCTAAGTAAAGTAATTCTTCACAAAATAGCTTAACGATGGAACCCACTCTCAACCCTGAGAGTGGGTTTTTTCGTATCCGGTTAGATTTTTCTTATGACGGTACCAACTTTGCTGGCTGGGCTAAGCAACCCGATCAAGTAACAATTCAGAGCACGATGGAGAGCGCGATTGCAACTTTTACCCGCGAAACCATCACTTTAACTGCCGCAGGTAGAACTGATGCTGGCGTACATGCAGCGCAACAAGTGGCCCACTTTGATTTACCAAATTTAGATCGCGATGGAAACCCGTGGGATATTGAAAATTTCGCTTATAAATTAAATCGAATTCTCACTGAAGATATTCGCATTATTTCAGCCGTCCCAGCACCAAGTAATTTTCATGCCCGTTTTTCTGCAATCAGCCGACACTACATTTACAAAATTGC
>CANLJW010000008.1:0-37767 GCA_947491605.1 Actinomycetota bacterium | reverse complement strand
CAGTTTCGGCGAAATTCTCCTGAAATTTTGCTGCTTGCTTCGCTGCGATTGCGACTGCAATTGAAAGTGCAAGCACAATTGTTGAGTGGCCCAATGAAAAGAAAAGTCCAACGCCAAGTGGTTTCTTTCCTTTTGCTAACATCAACCTAGTTGTGTCATCGATAGCTGCTATGTGGTCTGCATCAAAAGCGTGACGTAACCCGAAGGAATAGGCGAGCGCACCAGCACCCGCATAAATCAGCGCACCTTTACCATCGACAATTGAATTGTATTTAGGGTTTGAGTTGTAATAGATAAATAGACCCCAACCCAGAATATGAAGTAAAAGGACGGTTCCCATGGTTCCAACCAGAGCTGGGATTTCATGGCGCTCAAAGCGCAGATGTGCTCGTAGTGAGCTCTTTTCGGCTGTTTGGGTCTGCATAGGTGAAGGTTATTGCAAATCATTCGCATCTGCATCTTGAAAACTGTGGGATTAGGTCTGGTTACCGTTAAATTTAATTCTCATCACGCCAAGATCGCCAAAGTTTTGCATATGCGCCATCAGCTTTCATCAAATTATCGTGCGATCCCCATTCGGTAATTTTGCCTTCTTCAATAACCGCAATCAGATCTGCATCGTGAGCGCTTTGTAAGCGATGTGCAATGGCGATTACAGTTCGGCCCGAAAGTACTGCTCCGAGCGATGCTTCTAAATGTTTAGCAGCTTTTTGATCCAATAGGGAAGTTGCTTCATCCAAAATTAATGTGTGCGGATCAGCTAGCACTAATCGCGCTAGCGCTAATTGCTGTGCTTGCGCCGGTAACAATCGATGACCACCTGTACCCAAAACTGTGGCTAATTCCTCCGGTAAATTTTTCGCCCATTCGCTCGCATCAACTGCGGCTAATGCGCGCCATACTTCATCATCGGTGGCATGCGGCCGCGCTAGTGTTACGTTTTCTTTTAACGTGCCCACAAATACATGGTGTTCTTGGGTTACTAAAGCCACTTCGGTACGGGCTTGTTCGACTGGTAGATAACCGATCTCAGCGCCACCGACTGTTATTTTTCCGCGGTTAGGCGGCTGTACGCCCGCTAATAATCTACCCAACGTTGATTTACCAGCACCCGATGGCCCAACAATTGCTAACTTCGTACCAGGTGAAACAAGGAAAGAAAGATTTTTTAAAACATCGCGGCCTTCACGATAACCGTATGTGACATTTTCGCCGGAAATTTCTTCGCCATCTGGGGAAGCGTTTCGAATTTCCCGCTCTTCAATTTCATAGATACCAAGAAGTCGAGAGAGTGAAGCTTTTCCAGTTTGTAATTCGTCGATCCACCAGAGCATTCGCTCTATTGGGTTGGCCAACATTTGGGCGTATAACAGGCCCGAAGTTATTAGCGCTATCGAAATTTTATTATCATGATAAAGGTAGGAACCCATTAATAAGACAGCGCTGACTGGAATTATGTAATTGGTTTCAACAAGTGGGAACCATCTAGTGCGCAGCCGTAATGTATAACGCTCCCATTGCAACCAACGAGAAATTGTGGCGTGAGTACGCAAACTTCGTTCTTCACCTAATCGAAGCGCATCTATCGTGCGACCTGATTCAGCAGTTTCAATCAACACCGAATTCACAATCGCATAAGAAGAAGATTCAACGCGGTAAGCCTGTGGTGATCGTCTCAGATACCAACGGGTTCCGGCAAAAAGAAATGGAATTCCAATAAATATTGCTGCAAAAAAGATTGGCGCAGTAAATGCAATTGCAACTGATATTCCAAGAATCTGTACTAAGCAGATCGTAATAATTGGAACAGCGTCTCGGACTGCCCAAGTTACTTTATCAATATCGGTTGTAGTCCTAGTAAGAAGTTCACCAGAGCCAGCCCGTTCGACAACATTTGGGGGTAGCTGGACTGCTCGTTCGATAAATCTTTCGCGCAGGGATGAGAGTACAAATTCACCAAGTATTGAAGCTCGCACTTTAGTTAGATAGACAAGTATTGTTTGCACAACTAAAGCTGAAATCACAATTATTATGGTTTTTGATAACACAACATTTTGCGGATCAGTTTTTAGGCGCTCCAACAAATTCCCAAATGCTCGTGGTGGTATTAGAGCGGCAATGGTGGTGAATAATTGAAAAATCGCCACCCAGATAAAACCATTTTTGTTGGCTAATAAAAGTGACCACATCTCTTTATTTACAGTTTTCTCTGTTGCGATCGGCAATCGATTTGCAGCGCGTTCCAACCCAAAACCTTTTTCGATTCGTGCGGCATCTTCTGGTGGAGCCGGATATGCACTTGCTGGCAACCGTTTCTCATCGACTGGTTTTGGGTATTTATGCTTAAAGAACTTCATTCGCCGCGCACCACCAAATCTCGGTAGGTGTTATCGGTAGTAAGTAAATTTTGATGCGTTCCAGTGTTTTTTAAGTAGCCATTAACTAAAAGAATTACCCGATCGGTATGATCGAGAATTAAAGGCGAAGTTGTAAAAATTATTGTAGTCTGATGATTTCTTACTTCCCGTAATCGCGCGGCGATTCGAGCTTCGGTATGAGCATCAACTGCACTGGTTGGATCATCCAAAATCAGTATCGGTGCATCCACATAAAGCGATCTTGCAAGCGATAATCGTTGACGTTGCCCGCCAGAAAGTGTACGACCGCGTTCTACAACTTCAGCGCTGTAACCATCGCCATCTAACGAATCTAAAATATCCATTGCGGACGCGGCCGTTAGCGCTTGATCAATTGAGAGCCGCTTGGTGGCTGGAACATCAAAATGTGAGTTTATTGTCCCGGATAAAATCGCTGGTTCTTTTTCTTGCGAAAATATCGCACTCCGAATTGATTCTCGGGTAAACGATTGCAATGGCGCGTTCGCAATGAAAATTTTCTCAGCATCTAGGTAGCCACCTAATCGATCACAAATATCGTCAGCAGTCAGTGCGTCATCGCAAACAATTCCGACGAATTCCCCAGCAGCGATTGAAATCCCAGAAATCGTATCTTTTAGTTCACCCGAAATATTAGGAGCTTGAGAAACGCCCCAACTGTGTAAGTTTTCGACGCTCAACAATCTAATAACTCGTCGCGCTGCGACTACCGCAGAGGTAATTCGCTGTGCGGATTCCGTCATGATTTGTAGCGGCACCATTAAAAACGAGCTATAGCCATAAAAAGCTAGAAGTTCGCCTACCTTTAAATCTCCCTGAGCAACGAGAGATCCACCAGTCCAGATAACGCCAACAATCAACGCACCTGGCAAAATTATTTGCATGCCTTCGAGGAGTGATCGCATCTTCGCAGTTCGGACTGCGGCAGTTCTTACTTCTTGGGATGCAATCCGAAACCGTGCTAAAAATGATGCTTCGCCACCAATTCCCCTAAGGATTCTTAAACCAGCAACAGTGTCGGAAGCTAAATTTGATGAGCGTGACAATTTCTCTCGTTGAATTGACTCGCGGCTTTGGAGCGGCTTAATTATCGGAGCGATTAATAAGCTCATCAACGGAACTCCGATTACTACCATAACACCTAAAGTTGGCGAGGATTTTATTAATAAGATTGCGACAAAAAAGAATGAGACGAACGCCCCAATTAATCTGGGGATTAAATCAAAAGCGCCTGATACTCGCTCAACATCATTTGAGTTGATTGCCGAAACTTCACCAGTAGAAACCAACCGAGGTAGGTCTGCACCCAGTGAGATCGCTTTATCACTTATTAATTGTTGCAATCGGGTTGCGCACGACATCCAATTCGAAATCGCGCGACGATGGCGCATGATGCCAGTGAAAGCTTGGATACCACCGACCAATAACGTAACTAGGACCCAATTTTTTAAAGATTCTTGGTTGTCGTCCGCTATTGCTTGAATGCCATGACCGAGGACCCCTGGCAAAATTGCGAGGCTCAATAAATTTACTACACCAAAAAAAGTTCCAGTTGCGAGAACTCGCTTCTGCCCGCGAATTATCCATAGAAGAAAACGCGCGACCGAAGCAAGTTCTGGATTACCAGGATTCTTTAGCGGAAGGTGATCAAAGGGCGTGCTATGCATAGGTTTGCGAGCCTACTACTAACCTAACCTGAGTCGAGAATTACATTTTTCGACTGTGCCGATTAGGTATTTTTAGAGAAATACGAGTTCAATGGCGCTGTGCCAAATTCGGGTAATTCTAATAAAACGAAAGTTTGGCTATCGCTCTGGTCGGTCTACATCATTTGGGGTTCTACTTACTACGGAATTGCGCTGGCAATCGAATCGATGCCACCGCTTTTAGCAATGGGTACCAGATTTTTAGCAGCAACATCAATCCTTATAGTTGTACTTGGGGCAAAGAATGGTTGGCGGTCATTAATTATTCCGCGAGCTGAGTTTCTAAACGCTTCGATAATGGGTGGCACGCTTTTAGGAGTTGCAATTGGTTCGGTAGCGTTAGGCCAACAGTATGTTCCTAGCGGGATCGCTGCGCTAATAATTTCTGCACTTCCTTTCTGGATCGCAATTTTTCGAACCGTTGATCACAATCCTCCAAGTAATTTGAGTTGGCTTGGTGTTGTAATTGGATTTATCGGTGTCGCATTTCTTCTAAAACCAGGCAGTGTTACTCCACTAAATGGCGCAAGCACTGGGTTGATGTTCTTTTGGGCGATGGTGATTATGGTTGGAAATATTGGTTGGTCCCTTGGTAGTTATATTGCACCTCGTTTATCGATGCCTAAGAACCCCATGATTTCAACCATGTATCAAATGCTTACTGGTGGATTTCTTTTAGTAGTTGTTGGCTTGACTACTGGTGAAAAATTTGCTGATTTCTTTGATGCAACCGGAACTAGTTGGGCCGGATGGAGTTATTTGACGCTGGTCGGTTCGATTGTTGCTTATAGCTCTTATGTTTGGTTGATAAGTAATGCTCCTATTGGTTTGATTTCAACATATGCATATGTAAATCCGGTAATCGCGATTTCGCTAGGCGCAATATTCTTACATGAAAAAATTTCGGTCTCATATGTATTTGGTGGGGCCATTGTGGTGATCGGCGTACTGATGGTGGTAACAATTGAGAGCAAAACCGCTGGAACAAAGAAATAACTTTTAGAAATAAAAAAGAGGGCCGCGTGAGCAGCCCTCTTTTTATTATTTTATTTTAGAGATCGAAATAGAGTTCGAACTCGGCTGGATGTGGGCGCAAGCGCACGTAATCCACTTCAGATTCGCGTTTGAATGCGATCCAAGTATCGATTAAGTCCTTAGTAAATACGCCACCACGAGTTAGGAATTCATTGTCGCGTTCTAGATTATCTAGAACTGCTTCAAGTGACCCTGGAACTTGTGGAATTGAAGCTGCTTCCGCTGCATCTAATTCGTAAAGATCCTTATCAACTGGCTTTGGTGGCTCGATCTTGTTTTGGATACCATCTAAACCAGCCATCAACATTGCAGCGAATGCTAGATATGGATTGGATGATGGATCTGGGCAACGGAATTCGATTCGCTTTGCTTTCGGATTTGATCCGGTAATTGGAATACGAATACAAGCAGATCGATTTCGGGCTGAGTAAACCAAGTTAACTGGAGCTTCATATCCTGGCACTAAGCGACGATAAGAGTTAACGGTTGGGTTAGTGAAAGCAAGAAGTGAAGGTGCGTGCTTTAGCAGGCCGCCTACATACCAACGAGCCATATCTGAAAGATCGCCATAACCTTCGCCCCAGAAAAGTGGTTTGCCATCTTTCCAAAGTGATTGGTGCACGTGCATGCCAGAACCGTTATCACCGAATAGTGGTTTTGGCATAAAGGTTGCAGTTTTGCCACCTTGCCAAGCAGTGTTTTTAACGATGTATTTAAATTTCATTAAATCATCGCCGGCTTGCAAGATATCGCTGAAGCGGTAATTGATTTCCATCTGTCCAGCAGTTCCAACTTCATGGTGCGAACGTTCTATTAAGAGTCCAGATTTTCCTAAGTTCATCACCATCTGGTCGCGCAAATCTGCGTATTGATCTGTTGGTGAAACTGGGAAGTATCCGCCTTTTACTCGCGTGCGGTAGCCGCGGTTAGGAGTTCCATCTGCATCTTTTTCAACTCCGGTATTCCATGCGCCTTCATAAGAATCAATGTGATGGAACGCTTCATTGATTCCGGTTGAGAATCTAACTGCATCAAAAACATAAAATTCAGCTTCTGGTGCAAAAAATGCAGTATCGGCAATTCCAGTAGAGCGCATAAACTCAACAGCTTTTGCGACAATGCCACGAGGGTCACGGCTATATGGGGTGTTATCAATTGGGTTATGTACGGAGAAATTAATAATTAAAGTTTTCTCTTTACGGAATGGATCGATAAATGCTGATCCAGGAATTGGCAGCAGCTTCATATCTGATTCGTGAATTGCTTGGAAACCACGAATCGAAGATCCATCAAACATTAAACCTTCAGTGAAAACTGCTTCATCGAATGATTCAACTGGAACGTTGAAGTGGTGCTGGATACCTGGCAGATCAATAAAGCGGACGTCAACTAATTTGACATCTTCTTTTTTGATGTAAGCAAATACTTCTGCAGAATTCTTAAACATGATTCTCCTGTTATTCCAAAAGCCATGGTTAGTGGATGCTACGGCGCATCTATGAGCCGTAATCGATGGAGTAAGGCTAATTGGGAAAGATGAAAAAGCCATAACCTGCTTGTTACAGTCATGTTTCATCTTTCATCGCAGCCTGGGTTTTGACAGCGCGTGCGGCGCCAACGGGAGATAGCGTGTCCCCGTGAAAGAAACTGCCTCGACTGCGCGTAGGTTTTTGGCAATAACCTTGGATTGGCTGATGAGTTGGGCGGTTACCGCCTTGATCTTCCAGAGCTTTCTTGGGTTGGGCCAATGGGTACTGCTGGTCTTCTTCTTGGAAGTTGTCATTCTAACTTCGCTGCAAGGAGCCTCTGCGGGCCAGCGGATTTTAAAAATACAAGTTTTAACTTGGCCAGATCAAGATTTCGTTAACCCACTCCGAATTATGTTTCGGACGCTTCTAATTTGCTTAGTTATTCCGGCTGTGATTACCGATATGCAATCGCGCGGATTGCATGATCGATTTGCAAAAACAGTTGTTGTAAAAAATTAACGCTTAGGCATCCTCACATTTTTAGGCATTGGACCTTTTGGAATTGGAATGTTCATGCCGCCAATAGCTTTCATTCGAGCACGCAACTCGCGAAGTTGTACCGTTGCAAGTTTCTTTGGGAATTTTTTCATTCGCTTTTGTAATTTCCGAATTGGAACTTGACCTTCGCCTTCACCAACTACTAATTCAAATACGGGAACGCCAGGAGCAAATCGCTCAACTTTTCGTTTTTCATCAGCCAACATATGTCGGATCGCGTTTGAACCTTCGCCAACTAAAACTACGCCAGGTTTTCCAACAGCGCGGTGGACCATATCTTGATTTTTTGCCACAGCTACTGCTGGCGTAACGGTCCAACCTTTTCGAATTGCCATTAGTACTGATGCACCGGCACCGATTTGGCCTTCGATGGATGCGTATGCCGCACTACCAGCTTGGCGAGTGAAAAAGAAAAATGCTGCAAGTAGCGCAATTGGAAATGTTACAAAACCGAAGTAATAGGGATGGCCAACGGCAACTCCGATTAAAATACCAACGGCCCAAACTGGAACGAATATCGCTAAGCAATAGAGCAAAATCAGTGGTTTAACCTTCTTAGTGATCGCGTAAGCATCCCGGATCTCTTTGAAGCGAATTTTCTTCTCTACTGGTGCAGAATCTGCATTTTTTTTCTTACGTTTGAAGAGCGCCATGGTGGGAGTTTAACCTTTCTTTTCTGCAGCAATTTGCGCGAGCGTAGGCGCAGTGCCGCCTAATCGAGCCGGCGCCCATCGTTGGCCATCGTGGCTATCTGGGTACTTTGCTTGTACTTTCATTAACATTTCAGAGAGTCGATTTTTCAATTCTAATTCTTTGGCATCCACATCGGCATCGCGCGGTACAAAAATGGGTTCACCAATCGAGACTGTTATCGGAACGTGCGATCGTGAGAAATTTCGCTTCACGCCTTTAGTCCAAACCCGTTGGCTGCCCCAAATAATTGTTGGCAAGATTGGCGTGCCCGAAGCCATCGCTAATCGAACGGCGCCAGTCTTCATCTCTTTTAATTCGAAACTTCTTGAAATAGTAGCTTCGGGAAAAATTCCAATGATTTCTCCAGATTTTAAAGCACGGAGCGCTGCAACGAAAGAAGCTGAACCATTGTTTCGATCAACCGAAATATGTTTCATGCCGCGCATTAGCGGTCCAGAAATATTATGATCAAAAATTTCTTTCTTAGCCATAAACCTTACTAATCTATTTGCGGGCAGTACCGCAGTTCCAACAATTGCAAAATCTAAGTAACCAATATGGTTTATCGCTAAAATTGCGCCACCTTTTCGGGGTACATGCGCTTCGCCTTGAAAAGTGAATTGCAGGCCAAGATATTTCCATAGCGATTTAACAAGGACTATTACTGGGGGATAAACCAGGTCAGCCACTTTATTTAACTTCGCCGGCGTCTGCGCCAATTTTTTGCGCTTGAGCTTGCTTGTATAGACGACCGGCACGATAACTTGAACGCACTAGTGGACCGCTCATTACGCCCAAGAAACCGATCTCAGTAGCCATTTTAGAATGTTCCACAAATTCTTCTGGTTTTACCCATCGCTCTACTGGGTGATGTTTTGCCGATGGCCGTAGATATTGGGTAATGGTGATTAAATCGCAACCAGCGCTACGTAAGTCAAGCAACGCTTGCGTGATTTCTGCAGGCGTTTCACCGAGCCCAAGAATTAAATTAGATTTTGTGATTAGGCCAAAATCGCGAGCTTGCGAAATTACATTTAAGGAACGGTCGTAAGTAAACGCAGGTCGAATCTGCTTAAAAATTCGCGGCACAGTTTCCACATTATGCGCAAAAACTTCGGGACGAGTTTCAAATACTTGGTTTAGTAAATCCGGATTACCGCTGAAATCTGGGGCTAACATCTCAACACCGCAGCCAGGAACTGTTTCATGAACTTGTTTTATGGTTTCGGCATAAAGCCAAGCGCCTTCATCTTCTAAATCATCCCGAGCAACCCCAGTAATCGTGGCGTAACGAAGCCCCATAGTTTTAATTGATTCCGCCACCCTACGTGGTTCATCGCGATCTAGCGGTTCTGGCTTTCCAGTATCGATATTGCAAAAATCGCAACGTCTTGTGCAAGCTTCGCCACCAATTAAGAAAGTCGCTTCCTTATCTTCCCAACATTCAAAAATATTTGGACAAGCAGCTTCTTGGCAGACGGTATGTAAACCTTCACGCGCCACCAACGAACGAAGTTGCGTGTACTCGGGTCCCATGATTGCGCGAGTTTTAATCCATTCAGGTTTACGTTCGATTGGCACCGATGAATTGCGGGCTTCAATACGAAGCATCTTTCTACCTTCGGGAGCGACCGTCATTCCGCGACCTTATCTAGAGCAGAGGTGATATTTCGAGTTAACGATTCTAAAATCTCGACTACCGCGATATTGCGCCCTAATTCAACGCTCAGCGAAGTTACTTCAACATCTGGAATCCCACAAGGCACGATTTTCTTAAACCAACTCAAATCCGGATTTACATTTAGTGCGAAACCATGCATGGTCACACCTTTTGCAACCCGAATCCCAATTGCGGCAAGTTTTCGATCACCTTTGGCGTCACGAATCCAAACACCGGTTCGCTCACAATAGCGTTCGGCGTTAACGCCAAATTCTTGGCAAGTATTAATTAACGCTATTTCAATTTCACGGACAAAACCAACGACATCGTTGCCATTCTTCAATTTAACAATTGGATATCCAACAATTTGTCCGGGTCCATGCCAAGTAATTTTTCCGCCGCGGTCGACGTTGATTACTGGGGTGCCATCGATGGGGCGATCAGATGCTGCCGTTCGACGACCAGCGGTAAAAACGGGTGGATGTTCTAGGAGCAAGAGAGTGTTTGGATTTTCGCCAGCGGCAACGCCAGCTTGAATCTCGCGCTGCTTTTCCCAAGCGTCCTCATAATTGACCAAGCCAAGATTTTGAATCGAGATGGTTTGGGTATGAAGAACGGACATGGGTCAAGCCTAACTACCTTCTGCGATTGCGTAGGCGCTCAGGTAGGATTTTGCTCTGTTGTAGTAGCGAAATTCATCAGAGAGATAGCGCCGATGTTGCGCGCTCACAGAGAGGCTTTGCCAAAATGAAACTCGGATCAATCAAGGGTCGGAAGCCGCTCTGGGTCGCAATTATCGCGATTGTCGCTTGGTTAGGCATTAGCAGCGTGGCTGGACCAACTTTCGGCAAGCTCTCGACCGTTCAAGAAAATGACAATTCCGGATTTCTTCCAGATAATGCTGAATCAACAAAGACTGCGAAAGTAACCGTTAAATTTGCTGACTCCGCTAATGACCAACTACCAACGTTGTTGTTATTTGTTGGCGATATGGATATTGCCAAGCTGGCGCGAATAAATCAATACCTAGCCACGCTTTCAAATAAGAAGATTCCCGGCACCGAGATTTCACTTTCCCAATTCATAATTCCAGGTTCTATGTTGGCCGCCTTCCCGTCACAAGATGGTAAAGCTGCGCTCGCTAACATCCCGTTAGATTCCAAAGTAGCAACTGAAAATATTGATGATAAGCCAGCGCTGCCTCAAATTATTAAATTTATCCGCACAGACTTGGCCGCGAATTTTGATAGCCAAGGTTTGACTACAAATGTAACTGGTTTTGGTGGAATTTTGGCAGATTTATTTGGCGCATTCGGATCGATCGATTCCACACTTTTGTTAACAACGCTCAGTGTTGTCTCAATTATTTTAATCGTCGTGTATCGCTCGCCATTTTTATGGATACTGCCACTAATTAGCGCAATCACCGCGCTCTCGTTAGCTGGAACCGTAGTTTATTATTTAGCAAAAGCAAATGTAATTGATTTAAATGGGCAATCCCAAGGAATTCTTTCTGTGCTAGTTCTCGGTGCAGCCACCGATTACGCGCTACTTTTAATTGCCAGATATCGCGAAGAATTGCATCATCACGAATCGCGTTATGAATCGATGAAGATTGCCCTTCGTGGCGTGGTTGAACCAATCGTTGCTTCCGGAAGCACAGTTATCGCAGGCCTTCTTGTACTTTTGCTAAGCGATCTTTCTAGCAACCGCGGACTTGGACCAGTCGGGGCTATCGGTATTGCAGCATCAATGATTGCGGTTCTTACTTTTTTACCAGCCCTGCTTCTGGTTTTTGGTCGTTGGATTTTTTGGCCTAAAGTGCCGCGTTTTGATGATGTAAATGAACAACTAACGGGGGTCTGGTCAAAAATTGGTAATTTAGTGGAACGCCATCCTAAACGTACCTGGATTTCTACGGCGGTACTTCTAACCGTTCTTGCTGGTTTTTCGTTCACGCTTGACGCTAATGGTCTCTCAACAACCCAAGCATTTGCCGGTAAGCCAGATTCTGTAGTTGGTCAAGAGAAATTATTAGAACATTTTCCGGGCGGGGAAGGTTCGCCAGTTCAAATCGTCGTTAAAGAAAAAGATGTTGTAGCTGTTACAACTGCGCTTAAGGGCAATAAAGATATTTCGTTTGTTGCCGCGCAACTTACTGGTCCAGTAATTCCGGGTGCACCAGCGCCAATAACCAAAGTTGTTGATGGCTTAGTTTTATTAAATGCGACTCTTGCTATGACCGCGGATTCGGTAGCGGCACGCGATGCAATTCCAGTTATTCGGGATACGGTGCACGCAATTGATCCAGAAATTTTGGTTGGTGGTGGTACTGCAATTCAATATGACACCGACGTGGCATCGCGCCATGATAATAAATTAATTATTCCGGTTGTTCTTCTGATAATTGCACTAATCCTTGGGTTGCTCTTGCGCAGTGTGTTTGCCGCGCTCTTGCTTCTCGGTACAGTGATTTTATCTTTCATGGCGACTCTCGGAGTTTGCCAATTGGTATTCGCTCATATTTTCAATTTCCCGGGCGCCGATACTTCGTTCCCATTGTTCGCTTTTATCTTCTTAGTGGCGCTCGGCATTGATTACAACATTTTCTTAATGACTCGCGTTCGCGAAGAAGCCCAGAAAATCGGAACCCGCAAAGGTGTTATCAAAGGTTTAACTGTAACCGGCGGCGTAATCACCTCAGCCGGTGTTGTGTTAGCAGCGACCTTCGCCGTGCTTGGCGTATTACCGTTAGTTTTCTTAGCTGAATTGGGTTTCGCCGTTGCATTTGGTGTACTGCTTGACACCACAATTGTGCGCTCATTGTTGGTACCAGCGCTAGTCCATGCGATTGGTCCAAAAATTTGGTGGCCCTCAAAAATGCAATATGAAAAAATTTCGTAACCGCTAGCTACCAACTAAATAAGATGTTGAGTTTTAATCGAAAAGTTGTAGTAATCGGTGCTGGGCTTGCCGGTATTACGGCAACGCGGGTGCTGCAAGATGGTGGCGCCGAAGTTACGTTGCTCGAATCATCTGATCGAGTTGGTGGCCGGATGGCTACTGACATAGTTGATGGATTTCGGTGCGATCGCGGTTTTCAAGTTATTAATCCTAAGTACCCAGAGATAATTAAATCAGGGTTATTTCCAACTTTGGATTTCCGTTACTTGCCAAAACGCATTGATGTTGTAATCGACAGCGAAGTGATGGGGGCTGGAGCGAATCTAAAAACTTTCCTAAATCCAAAACTTGGGTCTACTGTTGAGAAGTTGGCGCTACTTAAGTATCTAAATTCTAGCAATAGAATTTCTTGCGAAACTGCTGCTTTATCTGCTGGTCTCGGTGATCTTTATTGGAAAGTTTTAAAACCATTTCTCACTGGCGTGTTTTTAGCTTCACCCGAGCTAATTTCAAATGAATTGGCTAAGACGCTTATAAAATATTTTGTGGTTGGGAGCCCTGGTATTCCGGCGCTAGGGGTCGGCGAATTACCAAATAACCTTGCAAGTTCGCTGCATGATCTGCAATTAGGCGTTCAAGTAAATGAAATCAGTGATGGCGTGGTAGAAACTAGCGTTGGCAAAATGAGTGCCGATGTAATTGTGGTGGCTACCGATCCAACAACTTCGGCGCAACTTCTCCAACAAGCTGATGCACCTGTTATGAATTCTGCAACGACTTGGTATCACGCGCTAGAGGCCGATACTGAGATCGGAGCTAATTTAAGAATAGATGGCAGCGGTGCTGGTCCAGTCATTAATTCAGTGGCGATATCAAAAGTTTCGCCATATTACGCGCCTGTCGGTAAAACATTAATCTCTTCGACTTCAATCACGGCTGCGTCGGAGTCGGAAATAAGAAGACACTTAAGTTCAATCTGGCAAATGTCTACTAAAAATTGGGATTTGGTCAGCAAGTATGAAATCAAGCAATCTCTGCCACTTCACGGAATTGCTAAACCAATTGAATCTGTCGTAGCGATTAAACCCAATTTATTTCTAGTTGGTGATCATCGCGAAACTCCGTCACAACAAGGAGCAATGCACTCAGGTCGTAGAGCGGCTGAAATAATATTAAGCTTGGGTTAATCAATCAAGGCAGTTAGTGCGCTAGCTAAATGTGGATAATCGAAATTGAAGCCAACTGCTAACAATTTCTCCGGAAGAATCTTCTTAGATCCAAGAACTTCAGTTGAAAATCCGCCCATGGCTATTTTCAATGCAATTGCTGGGGCTGGAAATAGTGCGGGGCGGTGCATTGCACGGGCTAAGGCCGCAGTGAACTCTTGATTTGTAGCTGGATTAGGTGATGTTAAATTAACTGGACCCTCAATCGCGTTCTCCAATAAAAATCTAATTGCTCGTAGTTGATCATGCAGAGTTATCCAAGACCACCATTGTTTTCCATTTCCTAATTTTCCACCTAAACCTAATCGGAAGAGTGGCAACATTTTGCCGAGTGCACCACCTGTTGGATCTAAAACTAAGCCGGTACGAATTTTTACTGTACGAACATCGCCAGCAAGATCTGCGGCTGCTTCCCATTCCCGACAGACTGCTGCAAGAAAGTCATCGCCACCTCGGTCGTTTTCGGTTACAGCGCGATTACCAGTTTCGCCATACCAGCCGATTGCACTAGCTGAGATAAATACTTCGGGTTTCAAAGTTGCTGCCGCATTTGCAATTGCCGTAGTTCCAAGTAATCGCGAATTCAAAATAGTTGCACGGTATTTTGCGTTCCATCGCTTATCACTTACACCTGCGCCAGCTAAATGAATAATTGCATTAACACCTTCAAGTGGCGCTAAATCAACTGTTCCAGCCGCTGGATCCCAAGTTACTTCGTCAGGGGATACCACCGGACGACGAACCAATCTTTGCACGGTATGACCTTCAGATTTTAACAATCCAACTAGAGCTGTTCCGATTAATCCGGAAGCGCCAGTTATTGCGATTCGTTGTGGCGGACGCACTAAAGCCCTAGGTCAGATTCAAAACGACCATCTTCAAGTCGCTCTTTCAGTGTGGTTAAAAATCGCGCGGCATCTGCGCCATCAACAATTCGGTGATCATAAGAAAGTGCTAAATAAACCATGGAGCGAATCGCAATGGTTTCGCCACCATCTTCGCTTTTCACAACCATTGGCCGTTTTACAACTGCGCCAATTCCAAGGATTGCGACTTGTGGTTGATTGATAATTGGTGTGTCAAAAAGCGCACCACGACTTCCGGTGTTTGTAATGGTGAATGTACCGCCACCTAATTCTTCAGGCGAAATTTTGCTATCGCGAGTTCGGGCCGCAACATCCGAAATTTTTCGTGCAATTCCGCCCATATTTAAATCGCCAGCATCTCTAATTACTGGAACTAATAATCCGCGTTCAGTATCTACTGCAATTCCAAGGTGCTCGGCACCGTGATAAGTAACGACGTCACCATCGAGTGAAGAATTAACAACTGGGTGTTGCTTTAGCGCTTCACAAACTGCAACGGTAAAAAATGGCAAGAAAGTTAACTTAACTCCTTCACGGGATTCAAAGTTAGCTTTAGAACGATCTCGTAATCGTGTAATTTTTGTAATATCGACTTCAACCACAGTGGTTAATTGGGCGCCGACTTGTAACGACTCAACCATGCGAGCCGCAATAACTTTACGCAAGCGCGACATCTTTGCGCTGGTACCACGAAGTGGTGAAACTGCTACCGGGGTAGAGGTACGTGAAGTTGCTGGCGCGCTATTAGCCGCTTGTGGTGCAACTGGAGCTGCCGATGGCCGAGGTGCTGCCGCCATAACATCCTCTTTTCGGATCCGGCCGCCAACTCCGCTTCCTTTAACTTTTGATAAATCGACTCCGCTTTCAGTTGCTAATTTTCTAACAATCGGCGTTACATAAGAATCCTCTACTGGCGCTGCAACAACTGGCGCTGCAACAACTGGCGCTGCAACAACTGGCGCTGCAACAACTGGCGCTGCAACAACTGGCGCTGCAACAACTGGCGCTGCAACCGCAGTAGCGCCCTCTGAAATTAAAGCTAAATCTGTTCCTACAGCGACCGTAGTATCTACTTGAACTAAAATTTTCTCTAACGTACCAGCAGCAGGTGATGGAATTTCAGTATCAACTTTGTCCGTAGAAACTTCTAGGAGTGGTTCGTCTAGCGCAACTTGGTCGCCCTCTTTTTTTAACCAACGAGTAACTGTGCCTTCACTTACGCTCTCACCAAGTGCCGGCATCTTTACTGAAAAACTCATCTCGTTGCTCCTTTAAAAGCTCGGTGCGTTAATGCCAAGGTCATAATTCTATCCATGGGCGTGTAGAGGTTTTCCAGCCAGCGCTAAATGCGCTTCGCCCATCGCCTCCGAGAGGGTTGGGTGAGCGTGAATCAGATTAGCGACATCGGATGCTTGGGCTTCCCAGTTGTAAATTAATTGTGCTTCGGCAATTAATTCGCCAACTCGTGCACCAACCATATGAATTCCAAGTACCGGTCCATTTTTTTCCGCTACTAACTTTACCGATCCGGCAGTTTTCAGAATTTGGGCTTTACCATTTCCAGCAAGATCGTAATTTAATTCAACCACGTCATGTCCAGCTGCTTTAGCTTGCGCTGTGGTTAGCCCAACTGAGGCAACTTCAGGTTCAGAATAAGTAACTCTAGGAACGCCGTTGTAATTAATTGGCCGCGGATTTAATCCAGCAATCTCTTCGGCTACCAATATTCCTTCAGCGAAACCAACGTGTGCTAATTGGAGCGTTGGAATCAAATCGCCAACTGCCCAAACGCCTGGAACGCTGGTGCGGCATTTATCATCAACTATTACGTAACCGCGCTCCATTTTAATTCCTTGCTCTTCGTAACCAATATTTGTAGAAACTGGCCCACGCCCAACTGCAACCAACAAGACTTCCGCGGTAAATGTTTTACCATCTTCAAGTGTGACTTCAACGCCGGTTTTCGATTTGGTAGCGCTCTTGAATTTAATACCAAGTTCAAAATTGATGCCGCGTTTTCGGAATGCGCGTTCTAATTGCTTGCTGGAAGATTCGTCTTCGAGCGCCACTAAGTGCGAGAGCCCTTCGATGATTGTGACTTCAGCTCCAAAAGATTTCCAGACTGATGCAAATTCACAACCAATAACGCCACCACCAAGAACGATCACGCTCTTTGGTACGCGATCTAAATTAATTGCTTCTTCGCTAGTAATGATTACAGTGCCATCTATTTCTAGCCCTGGAAGAGTTTTTGGATATGAACCCGTGGCTAGAATTACATTTTTACCAATGTATTTTTCGCCGTTGACTTCGACGGTATTTGCTGCCACTAATTTTCCGTGGCCTTCGATGAAAGTTACATTTCGGGACTTAACTAAACCTTGCAAACCTTTATGTAGGCGAGCCACTACGCCATCTTTATAAGCGTTGACCGCCACCATATCCATCGCGATGAATTCGGCTTTAACGCCATATTCGCCGGCATGCCTTGTGCTATCGGCTATTTCTCCCGCATGCAAAAGTGCTTTGGTCGGAATGCAACCGCGATGTAAGCAAGTACCGCCGAGTTTTCCTGCTTCGATTAGGGCTACCGATAATCCAAGTTGGGAACTTCTTAGCGCCGCTGCATATCCGCCGCTGCCGCCACCAAGAATTACTAAATCAAACTCAGCCACTAGTAGATCCCTCTCTCGTTACTTAATTCAAACCCTATCTTGCCAGCATTGGAACCAGATTTATAATTCAGATTTACTCTCAGCAAAGGTAACTAGTGCGCGAAGTGAGACTCCGGTGCCACCAACCGAGGTGTATCCATGAGCTTTAGCTTCGTTATAAGCCGGTCCGGCAATATCTAGATGTAACCATGGCAATTCTGCGGCAACGAATTCTTTTAAAAATAATCCAGCAACTAACATGCCGCCCATTCGATCACCGATATTTGCAATATCTGCGACCGGTGAATCTAGTGATGCACGTAATTCTTCTGGAAGTGGCATCGGCCAAAATTGCTCGCCCGATTTTTCAGCGGCAAGTAGAAATTCTTCCCGCAATTTTTCATTATTTGTCATGACTGCACTAGTGCGAGTTCCAAGAGCAACAACTTGAGCGCCGGTAAGAGTTGCGACATCGATAATTCCATCTAGCCCGCCAGCTTTTGCGCCAACTTCCGCAGCTTTTATAAGCACATCCGCTAATACGAGTCGACCCTCTGCATCTGGATTTAATACTTCGACAGTTTTACCGCCATAAATTGTGATGACATCACTTGGTCGGGTCGCAGTATCGCTTGGCATATTTTCAGCCAACGGCGCCCAAGCATCAATTGCGATTGGTAACTTCAACTCTGCAATTGCGATAGCTGCAGCAATCACAGCAGCCGCGCCGCTCATATCGGATTTCATTGCTTCCATACCTTGGGCTGGCTTTAGCGCCAAACCGCCGGTATCAAAAGTAATTCCCTTACCAATAAATGCGTAACGTTTAATTTTTTTCGCACTGGCGCTCTTCGGGGTATATGAAAGGCGGAGCAATCTTGGTGGGTTTGCTGATCCTTGTCCGACTCCGATGATGCCACCAAAACCTTGTGCTTTAAGTTGGGCATCGGTAAATATTTCTACTTTCAACCCAGCTGCTAAACCAATTTTCTTAAATCGAGCGCAGAAAGATTCTGGTGTTAAATGGCTGGGTGGTGTATTAATTAAATCTCGAACAATATGGGTGTTAGTCGCGATGATGCTAGCGCGTTTGATTGCCGCTTTAGATTCTGCGCTGTTAGCTGATTTAGCGAAAATTGTTACGGCAGCTAGTACCGCTTTACGTTCTGATTTCGAGGTGCCGCGAAATTCATCAAATGCATATGCACCAAGCAGTGCACCTTCAGCGATTGCAGCTAATTCGCCTTTAGAAGAGTGCGGAAGTGCGAATGTTGCGCTCTTTGCGCCAGCTAACGAACGCGCAGCAGCGCCTGCGGACCGGCGCAGCGTTTCAGTTGAATAATTTACGGAAGTTTCGCCTAAGCCAGATAAGACTAATAGTTTGTAAGTTGCGCCGGGCAATTTAATGATCTCATCGGCAGCGCCAGTAGCGCCCATATCTTCTAAAGCTGGCAATAGCTCGTTTACATCTAATTTGATATCGCCAGATTCAATCTCTAGTTTCTTGCTCTTGGAATTTCGAGCAAGTCCGACTACCAAAATATCGGTAACGACCTTATTTTCAGTAAGTCGAATAGTTGTCATGAAACGCCTCTCGCCAAGATTCGGAAATATATCCCTACGAGCGGTAGGTTATTGGAATGAGCCTCTATTCGCCATTACATCAACGCCATCTCGCGCTTTCTGCAAAATTAGCCGATTTTGGCGGTTGGGATATGCCCATTGAATATCCAGCTACGACTGGGGGCGGGGTTATTGCCGAACATACAGCAGTTCGAGAACGCGTCGGAATTTTCGATGTCTCGCATCTTGGGAAAGCTGAGATTGTTGGTGCCGGGGCACTGGAATTCTTAAATAACTTAATTACAAATGATCTAACAAAAATTACCGATGGCCAAGCGCAATACACCATGCTCTGCGACGATAAATCTGGTGGCGTAATCGATGATTTAATTGTTTATCGTAAGTCCGCAGAGAATCTTTTTTTAATTCCGAATGCATCAAATACCACCGCAGTCGTAGCCGCAATTTCTGCGGTCGCACCCGTAGGAATCTCGGTAAAGAATTTACATAGTAATTTTGCGGTCATCGCAATTCAAGGTCCGAAAGCGGAGGCAGTATTAAAAAACTTGGGGGTAGATATATCACTGGGTTACATGGCATTCTCGGAAATCACAATCGCCGGAATTCGGACCATCATTTGTCGAACTGGTTACACCGGAGAACAGGGTTATGAATTGCTACCAGCATGGCAAGATGCCGAAAAAATTTGGGATCTATTAGCAGAAGGTATTAAATCTTTTGATGGTCGAGTTTGTGGATTGGGAGCTAGAGATACGCTCCGAACTGAAATGGGTTATCCATTACACGGCCATGAACTTTCGCTAGATATAACGCCGATGCAAGCAAATGCGAGTTGGGCGATTGGGTGGAAGAAGCAAAATTTTTGGGGTAAATCGATTGCTGACCGTGAGAAATTAAGTGGCCCAAATCGGATCCTTAGAGGTTTGAAATCACTGGACCGCGGGATTCCGCGTGGTGGCATGACCGTGAAAAGTGGCGCAGCGATAATCGGTGAAATCACTAGCGGAACTTTCTCCCCAACGTTACGGGTGGGAATTGCGCTAGCTTTATTAGACCCAAAGATTGCAATTGGGGATACCGTAACTATCGATGTACGTGGTCGCGAAAGTAGCGCAGTTGTTACGAAGCCACCGTTTGTGCAATCACACGTGAAATAGGGTTTAACTTTAAATTTGCCCGGCGTAGTGATCCAAGGACTGGTTTCGCAGTAACGATAATAAGTGCGCTGGTAAATATCGCTCGTGGAATATCCCACGCCATCGCAGTTGCAAAATGAAATACCAAGAATCTATGCAAATTTGCACTAACTTCACCGCCCGGAATAAAAGACAATTGTGAATCACTGCCAGCAACCCACGGCCAAAGCTGAAGATCCATCGCAACTCCGAAAAATGCTGCGGCAAAAATTGCATATAGAACGAGCGCTATTAATTCGCTCTTACCGCGAAACCGTTTCGGTAGTAACCCGGCGCCAGCCCCAATCCAGGCCGCAGCGATCATTTGAAATGGCAGCCACGGACCGATACCACCGGTGAGCAGCGCAGATAATCCAAGCGAAAGTGCCCCAAGTGAAAATCCAAACCGAGTACCAAATACCCGCGCAGTTAAAATAATCAAAAACCAAATTGGCTCAACCCCGATTGCGCCAGCGCCAATTAGCCTTAGCGCTGCTACCAGCGCCGTTAAAACTCCAAGCAAGGCAACCGATTTGCTATCTAGCAAGCCACGATTAATCTCAATTGCAACTAGTGCGATTGCTGCAGCAGCGATAATCAACGCAAACCACTTAGCGCTTGTTGGGTTTAAGAATGATTGTGAAATTCCAGGAATGGATTGGCTCGGAAAATATAATGGCCACGTAAAAGCAATTACACCGAAAATACTTGCAAAAGTTAATAATGGAAACCGAATTTTCATATAGCGTTCCGATCGAGGGCAGCTACTACCTCAGAAACCGTTAACCACGCAGCTGGCGCTAATACTTTTGTTACTTGTGGAGCGAATGCTGGTGAGGAAGTCAGAACTTCACGAGTTGTACCATTGGCGACGATTTCGCCTTCAGCTAAGAAAATAACGCGCTCGGCTACTTCAGCCACTAGTTCTACATCGTGCGTAGCAATTACCACACTTCTCTGTTGGTTAGAATCTACAACTAATTTCTGCAAAATCTTTATCAGTTTATTCTTTGCAACATAATCCAAACCCCGAGTGGGTTCGTCTAGAATTATTAAATCTGGGTTAGCGGAGAGAATCACGCTAAGCGCTAAACCCAGACGTTGCCCTTCTGATAAATCGCGCGGATGCGCATTTAGATTTGGAATCGCCATCAAGTTCTCATAAATTGTTTGGGTAGTCCCAACCGGCACGCCGTTATCGTTATCAGCTAATTCACATTCTGCTTTAACACTCTGGCCATATAACAAATCACCTGGTTCTTGCGGCACGTAACCAACATGACGGATTAAATTTTTTCCGGTTAATTTCACAGGATTTATTCCATTAATTAACACAGTTCCAGAAATAATCGGGCTCTTTCCTACCGCGCTACGCAAGAGTGAAGATTTACCGGCGCCGTTTCTCCCCATCAACGCAACAACTTCACCGCGTTTAATTTCAAAGGAAATATTGGAGAGCGCATATTTCGCATCGTATTTGACCGAAACATTATTTAGCGAAAGCAATATTTCGCTTTCACTCTCGGCGATTTTTGTCGGCAACGGCAAATCTTGCAACAACTCTCTGATTGATTCGGTTCGGCGGCGAAGTTCGCGTACCGATAATGAAATCTCTGAAAGATCTAGCGCTTTTGCGAGGTTAACTATGGGTGGAGCGATTGGGGAGTCTTCTAGAATTTCACCAGGCTTTCCGATTGCAACTTCACCATCATCGCCAATTCGCATGATCCGATCTGCAAATTGGATTACGCGCTCTAATCGATGTTCGGCCAAGATGACTGTTAAACCCAAATCATGAACCAATCTATGCAGGATTGAAAGAACCTCTTCGGCGGCGATTGGATCCAAGGCGCTAGTAGGTTCATCTAATAATAAAACTTTTGGGTTTAATACCAGAGCTGCGCCAATAGCGACTCGTTGTTGTTCGCCGCCGCTTAGCGTTGCAATCTCACGATTTCGCAACGGCGCTAGGCTCAACAAATCTAAAACTTCTTCAACTCGCTTTCGCATGATTTCAGGTGCAATTCCCATTGTTTCTAAACCAAAAGCAATCTCTTCTTCCACAACATCTGTGACAAAACCGTTTATTGGATTTTGTCCAACAATCCCAATTACATCGGAAAGTTGTCCGGGTTTTAATTCCCGAGTTGAACGGCCCGCTACCGTTATCTCGCCGGTAAGAATTCCACCGGTGTGATGCGGCACTAAACCATTTATCAATTTGATTAGTGAACTTTTACCCGCACCAGTATGTCCAATTACAAGTACCAATTCACCTTCGAAAACTTCGAAATTTAACGCTTCCAATATGGTGCGTTGCGCATTTGGATAGATTAAAGAAACATTTTTAAATGTAATCATCGCGGCACGATCACAATCGGAAGCGCGACTATTAGAACGGTCGCGGTGAGTAGTAAGCCAAAGGTAAATTGCGCTATTAATATCGGGGAGAGCACCAGCAAATAAAGTACGCTTGTAATCATGGCTACATCTACGAGTTGGAATTTTTGAGCGCGATATTTACTGGTTTTCCCATGGCACCCATAGCCCCGAGATTCCATTGCGGTTGCTAAATCTAAAGCGCGCTCAAGGCTCTCTTCGAGTAGCGGTAGCGCAATGCCGCGCCAAGCTCTTAAGCCTCGAATATTTTGACCACGCAAACGTTTTGCGCTTTGAATACGCGCGACGCTTTTAACGGTTTGTGGCAGAACTGAAGTTGCCACACTTAAAGTTACCCCTAAATTAAACATTGCTTTTGGTAACGAGCGTATTAATCGGTGCGGGCTGGCTAAGGAGCTAGCAGCTCCACATAAGAGAATCAAAGTTGCAATCATTAACGCTTCGGTAACGGCAGTAGTCAAGCGTTGCGAAGTAACAGGTCCGCCGATTCGGATTCCAACCATCCAACTCGGCAGCGCGATTTCTGGGATTTGAAAGAGAACGGTTCCTGGCATCGGTACTCCGATTAGAATTGCAAAAGCGATTCTGATAGCAATTATCGAGACCGCCAATTTTGTGGATAACGCAAAAGCGCCGCTCCAATAACTTTTACTCTTTAATTTTAAAACTACCAAAGTGAGTGCACATACCACTGCGGTAGCAATGAGAGCGTTGTCAGTTCTAATTACAAAAGCTGCTAACAACAACGCCCAAAGCCACCAGACCAGTGGATGCACTGACTGCATTATTTTTTACGTTTGCGAATAATGACAAAGATAGAAATTGCTAACCCAATCGCGAGTGCGACTGGAAGAATTTTGCTATTGTCGGATGCGCCAGCTTCTTCATCCGTAAGAGTTGCCATGGTTTGAGGCTCGGTAGTAGCGGTCGGCATATCAATTTCAACGCCACATTCAGTTGCTGGATAGCCACCAATGCCGCAAATCAATCCCGATTTATCGGCGCGCACGTTTGCAACGCTCTCTAAAACTGCAAGACCATTTGATTTAGCTGGGACTACTGCACAATCTGTAATTACTTCTTTAGGAATCTCCCCTGACGGTGCAACCTCCGCACCACCGAAATCAACTACAATTCCAACTCGAATTTTTCCAGTAACTTCTGCAACACCATCACAGAGCGAAGCGAATTCAGGAGGAGCCATCGGTTCGGTTGCCGGAATGTCATTACTGCTTGCAGTAAATGTCCAACCTTCGACATCGCCATCTTTAAGAATGGTGGTTGGCCCAGTCATTGCAGCAGTCCAATTGGATGCACCAGCAGCAGCTTGAAAATAACCCCAGTAGCGATAACCTTTTTCGGCTTGCGCGGTTTGAGGGGCGATGATCGACAGCGCAAGCATTGCTAATACGCTGATTATTGAAAGTGATTTCTTATTTAACTTATGTAACTTATTTAACACGGTGATCTCTCCATTTGTTATGGGAGCCTCACGGAAGCGAAAAGTATTAACAATTCCGCCCCGTAAACCTCGACGGGTGGTAGATATATTCGAAACCAGGTAATCCGACTTGGCGATTAAATCGCCTTACGGTTGCGGGTCAGCGTCGGATTTGCACCGACTTCCCCTGAAACTTCGAACTATTAAGTTGTGTGCGTAGGGAACCATATCGTGCTCGCTTTCGCAATCAGGACTCGCAAAATTCGGCGATTCCCTTTAGGCTCGTAAGATGGAACATAGGAAACTTGGTAACTCCGGCCTTTATATCTCCGAAATTTCATACGGAAATTGGATCACGCATGGCTCGCAAGTAGAGCAAGACGCTGCAATTAAATGTGTGCGCGCTGCCATCGATTTAGGAATCACAACATTTGATACCGCAGATGTTTATGCCGCAACTAAAGCTGAAACCGTTTTAGGTAAAGCGCTCAAAGGAGTACGCCGAGAATCTTACGAACTTTTCACAAAGGTTTATTGGCCTACTGGCCCCGGAAAAAATGATCGTGGTTTATCTCGTAAGCACATCATGGAATCTTGTGATGCATCATTAAAGCGCTTGAAAACCGATCACATCGATTTATACCAAGCACACCGTTTCGATTACGAGACACCGCTCGAAGAAACGTTAAGCGCTTTTGATGATTTAATCCGCCAAGGAAAAGTTAGCTACATTGGTTTCTCAGAGTGGAACGCTTCCCAAGTTAGTGCAGCTTTGAAAATCCAAGATGCTCGCGGATACAACCGGTTTGTTTCAAGCCAACCGCAATACTCTGCACTTTGGCGAGTAATTGAAGCCGAAGTAGATCCGCTCTGCGTTAAAGAAGGAATCGGTCATATTGTTTGGTCCCCAATGGCGCAAGGTGCGCTAAGTGGAAAATATTTGCCAGGGAAGAAACCGCCAGCCGGATCGCGCGCTACGGATAAGAAGAGTGGCGCAAATATGATTAAGCGCTGGATGCGCGATGATGTACTGAGTGCAGTACAGAATTTAACGCCAATCGCGAAAAGTGTGGATTTATCGTTAGCTCAATTAGCAATCGCCTGGGTACTTCAAAATAAGAACGTATCTAGCGCAATTGTTGGCGCAACTAAGCCATCTCAAATTAAAGAAAACGTTAAAGCTAGCGGCGTTAAATTAGATGGCGAAACAATGAAGAAGATCGACGTTGTACTCGGCAAATTGCCAGAACGAGATCCAGCTCAAACTATTAGCCCTAACCCAAGAGCTTAATTACTAAGTTAGAACTTATCGCCACGCTTAACTTGGGGTGATGGTGCGCGTAATCTGCGAATTTGAGTTGAGCGTAACCAGCCATACATTCCAATGCCTTTTGCGGTCTCGTTTGGAAAACGCACCGCAACTTCTTTTTTCAATTTACGGCTAAGAATGATGCCGTCGATTATTGAAAATAATAGACATGAATACATCAAGATGATTGCTATGAATTGAATGTAGGCGATTGGAATAATTGTAAGAATTAAAACCAACATCACAATTGGCAAGAAGTACTCGCCAATCGATCGACGTGAATCAACATAATTCCTAACGAAACGTTTTACTTGGCCACGATCTCGCGGTGGCATAGCGCTCTCTTCGCCGCGCATGTAAGCAGCACGGGTGCTAACTCGTTGTTGGCGCAATTGTTCGCGTTGCAATTTTTTTCCTTCGCGAGTTGATGCCGGGGCTAATCGATTAGTGACATTAGCTTTCTCCGCAACTTTGCGCTTTGGAGTCGGACGACCTTTGCCAGTGGCTGGTTTTTCAGAAGCTGAATCAGATTTTTTAGGGCTCATCTGACTACGGTAAAGCCAACATTCGCTCTAGCGCAACTTTTGCGTTCAATGCAGTCTCGGAATCAACCGAAATTTGATTAACTAGACGGCCATTGACCAGAGTTTCCATAGCCCAAACTAAATGGGGGAGATCAATTCGATTCATGGTGGAGCAGTAACAAACAGTTTTATCTAAGAAGAGAACGGTCTTATCTGGGTGGGCATTTGCTAACCGTTGCACGAGATTCAATTCGGTGCCAATTGCCCACTTACTTCCGGCGGGGGATTGTTCGACCGTTTTAATTATGGCTTCGGTGCTGCCAACCACATCAGCAGCCGAGACCACATCGTTTTGGCATTCGGGATGTACTAAAACTTTAACGCCAGGTAAGCGTTCTCTCACTTCAGTTACATTTTTGATTGTGAAGCGACCATGAACTGAACAATGACCACGCCATAAAATAACTTTTGAGTTTCTAATTTGATCGTCAGTTAATCCGCCTCTTGGTTTCCAAGGATTCCAAAGCACACAATCATTGAGCGAGAGCCCCAACGAAAGTACCGCGGTATTTCGACCTAAATGTTGGTCGGGTAGGAAGAGGATTTTTTCGCCTTGCTCAAAGCCCCAACTCATCGCTCGTTTGGCATTTGAAGATGTGCAAACGGTGCCACCATTTTTACCAGTAAAAGATTTAATAGCGGCGGTAGAATTCATATAAGTTACCGGGATAGTTTTTGTAGCAACACCTAACTCGGTCAACACATCCCAACATTCGTTTACTTGAGATGCCGAAGCCATATCGGCCATGGAACAACCCGCAGCTAAATCTGGCAAAATTACCTTTTGATTTTTGGAAGTCAAAATGTCAGCACTTTCGGCCATAAAATGCACGCCACAGAAAAAAATGAATTCAGCAGTGGTATTAGCCGCCGCGGCTTGCGCTAATTTAAAAGAGTCACCAGTGATATCCGCGAATTGAATAACTTCATCGCGTTGATAGTGATGGCCAAGAATCATGGCGCGATCCCCGAGGGCAGCTCGAGCTTTTTTTGCTCGCTCCACTAACGCAGGATCACTAGCGGCCGGCAACTCGCCATCGCATGAAACGCCACGTTCACTACTTAGATCCGCGCCTTGGCCAAGAAGCAGGAGCTGGGTTAGTGAGACTGACATGAGTTAATAGTATGCGGATGCGGGAACCTTGAGCGAGCCGAGTCGAGTCGAATGGCGAAGCGAAAAAAGGCAGGTAGAGTTCGGCTATGACTACTGAAACAACCACCCCGAATAGCACCACAACTTCGATCGCTCTAACTGCAGTTGCAGCCGAAAAAGTTGCAGCGCTATTAGCGCAAGAAGATCGCGATGATTTAAGCCTTCGCGTGGCAGTACAACCTGGTGGCTGTTCCGGACTTCGCTACCAACTTTATTTTGATGATCGCGCCATGGAAGGCGACACCGTTACTGAATTTGGTGCAGTGAAAGTAGTTACCGACAAAATGAGCACGCCATACTTAATGGGTGCAACCGTTGATTTCGTAGACACAATTCAAAAACAAGGCTTCACGATTGATAATCCAAACGCAGGCGGCTCATGCGCTTGTGGCGATTCATTTAATTAAACACCGCTTTCGCGACTAGCCTCTCCTTATGAAAATTGCGGTTGCAGGCTCCGTTGGGCGCGACCATTTGATGACTTTCCCGGGCAAGTTCACTGATTCCCTCGTTGCTGGTTCGCTTGAGAAAGTTTCACTTTCATTCTTAGTTGATGGTCTAGATGTCAGACGTGGGGGTTGTGCCGCAAATATCGCATTCAGCATGGGGATCCTTGGCCTCAATCCAATTTTACTCGCTGCCGTTGGTAAGGATTGGGTTGATTACGAAGCTTGGTTAACTAATCATGGCGTTGTGACATCACATGTTTGGGTTTCGGAAACTTTACATACCGCCCAATTCATGGTGACTACCGATACCGAATTAAACCAAATCGCTTCCTTCTTTCCGGGTGCAATGAGCGAAGCGCGAAATATCGAATTGGGACTGGTTATGGAAAAAACTGGGGTATTTGATTTAGTAGTTATCTCACCTGACGATCCTGAAGCGATGTTGCGACATACCGAAACTTGTCGGGAAGAGCGGATTCCATTTGCCGCTGATCCATCACAACAGATGGCTCGGATGAGTGGCGATGAAATTAAAAAATTAATAGATGGCGCTACATATTTGTTCATGAATGAATACGAGCTAGCACTTGCAATTCAAAAAACTGGCTGGAGTGATGCCGAGATTTTGGAGCGAGTCGAAACTCGAGTTATTACGCTTGGTTCTGCTGGAGCAAAAGTTGAACGTCGTGGAATTAGCGAAGTTAGAGTCGGCGTCCCGAAGGAGAAAGCCAAAGTAGATCCAACTGGCGTGGGCGATTCATTCCGTTCTGGATTTATTGCCGGCGTGGCCTGGGGGTTAAACGATGAGCGCTGCGCCCAACTAGGTTCGATGATCGCTACCTATGTTATTGAAACTAAAGGAACCCAAGAATACCGATTCACTAGATCAGAATTTGTTTCTAGGTTTGCAGAGTCTTATGGAAAAAGCGCCGCTTCCGAAATTGAAAAATATATTCCGATGCTGGAAAACGCTTAACGCTTCTTTGTAATTAAGAAATTGGTTTTATCAATTTGTAAGACTTCATTCCCACTCATGCGCGCCCATGCCGATAAATCAACCCAAGTCGCTGGGTCATCGCTTTGTAACGAGATTTGATCGCCAGTCACTAAACTTTTTAGAGCCTTGGCACTTTCAATAATTGGGAGTGGACAGCGCATTCCTAAACAATTTAATGGCAACATTTTCAATCCAAACGCGCGCGTTCGATTTCGGTCTTCAAAGCGGTTAAGAATTGATCAACGATCGCGATGGTCAGATCGGCTCGAAACGTTAGCCGGATATTTCCGTGCGTTAGCACTCCCATCGCAGCGAGTACATGGCTAGGCGCAAGGTCGGCTGCACTACAAGCCGAACCCGAATCAACTAGATAACCGGATTTTTCTAAATTTCGCAATAACTCTTCGGCTTGGAGATATAGAAATGAAATCGAAAGTTTTCGAGGATCACTATCTTCGATATTACCGGCAATATCCGCATCCGAAATATTCGCGGCCACAAAGCTTCTTACCCGTTGGTTCAATTCCAATATTTGATGTGAATCAGTATCGAAATTTTTTTCCGTATTCTCAAGCGCCACCACACTCGCTAAAAATAATGGAATTGAAAATCCATTGGAAACCCGTTCCATATCAATATGAGGGAGTGGGTTTACCCAATTCACGCCGTTACGGATTGCCAAGAAAGCAATACCTTTCGGCCCACCCCAAATCGTGCCATCCCAAATTGCGGTGCTCCAATTAACGGGGAGTTCCGACTGTAAATTTGCGCCAGTCATATCTGCAAAGATTTTCGTGCCGCTTGTCGAAATATTTTCGAGCGCTCTGGTTGCAGATTGCTTAACCCCGGTCTCGCGATTACATGATTGCCAAACAATCACATTCTTATCGGATGGCTGGATAGCGGCATAATCAATTACGCCAGCTAGATCGCAATTGCAAACTTGTACCTCGCCACCATTGTTTTGATGAGCGCGTGCGATTGCAAAAATGTCTTGGCGATCTACTGCGCTATGAATAAGTTTTGAATTTGAATGCAAAAGCCCAGATATTCCTAGGTGGAAACCGAGATTTAAATCAGAGATAACTTCAATTTCATTGGGAGAGATTTTTAGGTGCTTTGCCAAACTCGTTTTTGCATCAGTTATCAAAATTGCTAATTCAGCTGAAGGGAGATGGATCTTTGTTGGGTCGCGCCAACCCCGTTGATAAAGGTCGCCAAGCAGCCCCAGGGCCATCGGATGGACGGGGCGATCACTCTGGAAATCTCCTGTGACACGAACCACCCTTGGAACGGTACTCGGTCAGCGCGAACTCTGCGAAATGGACGGTTATCCTTTTCCCATGTCCCGCTTAAAAAAGTTCGCAAAAATGACAAGTGTCGTTTTTTTAAGCACAATTTTCACAACTGGATGTTCAAGCAAAGAAACTATTGGATTTGGATTCAACCCTGGACTCTCCAGCGTAACTGATATCTCGCTGCCACTTTGGCAAGGAGCTTGGATCGCAGCGCTAGTCGTCGGAGCATTTACAGCTGCGTTGATATTGTGGGCCGCAATATTTCATCGCAAAAAAGATGAAAATTTTCCCAAGCAAACTCGGTATAACATTCCAACCGAAATTGCATATACGATAATTCCGTTCGTGATTGTGGCAGTACTTTTTGGCTATACCGCAGTTGCCGAAACGAACATCACCAAAATTTCACCCGCGAATTCTCCTGCGGTACACGATGTGACCGTAAACGCATTTCAGTGGTCGTGGCAGTTTAGTCACAAAGAGGCTGGACCAGGCACAACTATCACTGGTACTCCTGCACAACCAGCGGTTTTGTACATGCCACTTGGGGAACGGGTTCGATTCAAATTAACCTCTAGCGATGTCATCCATGGTTTCTGGATTCCAGCATTTATGATTCAAATGATGAATTTGCCTGGTGTAGATAATCAACTTGAATTTTCAGCGAATAAATTAGGAACCTTTCCAGGTCGTTGCAACATGCTTTGTGGGCGAAGTCATTCACAAATGTTATTTACGGTAAAAGTTGTAACTCCAGCAGAGTATCAAGCTTATATTGCTGACTTGAAAGCAGGCCAAAAATGACAACTTATGCGACTAAGCCAATGATGGCTACTTCTGGCCAAAGTAAAATTCAAAGTACAAACAAGGGTAAGTTAGTAGTCAAGTGGCTCACTTCCACCGATCATAAAACAATTGGCTACCTATATTTGATCACTTCTTTTGCTTGGTTTTTGATTGCTGGCGTGCTCGCGCTAATTATGCGGAGCGAACTAGCTAGGCCGGGACTGCAATTTGTGAGCGCAGAACAATACAATCAAGCCTTTACGATGCATGGCACAATCATGTTGTTACTCTTTGCTACTCCACTCTTTGTTGGCTTCACAAATGTCCTCATGCCGCTTCAAATCGGCGCAGCCGACGTTGCCTTTCCAAGATTAAATATGCTTTCTTACTGGTTATATTTACTCGGCGGCGTAATGGTATTTGCCGGATTTTTAACGCCAGGTGGCGCGGCTTCATTTGGTTGGACTGCCTATGCTCCACTTTCAAATTCAGATTACTCGCCAGGCATCGGTTCAGATTTGTGGGTAATTGGTTTAGCAATCAGTGGTCTTGGAACAATTATGGGTGGCGTTAATTTTGTAACTACTATTTTCACAATGCGCGCTCCTGGAATGACTATGTTCCGGATGTCGATATTTTCATGGAACGCGCTTCTTACATCAATTCTTGTTTTGCTGGCATTTCCGCCATTAGCTGCTGCGCTATTAGGGCTTGAGTCTGACCGCATATTTGGATCTCACATATTTGATCCAGCAAATGGTGGCGCAATGCTTTGGCAACATCTCTTTTGGTTTTTTGGTCATCCAGAGGTTTATATCTTGGCGCTTCCCTTCTTTGGAATTGCTACTGAAATTTTGCCAGTTTTTAGCAGGAAACCTATTTTTGGGTATAAAGGCTTAATTGCCGCCACAATTGGAATTGCAGCGCTCTCGGTTGCTGTCTGGGCACATCATATGTTTGCATCAGGTCAAGTTCTATTGCCATTCTTTTCGTTTATGACTTTCTTAATTGGTGTTCCAACTGGAGTGAAATTTTTCAATTGGATTGGCACTATGTGGCGTGGTTCTATAACTTTTGACACACCAATGCTTTGGATCACGGGTTTTCTTATTACCTTCTTATTCGGTGGCTTAACTGGAATTATTTTGGCAAGCCCACCATTAGATTTCAGCGTTTCGGCTTCATATTTCGTGGTAGCGCATTTTCATTACGTCTTGTTTGGAACGGTAGTTTTTGCAATGTTTGGCGGCTTTTATTTCTGGTGGCCAAAAATGACTGGGCATATGCTAAACGAACGTTTAGGAAAAATTCATTTCTGGACGCTTTTCTTCGGTTTCCACATAACATTCTTAATTCAACACTGGTTGGGCATAAAAGGCTTCCCGCGTCGCTACGCAGATTATCTGGCAACAGATGGATTCACGGAAATGAATATGATTTCTACAGTTGGATCATTTCTACTAGCTTTATCAATGCTTCCGTTCGCTATCAATGTTTGGATATCTCGAAAGAGTCCAAAAGTATTAGTAGATGATCCGTGGGGTTATGGTGGCTCTCTGGAGTGGGCCACTTCCTGCCCACCACCGCGTCACAACTTCACATCGATGCCGCGGATCCGAAGCGAACGACCAGCATTTGATTTACATCACCCACATATGGCTAATACTGATGGTGGGCACTAATGCGCGTGGCCTGGAAATTATTTGCAGTGTTGACATTTTTTTATGCCTTGCTAGATGTTGTGTATTTCTTAGTAGGCGGTGAAGAGTTAGGTGTCATAGCGATTGGGTTAAGCTCGCTATTAGCGCTGCTCATTGGTTATTACTTATGGTTTATCGATCGACGATCTGGTGGAGTGCTTCCTGAAGATAATGACCTAGGCGAAATTTCAGATTCCGCAGGTGACCTTGGTTTTTACAGCCCACATTCATGGTGGCCATTGCCACTTGGACTTTCGATTTGCACAGTAGGTCTGGGATTAATCATTGGGTGGTGGCTCACAATCATTGGTGTTGGTGCGCTACTGATAAGCGTTATTGGATTTTCGCTAGAATATGAAAAGCCTTCTGCTAACGTTCATTAATTAAATTTTTGCAAAAGAAATAACTACTTACTGACTTCTGCCAGGCGGGCCTTTACGATAGCTTGCAATAGTTTTTCATCAACCTCCCAATCGTTCGGCACGGCGATTGTCTTTTTCTTAACATCTAAATTCTTCATTCTGGGCGTGAATTTTTCGATTACATCTTTGCTCCAAGGCGCAAAAAGAATATGGTTCTTAGCAGCCGAAACCCCAATTATGTATTTTCCATTGAATTGCAACATTGGTTGATTCCAAGCAATCACGAGCTCTAATTCCGGGTACTTACTCTTTATCGATTTAAATATTGCCCGCACAGTCTTCGCTTGCTTAGGATCCAACGTTTTGAAATATTCGGTTGGGGTATTAAATCTCTTCGAAGATGTTGATCCGCGCGAGAACATAACAAGGGCATTTGCATGTGCTTGCGAAAAGCCATAATTTTCCCGAAGGTGGGCTATCTGTTCTGGGTATTTTTTCCCAGCCAATTTAGCCATAACTTTGAACCAATAATCTATTGATTTGCCATAACGTTTTTCGATAGCAGGAAAATGCGACTCTCGACTCGAATCTTTGGCATTCATATTCAAAGACTACTACGCTCAATCCATGGCGCTTAAAAAGGAATTTGCCGAACATCTAGTGCTCCGCGAAAAAATGGCGATGCCAGCTCCATGGGAGATGACAATGGCAGAATATCGTTTCCGCACTCTTCCCAATCCTGATTTCATTGGCAAACCAGAACCAATATTTAGTGTTGAACATAAGGTTATTTCTGGGCCGAATGGATATTTACCAATAAGAATTTATCGACCAAACGATGAACCAAATCTTCCGATTATGCTTTATTTACATGGCGGCGGTTGGGTGATTGGAAATATGGATGGTTTCGAACCAACGGTTCGTTCGCTATCTAATAAAGGAAACTTTGTTGTGGTACAGGTCCAGTATCAAAAAGCGCCAGAACATCCTTTTCCAACGCCATTTAATGATTGTTATACGGCGCTTGAGTGGATCGTCAAAAATGCAGGCTTATTAAAAATTGATGCCACAAAGATTGGTGTTGGCGGGGATAGCGCTGGCGGAAATCTAGCCGCGGCGGTAGCACTTAAAGCTCGCGATACCGGATTAGTGAAACTTGCATTTCAAATGCTGGTATATCCATGCACCGGCCATGATGGATCCTTGCCGAGTGCGATTAATAATGCCGAAGGTTTTGGATTAACTTCAAAAGTAATGCGTTGGTTTGAATCACAATATGCTCAAAATGATGTAGCTCTTAATAACCCTTACGCTTTTCCAGCTACTTCCAAAAACCTTTCAAACCTCGCACCGGCGGTAGTGGTTACGGCTGAATACGATCCATTGGCCGATGACGGGCGACTTTATGCGGAATCGTTGGAAAAAGCTGGCGTTAAAGTAATCTTCAAAGACTATAAAGGCGCAATACATGGTTTCAATGCTTTAGCGGGGGTTTCCCCGGAAGTTGCAGCAGAGGTACAACAATTTTTAGCTGATGGAATAAATACTTATTTAAGTAGAACCAATCAATGAAATGTCTTTTATTTAAAGTTCAGGTAATCTGACTTAATGGACGTAGTTACGGATCGACTTTTTCGATATTTAACTTGGTCTAACATAGGTTAATGAACGCCATCTTCTTCTCGCAATTCAAAGGACCACTATCGGTTATTGATATTCCGATTCCGGCCCCAACTAATGACGGCGTTGTAATCAAAGTTGAAGCAACTGGCTTATGCCGTAGCGATTGGCATGCTTGGATGGGCCACGATTCCGACATCGTTCTGCCACACGTTCCAGGCCACGAGTTCGCGGGTGTCATTTCCGCCATTGGCAGTTCAGTCACTAAGCATTCAGTAGGCGATCGCGTGACCGTTCCCTTCATCTCTGGCTGCGGCAAGTGCGGATATTGTCTGCGTGGAGATGCACAAGTTTGCCCAACGCAAACCCAACCAGGCTTTACCGGTTACGGTTCATTTGCCGAATACGTTGCAATTAATAACGCCGACTTTAATTTAGTAAAAATTCCCGTAGCGCTCTCCTTCGCTACCGCGGCCGCTTTAGGTTGTCGCTTTGCCACCGCTTATCGGGGCCTAATCAAGCGCGCCCATGTAAAAGCCAGCGAGAAAGTTGTTATCTACGGATGCGGCGGTGTTGGCCTTAGTGCAATCATGATTGCAAAGGCGAAAGGGGCAACCGTCTATGCCGTAGATATTAACGATGCTGCCTTAAAAATTGCCGAATCTCTCGGTGCCGAAACAATTAACTCAAGCAAAATAGATCCCGTTGCATATCTTCAAAACCTTGGTGGCGCTGATGTTTCGGTAGATGCACTTGGCAGCAAAGCAACCGCCGGTGCATCCGTCCTTTCGCTGGCACGCCGCGGCAGACATCTGCAATTAGGACTCTTAGCCACTCCCAACGGTTTATCTGAAATTCCGATGGCCCGCGTTATCGCTTGGGAGATTGACCTGCTTGGATCCCACGGAATGTCTGCTCGTGATTATCCAGAAATGTTGGCGCTAGTTGCCACCGGTGTACTAAATCCTGCAGTGCTAGTCAAGCGAGAAGTTGGGTTAGCGGAAGGTGCCAAAGCCCTCGCCGAACTCGATAGCAATTCACTTGGCGGAATAACGATTATCAAACCTAATAAATAGTTGCTCTATTGTTATTTTGGGATCTAACATCTTGCGGAGGTCAGAGAACATCTCCGATGACAAAACTGAGATTACTCGTCTTATTAATCTATATATTGATGGAGCTGGGAAAGGCGATGCCAGCAAATTGAATGAAGCCTTCGATTCTTGAAGGTCGCAGCTATAAATCAAAGGTATTAAGTTCCCAGACTGGGCAAAGTCGCTATAGAATTAAGACGTTGTTTCCGGGGTCGATGTAATTTCGAACCGGCGGTTATAGTCCGCGACCCGATGCCAGCCAGGTATCGGTTGACCCAGTGTAATTCTGGGACCGACGGTTAAAGTCCGGATGAGAGGAAACAAAAATAGGTAGGCATTTGATTTGGCCTACCGAATTTGTGCTTTCATGCACACACCCCGGCGACTCGAAACATGAGTGGGGGTAGATATGGATTACACAGTTGCGATGCAACGTGCCATCGCCCTTGCCGAAAACGGACTTGGAAAAACTGCACCTAATCCAATAGTTGGTGCAGTAGTAATTGATTCTGCTGGCCTAATTGTTGGTGAAGGTTTTCATGATCGAATGAAGAGTCCAGATCATGCCGAAGTTGTTGCCATTAAGGCAGCTGGTGCGAAAGCTAAAAATGCGACACTTGTTGTAAGCCTTGAACCTTGTAATCACGTTGGTTCAACGGGGCCGTGCGTAGCAGCAATTATCGATGCCGGAATCACAAGCGTTGTTTACGCAGTTAGTGATCCAAATGCGAAGGCGGCAGGCGGTGGGCAAACTCTGCGAGCGGCTGGTATTAAAGTGGTCAGCGGCCTCCTTGAAAAAGAAGCAGCGTATTCAAATCGTGCTTGGCTCACCAAGATTGCTAAGAACCATCCATATTTTACCTGGAAGGTTGCGACAACACTTGATGCAAAGGTTGCTGCAACAGATGGAACATCCAAGTGGATTACCAATCAAACCTCACGTGCTGATGTTCAACAAATGCGTCGCCATGCTGATGCGATTTTGGTAGGAACAAATACAGTTATTGCAGATAACCCACATTTGATTCCGCGGGGAGAATTTGTTGGATATACAAATAACCCAATCCGCGTTGTTTGTGGGGAGCAAGAGCTGCCAACAGATGCTTTAATTTTTGATGATGCGGCAGAGACTGTTGTTGTTAAGTCTAAGGATCTCGAAGTTCTGGTTGAAAAACTCAATGAACTAGGGGTTAATCATGTCTTTGTAGAAGCTGGTCCAACATTGGGAAGTGCCATGGTGGATCACTGCCTTATGGATGAGCTAGTTATCTACCAAGCACCTTCTCTATTGGGTTCCGGAAAGCCCTTTTTTACCTTTGATTACCCTTCAACGATCAGCAATCAAATGCGACTAGATCACATCAGTACCGAAGTTCTAGATGGCGATGTTAAATCGGTATACAGCATTAGAAATGGTGAGTGATGTTCACCGGATTAGTTGCTGAATTGGGTCGGATCATCGCAATTGAAAAGGGTGAAAGCTCTGCGATCTTTACTATCGATGCGCCAGAGTTGATCAGCCAAATTAAAGTTGGCGATTCTGTTGCACTAAATGGTGTTTGCTTAACTGCGACCTCGGTATCTGGCACAGAATTCACCGCAGATGTCATGGCTCAAACTTTGTCACTAACATCGCTATCACAGATTATTGTTGGCAGTCCGGTAAACCTTGAGTTGGCTGCCCAGTTAAATTCACGTCTAGGTGGTCATATGGTTCAGGGACATGTCGATGCAGTGGCAGAAGTTGTTGGGTTAACACCAGGGGATAAGTGGGCAAAGTTTGATATCAATGTTCCATCTCATCTCTCTAAATACATCGTTAACCAAGGCTCAATCTCACTTGATGGGGTTTCATTAACGGTGGGAACTATTAATGATGAAACAGATGTGGTTACAGTCTGGTTAATTCCGGAAACTTTAGAAAGAACTAATTTATCAACAAAAAAGCCAGGAGATCTAGTCAATATCGAAGTTGATGTTCTCGCTAAGTATGTTGAGAGACTTCTAGCCAAGGGGGATAAATAATGAGTAATTTCAAGGACGCTCTCACGGATTTTAAGAATGGAAAATTCTTGATTGTCACCGATGATTCTGATCGTGAAAATGAGGGCGATTTAATTTTACTGGCAGAAACAGCCACTACGGCACAAATAGGTTTCATGGTGCGACATACCTCTGGTGTTATTTGTGGCGCAATTACTAATGAGATCGCCAAACGACTCAAACTTCCGATGATGGTTGCCAAAAGTGAAGATAGCCATGAGACCGCATTTACGGTTTCGGTTGATTTGATTGAGGCGCGAACCACAGGAATCAGTGCAGCGGAGCGGGCAAATACGCTACGCGCGCTAGCCAATCCAGATACAAGAGCCGCAGATTTTTCGCGCCCCGGCCATATTTTCCCACTGGTTGCAGTTGCCGGTGGCATCCACGAACGAGGTGGGCATACCGAAGCCGGTATTGCCCTTTGTGAATTAACTAATTCGTACCCAGCGGCAGTGCTTTCAGAGTTGGTTAACGACGATGGATCAATGATGCGCGGGCGCGAACTAGAAGAGTTTGCTTCGAAGAATTCCATTAGGAAGATCACTATTGAAGAGATAAAAGACCAAGTTGTCCGGAAAGAGTTGGATAACAAAATTGATTTT
>CANLJW010000007.1:0-44271 GCA_947491605.1 Actinomycetota bacterium | reverse complement strand
TTTACACATTTTTAAGTTTGGAAAATCTATGCAGGTAATGGAAAAGTCATTATTTGCCAATGACAACTTTAACCACACCTCATGATTTATTAGCAGCAGTTCCATTTCTTGTGGGCTATCAACCCGAGAATTCATTAGTTTTAATTGGCCTCAAAGATGACCTCGTTGGGATGGCGATGCGCGTTGATTTTCCGACAGATTTTGACTCCGAGCAAATCGATAATTTAGTTGCACATCTAGAGCGGGACCAAGCTGAGAGCGCATTACTAGTTGCGTACCTACCAGATCAAATTCTTGAATGTGAAAGTTTATTAGAAGCAATTAAAGATGCGCTTTCAATAAGAAATATAAATTTACGAGAAGCGATTGTGGTTAAAGCTGGGCGATGGCGTTCGTCAGTTTGTGCAGATAGCGAATGCTGTCCAATCGAAGGGAACCCACTTCCGGTTCTGAGTGATTCTCGAATTGCGGCTGAGCAAGTTGCTCTGGGAAACCCGTTACCGTTTCAAGATTTAAATGAATTAGTTGAATCCATTTCCCAAATCAGTGCTGATCCAGATTTATTAGAGGTAATCAATTCCGTTCCCACAATTGATTACGACGATGATCCAAAACTGCTTCAGCGTGAGGGCGCTGAGGCGGTAATGGATCTGGTCAATGAATTTGAAACTGGTGGAATTTCTAACAATCAAGAATTAATTGCGTTAGTGCTAGTTCGCTTACATGATTTACAGGTGCGCGATTTTGCACTTGGCTCGATTTGTTCCGAAAATATCGACCTTTACTGGAATTTGTGGCGCTGGTTGTTGCGGATTGCACCATCCGGTTACATCGCTCCAGTGGCAACGCTCTTTGCCGCAACTTCATACGAGAAGGGAGAGGGAGCGTTGGCACAACGAGCTTTGGATAGAGCCCAGAGTGATGACGATAAATACCCACTTGCAAAGCTATTGCGGCAAGTATTCAACGCGGGCTGGCCGCCTGAGACTTTTGCCACTATGCGCTCTGACCTACACCCCAAAATCTGTGACGCTCTTTTTTCGGAGTAACATCGCTCATCGTGCGAACAAGCGGTTCGCTACGAGGAGGCAGTGCCGTGATTGTTGGCGTACCCAAGGAAATCAAAAACAATGAATTTCGTGTCGCAATTACACCTGCCGGAGTTCGCGAATTTATTAAATCGGGGCACACGGTATTAATTGAAACTAATGCGGGTGTTGGGTCAGCGCTCTCGGACGATTCATACAAAGTAGTCGGGGCGCAAATCGTTGCGACATCAGATGAAGTTTGGAAGCGCTCCGATTTAGTTTTAAAAGTTAAAGAACCGATCGCAGCTGAATATCCAAAAATGCGCGCTGGTCAGGTTCTATTTACTTATTTACACCTTGCAGCATCTAAAGAATGTACCGATGCGCTGATTAAGAGTGGCATCACTGGAATTGCTTATGAAACAGTAGAAGTTGATGGCGCACTTCCGTTGCTTGCTCCAATGAGTGAAGTTGCTGGCCGGATGTCGGTGCAAGTTGGCGCAGCAGCGCTACAAAAGAGCAATGGTGGCCGTGGAGTTTTGCTTGGCGGCGTACCTGGTGTTCGCCCTGGAAAAGTTGTTGTACTTGGCGGCGGCGTTTCCGGAATTGCGGCGGCCTCAATTGCCCACGGTATGCGCGCCGATGTAACTGTCTTAGATGTAAACCAGAAAAAATTAGGGGAGATTGATCATCTCTTTAGTGGAACCGTTACAACTTTGGCTTCAAATACTCATGAAATTGAAGAACAAGTTATGGAAGCTGACTTGGTAATCGGTGCAGTATTAGTTGCTGGCGCAAAAGCGCCTAAATTAGTTTCAAATGAATTAGTTTCAAAGATGAGGCCAGGTAGCGTTTTGGTTGATATCGCAATCGATCAAGGTGGTTGCTTTGCAGATTCACATGTCACAACCCATGCCGAACCAACTTTCCAAGTTCATAACTCAATTTTCTATTGCGTTGGAAATATGCCTGGTGCAGTTCCAGCTACTTCAACCTATGCGCTATCTAACGTGACGCTTCGATACGCCTTGGCGTTAGCAAACCTTGGATGGCGCGAAGCTATGGCCAAGGATCGCTCGCTTGCGCTCGGATTGAACGTCCACGAGGGCAAGGTTTACTACCAAGCAGTGGCGGCAGCGCACGGGTTATCAACTGCCACTTTGTAATTTGGTTTTAGGGTTGGACATTTAGCAAAAACTTTTCTACTCTTACCCCAGGTCATGAGTTCCAGATATTAGCCCCGGCTTACTGGACGGCAACCCTCCACCACGGTGGGGTGCTCCGGGTGAAGACCAGGTCGTATGCAATGTGCATTCGGCAAGCGTGGGTCTGCACAAATAGTCAGGCCCCCTTTTATCTGGGGAGGTTTTTGCAATGGCTTCATTTTCCGTAACTAATTCCGAGTTTGAAACGCGTCAAATACACGCAGGACAAATTCCTGATCCAACAACTGGCGCTCGCGCACTTCCGCTCTACCAAACAACTGCTTATCAATTCCGCGACACTAAACATGCCGCTGATTTATTTGGTTTAGCTGAACTTGGAAATATTTATACCCGCATCATGAATCCAACTCAAGATGCTGTTGAACAACGAATCGCATCACTTGAAGGTGGCGTTGCTGCGCTGTTAGTTGCCTCTGGTTCTGCAGCAACAACTTTCGCCGTGTTAAACGTTGCAGAGGCTGGCGATCATATTGTTTCGTCACCATCACTCTACGGTGGCACTTACAACTTATTCCATTACACGCTTCCAAAATTTGGCGTCGAAGTTACCTTCGTTGAGAATCCAGATGACCCAGAGAGTTGGAAGAAAGCGATTCGACCAAATACTAAAGCGCTATTTGGCGAAACAATTGCTAATCCCAAGAACGACATATTGGATATCGCAGCAGTTGCAAAAGTTGCCCATGATGCTGGCGTACCGCTAATCGTGGATAACACGGTTGCGACACCATTTTTGATTCGTCCAATTGAACATGGTGCAGATGTTGTTATTCACTCTGCTACTAAGTTCTTATCCGGACATGGAAATACAGTAGTTGGCGCTATTGTGGATTCTGGCAAATTTGATTACGCCAAATATCCAGAGCGCTTCAAGAGTTTCAATACTCCAGATCAGAGTTATCATGGCTTGGTTTATGCGCAAGCACTTGGAGTTGGATCTGCTTTTGGTGCAAACCTTGCTTACATCTTTAAAATCCGACTAACTCTACTTCGCGATATTGGAGCTGCAGTAAGCCCATTTAACGCATGGTTGTTAGCGCAAGGCTTAGAAACTTTGAGTCTTCGTATTGAACGACATGTCGAGAATGCCCAAGCAACTGCTGCGTGGCTAGAGAAACACCCACAAGTTGAAAAAGTAAATTACGCATCGCTACCTTCATCAAAATGGAATGCGCTTGCCAAGAAATATGCGCCTAAAGGAAGCGGTTCGGTACTTTCCTTTGAAATTAAGGGCGGAATCGAAGTTGGTAAAAAGTTTGTGGAAGCGTTAAATCTCTTCTCCCACGTAGCAAATATCGGTGATGTTCGCTCCTTGGTAATTCATCCAGCTTCAACTACGCACTCACAGCTATCGCCAGAAGAGCAGTTAACTGCGGGTGTTACACCAGGGCTAATTCGGTTAAGTCTTGGGTTAGAGAACATCAATGACATCAAGGCTGACCTTGAAGTTGGTTTCGCAGCAGCGAAATAAAGATGGCAACATCTGATTTTAATCGTCGAGTTACCGGGGCGTGGTTGGAAGACCATGATCCCGGTGATCGCCGTTTTCTAAATGTCGGTGACTTAGAACTCGAATCAGGCGAAATTCTTCCTAACGTAACTATCGCATATCAAAGTTGGGGAACTTTAAACGAGTCAAAATCTAATGCAATCTTAATAAATCATGCCTTAACTGGATGGTCAGATGTTCCTGGTTGGTGGCCGTCAATGGTCGGCCCTGGTTCACCGTTCGATACTGATAAATATTTTGTAATTTGTCCAAATGTAATTGGTGGCTGCCAAGGAAGTACTGGACCATCTTCAATTGCCCCGGATGGAAAACGTTGGGGATCTAGGTTCCCAGTTTTAACAATACGCGACATGGTTAAAGCGGAAGTTATATTCACAAATAAATTAAATATTCCAGGATATGTAATTGCAGTCGGTCCTTCACTAGGCGGAATGCGATCTTTGGAGTGGGCAATTCAATATCCGGAGCGAATTGGCGCAATCTGTACCATCGGATCTTCTGCGGTCGCAACTGGCGATCAAATTGGAACTGCCTCGATTCAAATAACCGCAATCAAAGCTGATCTAAATTTTTATGGTGGCGATTATTACGATCAGGATTCTGGGCCCGTTGCGGGAATGGGAATTGCGCGAAAGATTGCCCACCTTACATATCGAACCGAAGCTGAAATGGATGTGCGATTCGGACGAGAATTGCAAGGCGATGAAACTGGTAGATATGCGGTTGAGTCTTATCTTGATCATCAAGCTGATAAATTACAGAACCGTTTCGATGCAAATACTTATATTTCACTTACCGATGCCATGAATTCACATGATGTGGGGCGGGATCGTGGTGGGGTAGCGGCAGCGTTAGCCACTGTAAAAGTCCCAGTTGTTGTGGTCTCAATCGATACTGACCGTCTCTTCCCACCGCGGTTGCAGGCTGAGATCGTGGAACTAACGCCGACTGCAAAACCGGTTAAGACCATTAATTCACCTTTTGGTCATGATGGATTCCTGATTGAGGTGGAATCTGTCGGTGAAATCATCCGAGAAACCATCGAATTGGGGCTAAAACTAGATTTAGTGGGCAGATAGACCCGCGTTTTGCGCAATTTGGTAAGAAATTAACCTGTGGACAAATTATAATATAGCCAAGAGAGCAAGACCGAAAAACCAAGAGAATTACTACCTGGTGAAGTTGCCAGACAAAACAAAGGACGATCAGTGGCTGTAACTCGTGCGCGCAAAAACGCAAGCAAGAAGAAAGTTGCGAAGAAAGTTGCGAAGCCATCTGCAAAAAAGATCGTAAAGAAAGTTGCTAAGAAAGTTGCTAAGAAAGTTGCTAAGAAAGTTGCTAAGAAAGTTGCTAAGAAAGTTGCTAAGAAACCGGTTAAGAAAATGGCTGGGCCAAGATTATTTCCAACTAAAGCTGAATTAGAAGCGCTGAAATTAAAAAGCGCAGCTGAAGCAACCGCTGCTGCTGCAAAGAAAAAAGGACCGCATCGCTTTCCAACTAAGGCCGAGTTAGAAGCACGGAAGGCTGCAAAGTCTGGCGTGCCAAGTGGTCCGATTTCTAAGGGCGGAAAAAAAGTTGTTGAAAAAATTGATGGCGAAGATGTCGAGTTAGAAGAAGTAGAACTTGAAGATTTAGATGCTTTGGTTGCGGAAACTCCAGAAGAACCAGTTGATCCAGATAAAGCAGAAGTTCGAGTTGTTAACTTAACTGAAGAATCCACCAATGAAGTAAACGCCTTCACACTTAAAGATAGTGAAGAAGATGATGCACCACCGCAGACAGTTTTAACTGCAGGTGCAACTGCTGACCCAGTAAAAGATTATTTGAAACAAATTGGTAGAGTTGCGCTGCTAAATGCTGAGCTAGAAGTAGAGCTGGCGATGGCAATCGAAGCTGGACTATTTGCGGAAGCCGCCTTGAAATCTGGTAAAGGTGAAATCAAACTCGCATCACGCACTGAGAAAATTGATAAGCGATTAAAGAAAGAGCTAGAAGAGCTAGCCGCTATTGGCCGACGCAAGAAAAACCACTTGCTCGAAGCAAACTTACGTCTTGTGGTTTCGCTAGCAAAGCGATACACCGGACGCGGCATGCTCTTTTTGGATCTCATTCAAGAAGGAAACTTGGGTCTAATTCGCGCAGTTGAAAAATTCGATTACACCAAAGGTTATAAGTTCTCGACTTATGCAACTTGGTGGATTCGCCAAGCAATTACGCGTGCGATGGCCGACCAAGCGCGAACAATTCGTATTCCAGTTCATATGGTTGAAGTTATTAACAAACTTGCTCGGGTACAGCGTCAGATGTTGCAAGATTTAGGTCGCGAACCGACCCCAGAAGAGCTCGCTAAAGAGCTCGATATGACGCCGGAAAAAGTTGTCGAAGTTCAAAAATATGGTCGCGAACCGATTTCATTACACACACCACTTGGCGAAGAGGGCGATTCTGAGTTCGGCGATTTAATTGAAGACTCAGAAGCAATCGTTCCGGCCGATGCGGTTTCGTTCACCCTACTACAAGAACAATTGCACTCGGTTCTTGATACGTTATCGGAGCGCGAAGCTGGCGTCGTTGCGATGCGATTTGGTTTAACTGACGGCCAACCAAAGACACTTGATGAAATCGGGAAGGTTTACGGCGTAACTCGGGAACGAATCCGCCAGATTGAATCGAAAACTATGTCGAAATTACGTCACCCATCTCGATCACAAGTATTAAGAGACTATCTAGATTAGGAGCTGAAATGTCGGAAAAAGTAACTATGCGAATTAAAGAAAATGGTTCGATTCGGATCACTGGAACTGTGGATATTGTTGATGCGGATGGCAACGTAATCGAATCTAAAACAGATTTCTCACTATGCCGTTGCGGTAATTCAAATAATAAACCGTGGTGTGATGGTGCCCATAAAGCAACCGGGTTTGAAGCGCCAGCGCTTTAAAAATGTCGCTCGAACGAAATCTGTCGCTTTGGGCGGATTCTGTAAATCCCAGTAATTATCCGACGTTAAATCAAAATCTAGATTTAGATATTGCAATTATTGGTGGTGGATTTTCTGGATTGTGGAGCGCTTTCCATTTAATTGCTGGCGACCCAACTTTAAAGATTGCAATTTTCGAGGCTCGTCATCTCGGGTTCGGAGCTAGCGGTAGGAATGGTGGTTGGGTTTCTTCGGACTATCCAGTGTCAAGCGCTACGTTAACCAGGCGAATTGGAAATAGCGCTGCTGCTGCGATTTTTGCAGCGCTCAAAGCTTCAATAAATGAAATTGGCAACTTTGCTAACGAATTTGCAACCGAAGCAAATTTTGCAAGCGGCGGATCCATAATATTTGCAAGAAATCCTGGCCAAGCCACTCGATTAAAAGCTGGCGAAGATGCAGACCATCGATGGCTATCCAAATCTGAATTAGCCGAAAAGATTTTAATTGCAGATTCGATCGGTGCATTACACACGCCTGCTTCTGCGGTTGTGAATCCGATGGAACTCTTGCTCGCATTAGCGCGCCATCTCACCAAAAAGGGCGTGGCTATTTATGAAAATTCAGCTGCCATGATTGCAGATTCTGGCCAATTATTAGTGGGCAGCAACTTAGTAACAGCGCCTCGGATAATTAACGGTGTCGAAGTATTTCGAGACGCCCCACGAGAACAAATTCCACTTTATTCGTTAATGGTTGCTACCGAACCACTTTCAACGCAGTTTTGGCGCGAAGTTGGAAACATTGAACGTGCCACTTTCGCTGAGGGTTCACATCTAATTAATTATGCCCAACGAACTGCTGATAATCGATTAGCAATCGGAGGTCGAGGCGCCCGATATCCATTTAAATCTAAACGTAGTTCTGCTATCGAAAATTCCAGTAAAACCCATGAAGCGTTAAGAAATCTAGCTAAACGTTGGTTTCCACAACTTAAGGATATTAAGTTCACGCATTCATGGGGCGGCGCTATTGCAATTACTCGTGATTGGGAGCCGTATGTTCGCTGGGATAACCATCGTGGGTATGGGGAACTTGGTGGCTATGCTGGAGATGGAATGACTATGACATATTTAGCAGGCAAAGCGATGGCAGCAGAAGTATTGGATAATCAATCAGAAGTTAGAGATTTGCACTTTGTGAATCGACGTTCTAGAAATTGGGAATTTGAACCAATTCGTTACTTAGCTATTAATGCGTTAATTAATCTAACCGATTTATCTGATACAGAAGAGAGATTTACGAAAAAGCCAAGCCTGATAAACCGAATTATCGAACCGTTGACCCTTCGGTAAGACGAGCGGTTTCATCGTGAATCTTTACTGAAACCGACTTCAAGCCTTCGGCATACTCTTTTCCGTGATGGCCACAAAATAGTAATTCGCCGCCCGAGATTAAAACGGCACGTACATATGCTTGTGCGCCGCATCGATCGCAACGATCAACAGCATTAAGGGGAGTTGTTTCAAGAATCATTTGTTCGGTCATTACGCTCTCCTTGTTCTGGCCTAGGTGAAGTACTTATTTCGTTACTGCTAGTGGAACATCAAACCACTATTACCTTATTCCCCGCTCGCCGAAATACTTTTTTACGCTCGGGCGTGTCAAAATTCATGGAATTACCGACATTTCCACAGCCTACTCGGCGCGTATGACATCGCAATTTTCAATGCGCAGATACTCTTCACCTCCGTGGCTACCGAATCTAATTCAAGTATTTCTGAGGTATCTGCATCGGAAAATGGGTATACCGCAAAAGATCTTTCCGTACTCGAAGGGTTAGATGCAGTTCGTAAACGTCCCGGAATGTATATCGGCTCTACCGATGGTCGCGGGCTTATGCATTGCTTATGGGAAATCATTGATAACGCGGTCGATGAATCGCTAGCCGGATATTGTAAAAAGATTGAAATTAATTTAGAAAAAGATAAATCAATCGAAGTTCATGATGATGGTCGCGGAATTCCAGTAGATAAAGAACCAAAGACCGGACTAACTGGTGTTGAGGTTGTAATGACAAAATTACATGCTGGTGGAAAATTTGGTGGCGGTTCTTATAACGCAACTGGTGGTCTGCATGGCGTTGGTGCATCTGTTGTAAATGCACTTGCATCTCGACTTGATGTTGAAGTTGATCGCGATTCTAAAATTTATTGGATGTCATTTAAACGTGGTGTTGCTGGAATTTTTGAGGGTGACGGTCCAAACGCGCCATTCGAAGCAAAATCTGGGCTACGGATTATCGGAAAAGTTTCTTCAAAAATTACTGGTACTCGGGTTAAATGGTGGTCAGATCGCCAAATATTCTTAAAAGATGCCGAACATGAAATCGAAGAAATTTACGCACGGGCCCGCCAAACTTCTTATTTAGTTCCTGGCATCACGCTCATTGTTAATGACAATCGGAGCAAAGATAAGACAAGTGAGACTTTTTATCACAAAGGCGGCATTTCGGAATATTGCCACTTTTTACAGCCAGATGATCCAGTAGGCGATGTAATTCGACTACAAGGCCGCGGTCATTATCAAGAAACAGTGCCGGTGCTTGATGACCAAGGCCATTTAGAACCTACCGATGTTGAGCGTGATATGGATGTAGATGTCGCAATTAAATGGGGCAATGGCTATGAGACCACGATGCGCTCGTTTGTAAACATTATTAGCACCCCTAAAGGCGGAACCCACGTTCAAGGTTTTGAACGCGCGCTCACAAAAACCTTTAACGATATTTTGCGATCAACTGGAACGTTGAAAAAGAACGAGTTAGATGTAATTAAGGATGACATTCTTGAAGGCTTAACCGCAGTTGTCACGGTCCGAATGCAAGAACCACAATTCGAAGGCCAGACCAAAGAAGTTCTAGGTACTCCAGCAGTAACGAAGATCGTAACTACCGTCGTTGGTGATGAGTTAAAGAAGTTCTTCAACACGACAAAGCGCATCGATAAAGCTAACGGTCGATTAATTCTAGAAAAGGTCGCGGCGGCATCTCGAACCCGTATCTCTTCTAGAGCCCATAAAGAATTGCAACGCCGTAAAAATGCGTTGGAGAGTTCCTCCTTACCCGCCAAACTTTCAGATTGCCGATCCGAAGATGTTTCTAGAACTGAATTATTTATAGTTGAAGGTGAATCTGCGCTAGGCACTACTAAAGCGGCGCGTAATTCGGAGTACCAAGCAATTTTGCCAATCCGCGGGAAAATTCTTAATGTTCAAAAAGCTTCGCTCTCTCAGATGCTTGATAACACTGAATGCGCCTCAATCATTCAAGTTATCGGAGCTGGCTCCGGAAAATCATTCATGATCGATGATGCTCGATACGGTCGGGTAATTCTCATGTCAGATGCAGATGTTGATGGCGCACATATCCGCTGTTTGCTATTGACCCTTTTATATCGTTATATGAAACCCCTAATCGATGATGGTCGAGTTTTTGCGGCGATTCCACCGTTACATCGCATTGATATTTTAGGTGGCGGCGGCAAGAAGGGTGAAGTTTTTTACACTTACTCTGATGATGAGATGAAAAAATTACTTGCAGACTTAGCCAAACAAGGAAAACGTTGGAAAGAACCAATCCAACGCTATAAAGGTCTTGGTGAAATGGATTCGGATCAACTCCGTGAAACCACCATGGATCCAAACCATCGCACCCTTCGTAGAATTACCGTAAAAGATGCAGCAGCTGCGGAGAAAATGTTCGAACTCTTGATGGGTAATGAAGTAGCGCCTCGTAAAGACTTTATTTCAACAGCAGATATCGATCGCGATCGGATCGACGCTTAATCAATTAGTTTTGTACGACGCTCCGTCGCGTACTTCTTCGATACCTCAGTCAGTTCATCTGATACTTGCTTTCGGAGCGCATCATCGCTCTTTAATAGCGCAGTAAGAGCTGCGATAGTTGCTTTAAGTTCTTTCTGTTCGGATTCTAATTCCAACTTAGACATTTTGGTTAGGCGTCGGAGTGGCATATCTAAAATATAAATAGCTTGCTCATCGCTTAACTTAAAACCTTTAATAAGCGCAGCTTTTGCGGCATTAGCATCGTCGCTACCTCGGATGATCTTAATGACTTTGTCGATATCGATAATTGCTTTGAGAAGGCCATCTACTAAATTCAATCTCGCAGTGGCTTTATCTTTACGGAAATTAGATCTACGGGTGACCACCTCAATTCGATGGTTGATAAAGACTTGAAGGAATTCTTTTAAGCCAAGAGTTCGTGGCTTACCACCAACTAGCGCAACTGCATTAATGGAGAAAGCATCTTCAAGCGGGGTTAGCCGGTAAAGATTTGCCAGTACTTCCTCTGGTTCAAACCCATTCTTAAGTTCAATTACAACCTTGGTGCCTTGTTGGCCGTCGGTTAAATCGATAATATCTGAGATTCCTTGAATTTTCTTAGCTTTAACTAAATCTGAAATCTTCTCAACAACTTTTTCCGGACCAATGTTGAATGGGAGCTCGGTAATTGTTATGCCAACTTTTCTCGATGTCACTTTACTAATTTCAACTTTGGCTCGAACTTTGAACGCGCCTTTACCGGTTTGGTATGCCTCGAGCACTCCTTCTTTACCGACCAGCTCGCCACCGGTAGGGAAGTCAGGACCAGGAATAAATTTCATTAATTGTTTTAGCGTTGCATTTGGCGTTTCAATCAAATGTTTTGTCGCTGCAATTACTTCACCCAAGTTATGCGGCGCCATATTTGTAGCCATACCGACCGCGATACCAGTTGTGCCGTTTACTAATAGGTTAGGAAAAGCCGCGGGTAGAACTTGAGGTTCCAATAATTGGCCATCGTAATTCGAAGCGAAATCTACGGTGTTCTCATCAGCTTCTTCGACCATCAACATGGCAGCGCTTGCCAATCGCGCTTCGGTGTAACGCATCGCGGCCGGGCCAGCATCTAGCGATCCGAAGTTTCCGTGGCCATCAATAAGTGGCAATCGCATTGAAAAGCTTTGTGACATACGAACTAACGCATCATAGATAGCGCCATCGCCATGTGGATGCAATTTACCCATCACTTCACCAACAACTCGCGCGCTCTTTACATGGCCGCGTTCGGGACGAAGACCCATATCTGCCATCTGGTGCAGAATTCTTCGATGTACTGGTTTTAAACCATCGCGCGCATCTGGAAGTGCTCTTGAATAAATAACTGAGTATGCATATTCCAGAAATGATTCTGACATTTCAGAGGAGACATCAATGTCAACGATCTTGCCGGCGTATTCGCCTGGCTTTGGACCGACAACCTTGGCTGTCTTCTTACTTGCTTTGCTCTCTGGCTTTTTACTCACGGGCGTGATTCTGCCAAGTAAAAGTAGAAAAGTTAGGGATTGACGGGCGGTCTTGCTCCGATAATTGCGACACATTGGGTTGCAAGGTCAATGGCGCTTCCCATTGCGGCCAATAAATCAGATTTTTCTATCCAAGAACCGATAAATCCAGCAGCGAATGCATCGCCAGCGCCAGTTGTATCAATTACATTTGCAGATTTTGCTAATACTTCAAGAGAATCAAGATCACGTTTAATCGCAATAGCTCCTTGAGATCCACGTTTGATTACAACAATTGGGACTAATTCGTTGAGTTCTTTAAGCGCTAATTGGATATCGCTTCTTCCGGTTAAATAAAAGGCCTCTTCCTCATTGAGAATTACGATATCCATTCTTGGCAGAATATTTTTTACAGATGCTAGACCGACATAGTTCATAGTTCCAACCGAAGCTGGGTCAAAAATAATTGGAATCTTTGCAGATGTGATTGCGTTCACCATCGCAACCACCCCAGTAGTAGACGCTGGATTCAGCAGCGAATAACCAGATAGATAAACTGCCGAAACATTTTCCAAAGCTGGTAGATCCGAAAGGTTTAAGCCGGAATTTGCACCAGATTCCGGAAACATTGTTCGTTCGCCAGTTTTATCTACCAGCACTGCAACTACTCCGGTTTGGGCGCCTTGAATAACGATATTTCCATGCTGCACACCTAATTTATCAAGCTCAGCCATTACTGCAGTGCCGGCAGGATCATCCCCAACTCGGGAGACAAGTTGTACTTCGTGGTTTGAGAAAGCTAACCATGAAGCCACATTTGCCGCTGCGCCGCCACCATGTGTTGAGATCTTGGCCGGGGTATCACTTCCGTAATTAACCTCAGTGTTGATTCGAACTACAACATCAAGCATCACATCACCGATGCAAAGGATTAGCCCCATTTTTATCGAGCAGCCGCGGCAATTTGTGCCGCTAGTTTTGCGTTTGATTTAATGATTTCAATATTTACTCTAAGAGATTCGCCATTGCTGGCGTTGTGAAAGAAATCTAGCAAAAATGGGGTGACCGCTTTGCCAGTAATATTTTTTTCCGCTGCACTTTCTAAGCCAGCTTTTAAAAGTTGATCATGGGTTGTGCGTACCATCTCAGTTTCTACCGGATTGGCAACGATTAATGCGCAATCATCAGTTTTAAGTTGGCGACGCTTACTTAAGATTTCTACAATCTCAGATACCGAATCTACGCGATGTTCTAGCGGAAATCCGGAATCAATCAAATAGAAACCAGGGAATCGGTTGGTCTTGTAGCCGATTAACGGAATACCAAAAGTTTCTAACCGTTCCAAAGTGGCTGCTACATCTAAGATTGATTTAACGCCGGCGCAAATGACGGTGATTGGGGTAGTTGCAAGTGCAAATAGATCTGCAGATTCATCCCAAGATTCGCGAGCACCGTTGTGGACTCCGCCCAAACCACCGGTTGCAAAATAAGAAATACCAGCAGCATGTGCAATCTGGGCAGTTGCAGCTACCGTGGTTGCCGCGCTAATTCCTTTGGCTGCAAATATTGCTAAGTCTCTAGTGGATGCTTTCGCTACATTCGCATCATTTGCAATTCGATCTAATTCACTTGGTTCTAGTCCAATGTGAACCTCGCCATCAATCATTGCAATTGTTGCAGGTGTTGCACCGTTAGCTCGAACAATCGCTTCAACCTCAAGGGCGACTTCTAAATTTGTTGGACGCGGGAGTCCATGGCTAATAATCGTGGATTCCAAGGCAACAATTGGAGATTTATCGGAAATCGCACGCTTTACCGCAGTAGCGAAAGTGCTCATAAGGCTGAAGGTTATCGTCAATTTTTACTGGAAAGATACGCCCTATGGCGCACCTACTCTCTGACTTATCGCAGTCAGTTTTTTCGAGCCTAGGTTTATCAGATACGGAAGATTCGCTTTTAATTGGGGAGAGCCCGGCAGCACGTGAGTGCATAGTTCTTATTGATGGTATGGGAAGTAATGCAATTGCGGAATATGGTTCACAACTTCCGATTAAAGATCAAATGAAATTTATCACGACGCTATCATCTAATTTTCCTTCTACTACAGTTACTAATTTAACTTCTTTAGGTACTGGAGTTCATCCAGGCGAACATGGCATGTTGGGATACACCATGCGGGTTCCAAGAAGTGGTGTACCGGGACGACTTCTAAACGCGTTACGTTGGGATGAAAGAGTTGATCCAGTTACATGGCAGAACGTAGATACTCTCTTTGAACGTGGAGTTCGCGCTGGAATTTCTGTTTCACATGTAGCTGCAAAACGCTATCAAGATAGTGGTTTTACTGAAGCTGCGCTGCGCGGCGCTCAATATCGTGGTGGTAATAGTTCGACTGAATTGATTACGCAAGCGGCAATTGCGCTAGCAAAGCCAAATTCGTTTGCATATGTTTATATCAGCGATTTGGATGAGGCGGCTCATAGCGATGGTATGGGTTCAGAGAAATGGTTAGTTGCACTTGCAAAAACTAATGAGTTAGTAACTGGGCTACTTGAGCGGTTGCCATCTGGAACTCGAATTTGGTTGACTGCCGACCACGGCATGATTAATCGGAAAGATTTCACCATATTAGGTAAAGATAATTCGCTATTGGAAAATGTAACTCTAATAGGTGGCGAACCGAGAGCCAGACATCTGTATGTCAGAGATGGTTCTGATCATGATGTGTTTTTGCAATGGCAAGAGTTTTTTGGCGAAGCAGTTCTGTTATATTTGAAAAAAGATGCAATAACGGCGGGCCTATTTGGGGCACTTGTTACTGAAGATAGCTTTGATCGCTTGGGCGATGTAATTGCGATTCCTAATGGCGATTTGGTATTAATTGAACCGGATAAGGAAAAACAACAATTAGCTATGGTTGGCCATCATGGCGGACTTACGCCAGCTGAGTTAGAGATTCCGTTGTTCTGCGGAAGTGCAAGTTAGATTTATTCTTCTATTTCTACTTCTTCTTTGTCTCGCTTAGAACCAAACATAATGTCATCCCAAGATGGGATTGAGATTCTCCGTTTTACACCATCGCGCTTTGCTTCTGGCTCAATATCTAAAGTTTCCTGAAGCGCTGGGGCGGTTGGCGCTTCAATTGGATTATTTTCATCTTGCATCGGATCAGTTCTAACTGAGACCAACCGCGGAGCTTGTCGATCTGAATTCGATGTATCACCAGTTGGAAAAATCATGCCATGGTCATTGCGTGGTGCTGGCTTAGCAAGACTTTCTTCGCCGCCAATCCATCGAGCACCTTCATCTTCTGAAGTTAAAGTTTTACGAGCTGCATCAAAACTCCAAGTTGCAGTTCCGGCACCATCTCGGTTTGGATAATCTAAATTAATTTTCCAGCTACCGTCTTCACTCCTTGCGGTATTCCAATTTACTAAATTCATGTCGACCCCACGTGGCGCGAGTCGGTGCAATACCAATTCAGCAAGAGTCTGAGATTGCGAATCTTTTCGTAATGGAGTTTTCTGCGCTAAGTCCACGATGTATGCACGTTCTTGCATGATTGGCCCAGAAAATCTTTCAATCTTTTCCATCGAAACATTTCCTATGCGTGAAATTTCATCAGCGCGTTCACCAGCGCGCAACCGCGCTTGAATCTCTTTAATAGTCATAACTTCCAAAGTTTGATCTAGGACGGCCGCAAGTTTTGCTTGATTTACGGTTGCGCGGAGCGAGTCGCTAATTCGAACCGTGTAAGTTCCGCCGCCGTTATCGGTTAGTTCCAGATGGTTGCCATCTTCAGAGCGGCCTACGACTCGAAGATCCTTATTTTCGGATGGTTCATCTGAATTCACGGGGAAAGATTGCCACAATCTCTCGAGTAAGTCAGGGATAACACTCGATAAACCTGGCCTAATGCCTATTTCATTCTAGGATTTAGCCAGACTTTAAAGTAGAAAATCAAAGTTAGTATTGAAATTCCCATTGCGATTACTGGCACTATAAATGCAGTTTGAGCGCCTGTTGTATCAATAATGTGACCTGTTATGGCACCTGGAAGCGCTCCACCCAATATTAATCCAGAGAGAATCCACGCCAACGTTTCAGTAACTTGATTTTCTTCTACTAAATTTTCAGCAGCGGTATATCCAGCAACAATAAGTGGCGCGATAAATATTCCGTTGAGAAATAGCGCGATTGAAAGCATCAGTAGATTACCGGGGAAAAGTTTGGCTGCCAACAAGAGCGGGAGAGTAAAAATAGCCAGCGCTATGGTAAAAAATATATATCGGCTCTTTACTGAAATTTTCCAATGCTGCGCACCATTGATAAATGCTGCGATCAAACTTCCCAACGCCCAAATTGCATATAGCAATCCAGTCTGCGACTTTGCTCCGTATTGATCAGCATAGGCAACTACGATTAAGCCGATTGCGGCAAATGATGCGCCAGTGAAAATAAACGGCAAAAAGATCGCCTGTACTTCCAGAGTAAAAATTGGATTTTTATGTTTTACGCCTTTTATTTTAGGGTGTGGCATAGGTTCAGTCCCTTTTTGCGCTATGAAAAGTATCGAACCAATTGATAGAAAAATTGCGGCGGCTAACACGCCAGCGTATGGTCCAACATTGGTAGCGCATAAAGTTGTAATTATTGGTCCAACCATAAAAACAATTTCATCGAGCAAAGATTCGACCGAGTAAGCAGTATTCATTAATTTTGAATCACCGTTAAGCACGTGGGACCAGCGCCGTCTAACCATTTGACCGGTTCCCACAAATACGCCTTCAAAGATGATTAACAATATGAACCAGCTCCATCTTGGCGCATCAAGTCGAATCACAGTTAAGAAGCCAAGTAGCGCGATGATGTGAATCGGCACTGCAATCGAAAGAATTCGGCTCTGGCCATACCGATCAGCCGCGCGCGACCAAAATGGCGCAACGAAGGCAGCCATCAGCGCACCAATTGCAGTAAAAGTTCCGGCTAGCGCATAAGAGTCAGTTTTTGCCACTATAACGAAAACAATTGCAATGGACATCATAGATATCGGCATCCGCGCAATGAATGCGGCGAGCGAGAATTTAAAGGCACCTTTTGTGCGATATATGTTTAAGTAAGGCGCAATCACGAGGCTAGTCTAGCCGTGGTTAGATTAAGACATGACATTTAATGGTGATTGCCAAGAGTTATGTGACTTAGCAATTGAAGTAGCAAAAAAAGCTGGCGAATTACTAATGAAGCGTCCGGCAGTATTCGATCTATCGGAAAAATCATCGGTCTTAGATTTTGCAACGCAGATGGATATTCAAAGCGAAGCGCTAATTGTTAAATCCTTATTAGAAGTAAGACCCGACGATGGGATTGTTGGTGAAGAGGGCGCAAACCGCGAAAGCAAGAGTGGTGTTACTTGGGTTATCGATCCAATTGATGGCACTGTTAATTATTTTTATGGATTACCAGGTTGGAATATAAGTATCGGCGTAAAAGACGAAACCGGTGTAATTGCCGGTGCCGTTTTTTCACCAACCACAAATTCACTTTGGTGGGCAACACGTGGCGGCGGTGCCTTTTATAACGGCCTTAAAATTTCTTGCAATAACCCAGTGACTTTAGATAATGCGTTAATCGCTTCCGGGTTTGGATATGACCGTTCGGCCCGAGTTTCGCAGAGTGCAGATATCGCAAAATTGTTACCAATAATTCGTGACGTTAGAAGAAATGGAGCCGCCGCAGTCGATCTCTGTTATGTAGCAATGGGTGCGGTTGATGCATATTTCGAAGAAGGTTTAAATGAATGGGATCTAGCGGCGGGTGGGTTGATTGCAACCGAAGCCGGGGCAGTTATCTCAGATCGGACGGGCGGCGCTCCTGGGAAATCGATGGTCCTCGCGGCTGGCCCAGCGCTCCATCGCGAGCTGTTGGCTGCGCTCGCGATTTAGTAGTTTCCCGCTTGCTATGGCAAGATACGGGGTCTGTCGGGTGATAGCTCGACTTGCTACACCTCAAAAAGTGTTAAATAGCGTTAGGAAAAATAATGAACGTGCTCGATGCGGTCGATTCCGCTTCTCTCCGCTCTGATATCCCAAACTTCCGTGCGGGCGATGAACTTAAAGTTCACGTACGAGTTATTGAAGGTAGCAAGAGCCGTATCCAGGTTTTCCAAGGCGTAGTCATCGGCCGACAAGGATCAGGCGTTCGTGAAACTTTTAATATTCGCAAGATTTCATATGGCGTTGGCGTAGAGCGTATTTTCCCAGTACACGCGCCGGTTATCGAAAAAATTGAATTAGTTCGAAAGGGCGATGTACGTCGCGCCAAACTTTACTTCTTAAGAGATCTTCGTGGCAAAGCTGCAAAGATTAAAGAGAAGCGCGGTGGCGATGATTTAGCGGCCGCTTATTCAACAACCACAACATCAATTCTTGATGAAGTGAAGCCAGCTGTAGCAGAAGCTCCAACTGAAGCGGTTGTTGAAACTTCAGATGCGCAAACAACGGAAGCTTAGTTCACTAGGAGAACTTCCACTCCTTGTAGTTGTCGCGTTAGTAGTCTCAATTGTTGTCAAGACTTTTTTAATTCAATTTTTCTATATTCCATCGGGATCAATGGAGAACACGCTTCAAGTCAATGATCGCGTGGGTGTTAATAAAATCGGTAATTTTTTTAGTGAGATCAAGCGTGGCGAAGTAGTAGTTTTCCGAGATTCGGCTGGCTGGCTACCCGAACCTGACCCAGCCGATGCTGGGATAGTCGGCAAAGCAAAGTCAGCTTTAGTTTTCGTTGGGGTTCTGCCTAACCCAGCAAAGCAATATTTGATTAAGCGCGTAATTGGCGTTGGTGGCGATCACATCGTCTGCTGCGATGCAACCCATCATTTAAAAGTGAATAACATTTCAGTTAAAGAACCATACATTTTCAAAGGTGATCGCCCAAGTGATACCGAATTTGAAGTTACCGTTCCTAAGGGGTTTATCTGGGTGATGGGAGATCATCGCAGTGCAAGCGCAGATTCCAGATTCCACACCGATGATCCGCATAAAGGGATGGTTCCGCTCTCTACTGTTACTGGTCGCGCAACATTTGTGGTCTGGCCCTTGAAAAATGTAAAATTGATTGCAGCTGCTAGCGATTTATCTAAAGTAACCGTAACTAAAAAATAGCCGCAGATCTTTAATTAAAGGATCGCTAAATGATTGAAGCCAAGCTGATTAGCACTGGCTTTAAATATATCGCCGGAGTTGATGAAGCCGGACGGGGTGCTTGCGCTGGCCCGCTAGTAATCGCAGCCGTTATTTTAGATAATCCGCTTTCGGAAAAATTTGCTGAAGTGCGCGACTCCAAAGAGTTAACGGAAAAGGAACGCGAGCGACTTTATACGCTGATTATTGATAATTCCATTTCATACGCAATTATTTCGGTAACAGTAAGTGAAATAGATATCGGCGGAGTGCATAGAGTAAATATCGAAGGAATGCGCAGAGCAGTTCTCGGACTCAAATCTAAGCCCGAATATGTTTTGACTGATGGTTATAAAATTGCGGGACTTGCAATTCCGGCACTCGCGATCTGGAAAGGTGACCAAGTTGCAGTCTCGATCAGCGCTGCTTCAATATTAGCTAAAGTCACGCGTGATCGAATAATGCAAGAACTCGATAGCGAATATCCTAATTACGGAATGTCATCACATAAAGGGTATATAACTAAAAAGCATTCAGCCGCCCTTGCTAAATTTGGGGTTACTGAAATTCATCGTAAATCATTTGCAAATATTGCAGACCTTATTAACAACGGTTAATAATTCACATTTAGTAACGGTACCCCGAATTGCTGATTAAATACTTCATAGCCTTACGCCATGGCAAAAAGCAAACAAGCGGCGTTAATTGGTGAAGTTGGCGAGACTTTTGTAGCAAATCATTTAAAGAAAAAAGGTTATGTGATCCTCGCGCAAAATTGGCGGATCAAAGATGGCGAGATTGATTTAGTTGCGTTATCGCCAAACGGGAAAATTACTTTTGTTGAAGTAAAATCTCGTACCTCGATGGCATTCGGTCACCCATTGGAGGCGATCAGCCCAGATAAGGCTTATCGATTACAACGGTTAGCGCTGGCGTGGCTAGTTTCCAATTCAAAATTTGGCGCAGATTTCCAGATTGATGCCGCCGCCGTAATTATCGCGCCATCCGGCGGAATCGAAATAGATTATCGCGAAGCCGTGCTGTGACTATTGGAGTAACCCATGGCGTTAGCTTGATGGGACTAGCTGGAACCTTGGTCCAGATTGAAGTCGATATTTCAGATGGCTTACCGCATTACTCATTATTGGGTTTACCAGATTTAGCGTTAATGGAATCCCGCGATCGGGTCCGTTCTGCATTAGTTAATTCGCAGGAGATCTGGCCAAATAAGAAAGTTACGGTTTCGCTTTCGCCTGCTTGGTTACCAAAAAGTGGTTCGAATTTTGACCTACCAATTGCAGTTGCGATTTTGGCCGCGCAAGAAGTTATTCCCGCCGAACGGTTACATCGAGCTGTTTTTTACGGCGAGCTCGCGCTCGATGGTCGGATCCGCGAAGCTCGGGGAGTACTGCCAGCGCTAATTTCACTTTTGCATAGCGACGTTCAAACCGTGATCGTGCCACAAGCAAATGCTGCAGAAGCAAAGTTAGTATCTGGTTTAGAAATTATCCCTATGGAAAACATTTCGGAATTATTGAAATGGTTGCGATCTGGAATCAGAGTTGAAGCTGAAGAAGTTATTTCAATCGAAAAAGTAAATAGTTTTAAAGATTTATCGGATGTGGCCGGCCAACCCGACGCTAGATATGCCTTAGAAGTAGCAGCAACTGGCGGCCACCACATATTAATGATTGGACCACCTGGAACTGGCAAAACTATGCTGGCAGAGCGACTACCTTCGTTGTTGCCAGGACTAGACGAAAAAGCAGCGCTCGAAGTTAGTGCGATTCATTCGGTTGCTGGCGCACTAAAAGAACGTGGTTTATTTTCAAAAGAACCACCATTTATTTCGCCACATCACACCACAACGCGAACTGCGATGGTAGGCGGTGGATCTAGCGTTATAAAACCTGGCGCATGTTCGTTAGCTCATAATGGAGTTCTATTCATAGATGAAGCGCCAGAATGTGTTAGCGGCGTTTTAGATGCGCTACGCCAACCTTTGGAATCAGGCGAAATTACAATAACTAGAGCGATTGGCAGCGCAACTTTTCCAGCGGATTTTATACTTGTGCTCGCTGCAAATCCATGCCCGTGTGGCCGACTTTCTGGCAGAGGACGGGGCTGCAGCTGCTCATCATTACAAGTACGGCGCTATTTGAATCGGCTTTCGGGGCCACTTATTGATCGGGTAGATCTAAGAATTAAAGTGGAACCGCCATCAAGAACTGCTTTTGCAAGTGGGGAAGTTGGGGAAAGTAGCGCGGTTGTTAGAGAAAGGGTAGCGCTGGCACGGGCGCGAGCCGCAAAGCGATTCGCTACTTTAAATATTTCTCGCAATGCCGAGATTCCGGCATTTGCACTAAGAAATGAATTCAAAGCAGAGCGAACCGGCATGTCACTATTGCATAATGAAATGGATCGAGAAAATCTAACCGCACGAGGTTTTCATAAAACGTTACGGTTAGCTTGGAGTATTGCTGATTTAGCAGAGCATGAGTTACCCCTATTAGAAGATGTAAAGCGAGCGCTTGCACTACGTGAAGGCATGGAACTATTTGGATGAATACAAGAGAGACACGAGTTCGACTCTTTGCCGCAATCGAAGGTGGTTCACTTTTCTGGAGCAATGAAATTGCAACTTTTGGATCAGATTTAGTACTAGAAAAGATAATTAGTAATGGCTACCGAACCGATAAAAACTCAATTGATTTCATTTCTACAGAAATTAAAAATTCGAACTCCCAACAATTGTTGGCTGAAATAACAGCAGCCGGAGCCAGCTTTATTACGCCAGAATCTGCAGAATGGCCAACTTCATTAAATGATTTAATTGCGCCACCAATTGGAATAGTTATTAAAGGAGTGTTAAATAGTGGAAAGAAAGTTTCGATAGTCGGAACTCGGAATCCATCGACCTATGGAGCTCGAGTAGCAAGCGAGTTCGGTGCGAGTTTTGCGGACAATGGTTGGACCGTAATTAGTGGTGGAGCTTATGGCATTGATACTGCAGCGCATCGAGGGGCACTTGCCGGAGAAGGCGCTACTTACGCGGTTCTAGCTTCCGGCGTTTGCATTAATTATCCCGCCGCTAATGACCGACTCTTTAATGAAATTTCGGAGAGCGGGGCGCTACTTTCTGAAGTAATGCCAAATGTGCGAGCGAAGCCAGAGCGATTTCTCGCGCGAAATCGATTAATTGCTGCGTTATCGCTCGGCACAATTGTGGTCGAAGCCGCATTTCGCAGTGGTTCGCTGCGGACTGCACGAGATGCTGCGGAAATCTATCGAACTGTGATGGCGATCCCTGGTCCAATAACTTCTCCAACAAGTGATGGTTGTCATCGATTAATTGCAGAGCGTTGCGCTGAAATTGTTACTTCCGCCAATGACGCGATTGAGTTGATGAGCCCATTAGCAGGTACGCTCTCCTCTGATGAGTTCAGATAATAACGAAATTAAACACCGAGCTGGCTTTATCGCAATTGTTGGTCGGCCAAATACTGGAAAATCTACTTTAGTAAATGCGCTAGTGGGTTCGAAAGTAGTTATTACCTCACACCATCCAAATACCACACGCAATGCGATTCGGGCCATTGTTTCCCAACCAAACTACCAACTCGTTTTAGTTGATACGCCAGGCGTGCATAAGCCAAAAACAATGCTAGGAAGTCGCTTAAATGCAATGGCTAGCGAAAGCATGGACTCGGTAGATGTAGTCGCAATTTGTTTGCCAGCTAATGAAGAAATCGGTCACGGTGACTTATTTATCGCAAAAGATATGGCGTCTCAGCGCAGTGCAAAAAAGATTGCGATCTTAACTAAAACCGATTTAGTTAGCAATGAAGAGTTACCACCAAAATTATTAGCTATTGCCAAACTTGCAAAAGATGCTGGTTTTGCATGGGATGAAGTTGTGCCACTTTCTGCAAAAAGAGGTGATCAAGTGGCGTTAATTATGGAACTTTTTGCAAAGTACTCTCCCGAAAGTCCTAGTTTTTATCCGGAAGAGATGTTGAGCGATCAAACTCTCGAACATACGATCGCTGAATATATTCGCGAAGCTGCAATTGTCGACGTATTTGAAGAGGTGCCACATTCCATAATGGTGGTTGTGGATGAAATGACAGAGCGAGAGAAGCGCGTACCTAATGAACGTCCGTTTTATGATATTCACGCGACGATTCACGTAGAGCGAGATAGTCAGAAATCTATAATTTTGGGACATAAAGGGGAGCGATTAAAGAAAGTCGGCACAAATGCGCGGGCAGAAATTGAACGATTAGTAAAGGGACGGATATTTCTAGGACTTCACGTAAAAGTTTCGGCTAATTGGCAGAAAGATCCAAAAGCACTTGGTCGGATGGGATTTACTGAATAACTGCTGACTCGTGTTTTCGACTGGCTAAATATGAACCAACTAACACAAGTGGTAATCCAATTAATATCCCCAAAGTTATCGGCTCTGAAAGCACGATTATACCTAATAAAATTGCGACCATAACGTTCATATAAGTCACTAATGAAGCTCTTGCTGCTCCCATTTTTCGTATAACTAAGAAGAACGAAATGAAACCGCCGCCGGTACAGAAAACTCCAAGCACAATCAAACTTGTAATTGCTTTTGTTGATGGCATTTCTGTAGGTAAATTAAAGAGTGCAATTGGCAGATAAACCAGAGAAGTAATCGCCAACGCAACTGCATTTATTGCAAGTAAATCTGCGTTAGGCAATTTCTTAATAATCATATTTACCGCCCATGCATAACCAATCGATGCGAGTAACACTTCACCTATTGCATAACCATTTCCAATGTTGCTAAATGTTTCTAAGCCAACTAAGAAAATAATGCCAGTAAAGCCAACGCTTAACCCAACGATTCGCTTACCTTCCCAAACTGATTTGTCGCCATAGATTGAGGCAAAGACAGTTGCCCAAATCGGGGTTGTACAAACTAATAGGCTAGTTAATCCCGACGAAAGTTTTTCTTGAGCATGTGTGATAAAAAACCAAGGCCCAATTAATTCTCCAATTGCGTAAATAAAAATCAATTTCCAATGCCTAATTTCGGTAAAGAACGTTTTTTGCGCAATTGTAAGCGCGCCTAAAATCAGAGCGCCAATAGTGCTTCGAGTGACAATAACAATTGTGGGTGAAAGCTCATTTACTGCGATTGAGATAAATAAATAAGGGATACCCCAAAGTACGCCTGCTATTAGGAATAAGAACCAATCTCGGGATTTCACTTTAAGGGCGCTGCCTTTCGCTGTAACGGTTACGGTATTTCGCTAAAGGTAAGGGGCTAACGGTAGACTAGCCAAGTCAACGATGACCTTATTGATGCGATTTATCTCATAGTTATTCGAAATCGGAGCAAATAGATTATGCGTTTTGGAGTTCTCACTGGTGGCGGAGATTGTCCAGGATTAAATGCGGTGATTAGAGCGCTAGTTCGAAAAGGCGTAAAAGAATATGGTTTCGAGTTTGTTGGTTTTCGGGATGGCTGGAAAGGGCCGCTTGAAGGTTTAACAATGCCGTTAGATATCGCAACAACCCGCGGAATATTGCCAAGAGGCGGCACAATCCTAGGTTCATCTAGAACTAACCCATTCAAAATTGATGGCGGCGTGGCGAAGATCAAAGAGAATTTAGCAAAAATGGGGATTGACGCGCTGATTGCAATTGGCGGCGAAGACACATTGGGAGTTGCGACAAAACTAGACCAGCTTGGCGTAAAAGTAATTGGCGTTCCGAAAACTATTGATAATGATTTGAATAATACTGATTACACATTTGGTTTTGATACTGCAGTAAATATTGCAGTCGAAGCAATTGATAGATTGCACACTACGGCTGAATCTCATCACCGCGCGCTAATCGTTGAAGTTATGGGTCGCCATGCTGGTTGGATTGCACTGCATTCTGGTCTTGCTGGCGGCGCAGCATGCATTCTGATTCCAGAAGTTCCATTTAGCATCGATAAAGTTTGTGAGTGGGTTGAATCTAGATTCAAATCAAGTTATGCGCCAATCATTGTGGTTGCTGAAGGCGCGTTGCCACAGGATGGCGATTTGATTACTAAAGATAATACTTTAGACGCCTTCGGTCATGTAAAACTCTCCGGCATCGGGTATTGGCTAGCGCAAGAAATTGAAAAGCGAACTGGTAAAGAAGCGCGCACCACAATTCTTGGCCATATCCAACGCGGTGGAACTCCAACTGCATTTGACCGGGTACTTGCAACTCGATTTGGTTTACATGCGATTACAGCAGCTTACGAAGGTGACTGGGGCAAGATGGTGGCGCTCCATGGCACCAAAATTGCACGAGTTCCGTTGGCATCGGCTACCGAAAAACTCAAAACCGTTGATCCAGAGTTACTAAAGGAGGCTGAGATCTTCTTTGGTTAATTGGCCCCGCCAACTACCAGAACTTCTCTATCCTTTCCCAATGAATAGCGGAAATAGCTCGGCCCAAATCGAAGCGCTATTTAACGCTTCGCTAACCGCTGCGCAACAGCCGTCCTGGCCAGACAAAGTAGCGGTCGCTAGCGCTGTTGCAGAGCTACGATCGTTTCCGCCACTGGTCTTCGCAGGTGAGTGCGATAACTTAAAAGAGCGTGTTGCGCTAGCTGCGGCTGGAGCTGCATTCTGGCTACAAGGTGGTGATTGCGCCGAAACTTTCGCTGGCGCAACTGCGGATTCCATAAGAAATAGAATTAAAACAATTTTACAAATGGCGGCAGTATTGCAATATGGCGCAAGTTTGCCGGTAATTAAAGTTGGCAGAATGGCAGGTCAGTTTGCCAAACCACGTAGTAATGACACCGAGACTAGAGATGGTGTAACTCTGCCGGCCTATCGTGGCGATGCCGTAAACGATTTAGAGTTTAATGAAAAATCGAGAACGCATGATCCAAATCGAATGGTCAAGGTTTATAACACCTCTGCAGCAACTCTAAATTTAGTGCGTGCATTCACCCAAGGTGGATTTGCTGATATTCGCCATGTACATGAATGGAATAAAGGTTTTATTAAAGATTCAAAAATAGGGCCACGCTACGAAGCGATGGCAAAAGAAATTGGCAGAGCTCTAGCATTTACAAAATCTGCTGGTGTAGATCCAGACGGATTTAAGACCGTTGATTTCTATTCAAGCCATGAAGCTTTGATAATGGAATATGAAAAAGCACTCACTCGTATCGATTCTAGAACTGGCGATGCCTACGATGTATCAGCGCACTTCATATGGATAGGCGAGCGAACTAGACAATTAGATGGCGCGCACATGGATTTCGCGGCAAAGGTAAAGAATCCAATCGGTGTGAAAATTGGACCAAAGACCACCCCCGATGAAGCGTTAGCAATCATTAAAAAACTTAACCCGGATAACGAGCCTGGCCGCTTAACTTTTATCACGCGGATGGGCGCTGGGAAAATCAGAGAAATTTTGCCAACAATTGTTAGTGCAGTAACTAAATCTGGCGCAAAAATTCTATGGGTATGCGATCCGATGCATGGCAATACCTACGAAGCTCCAAGTGGCTACAAGACTCGTAAATTTGATGATGTGATGGATGAAGTTCGTGGCTTCTTTGAAGTGCATAAAGCTTGCGGTACCCACCCAGGTGGTATTCATATCGAGCTAACTGGAGATGATGTAACTGAGTGCGTTGGTGGTGGTGAAGAGATTTCGCATGAAGATTTAGCAACTCGTTATGAAACAGCATGCGACCCAAGACTTAACCACACCCAGGCTTTAGAATTAGCCTTTTTAGTAGCTGAGATGTTGCGAGACCGCTAGAGACCGCTATTTCAATTTTTTTGGTTACGAACTAAGATTCTCAAATGCTCTTACGGGTTAGCCATAAAACGCCAATTGGCCAACTCCACATTATTGCTGACGAGCATGTAGTTCTAGCTTCTGGTTTTGGAGATGTTGAAAATCTGATTGATCGATTAGATGAAATTGATCGCGCTCGTGAGATTTCTAAAGTTTCAAAAATCGCAAAGATAAGTGATTTAGTATTGGATTATTTTGATGGCGAACTAAATGCGCTAGATTCAATTTCAGTTAGGCAACCTGGGGCTAGTTTTTCACAAGCTGCTTGGAAAGCTATGCGAAAAATTAAAGCTGGAAAAGTTATTTCATATGCCGACTTAGCACACCGAGCCGGTTCGCCAGAAGCAGTTCGTGCAGCAGGTTCTGCATGTGCAAAAAATCTAATTGCGCCAATTATTCCTTGTCATCGCATTGTTAAGAGTGGCGGTGCGCTAGGTAATTACGGTTATGGTTTAGATTCGAAAGAATGGCTATTACGCCACGAGGGCTTTTTGCAATAAATCCGCGAGCACAACCGCAGCCCGCTCGACCAATTCATCAGTTAGATCTAAATGCGTAACTAATCGAACATATTTTGGTCCAATTGCGCCAACCCAGACGCCTGCATCTTTAGCGGCTTGTACAAAAGTTGCTGAATCGATGTTAAGCGAACCCAATTCAATTCCAACAATATTAGTTACGACTTTGCTGGCATCTACTGCATTCGGCGCAACCTTGGCGCATGCTTGCGCAAGAATTTGTGCTCTGCGGTGATCTTCCTTAAGCAATGGCAGGTTGTTATCAAGGGCGTAATGTCCAGCAGCTGCAATTATTCCCACTTGGCGCATGCCACCGCCGTATCGCTTCCGCCAAACTCGAGCGCTGGCCACATGTTCTTTGCTGCCAAGCATTACCGACCCAATTGGCGCGCCGAGACCTTTCGATAAGCAGATGCTGATGGTGTCGAAATATTTTGCAATTTCCTTAAGTTCAAAACCTTGTGCGATGTGAGCGTTCCAAATCCGCGCACCATCTAAATGCATGGTCATTCCAGATGAGAGCGAGGCTTTTCGTAAAGCCACAATTTCAGCCATGGATTGCACGGTACCGCCACCAAAATTATGGGTATTCTCAATTGCGATCGCCGTGGTTGAGACTAAATGCACTCCAGAATTTGGTCGAGCAATTCGCATCGCATCATCAGCTTTAAGAATTCCATTTTGAGACGCCCAAGTGCGCGTTGTGATTCCACTAAAGACTGCGGCGGCGCCGAGTTCTGCCCGAGCGATATGAGAATTTTCGTCACAAATTAGTTCCTCACCAGGTTTCACCAACATTTTTATTGCCAGTTGATTTGTGAGTGAACCGGTCGCTGCAAATAATCCAGCCTCTTTGCCAAACATTTCTGCAGCTCGTTCTTCGAGCGAATTAACTGTTGGATCATCACCGTAAACATCGTCGCCAACTTTTGCGGCAGAAATGGCTGCGAGCATCCCTTTAGATGGGCGGGTGACGGTGTCGGAGCGCAAATCAACAATAGGGAGTTGCGAAGCTGTAGTCATGGCGTAATCCTCTCATGGAACTATTTTTCAGTTAACACAATCAAATACATTGAGATTAATACCAAAATTCCACCAATAATAATTTTAGGCGTAAGAATTTCGCCACCGAACCAAACTGCAAAGAGTGCTGCGAATACGGACTCGTTCGTAATTAGCACGGCAACCGTTGTTGGGGACATTACCGATTGCGCCCAAGTTTGGATTATGAATGCAAAGGCAGTCGCAAATACCGCACAGAAAATTACAACTCCCCAAACACCTTTGTCCGGCGGGGATACATACCCGCCTGGAATAGATGCAACCCCAGTTATAGCGGCGCAAGTGGCTAGTTGGGCGATGGTCATCGCATAGGTATCTCTACCAGCGCTCCATTCACCCAAAGCGATAATGTGCGCAGAGAAAAAAATTACGCAAATCAAAACTAAGAATGCGCCAAAATTTATTGAAAACCCTTGGAACGATAAAAAAGTCAAACCAATTGTGGCTATTGCAACTGCTATCCAAGCTTTACCCTTAACTTTTCGATGCAAAATTGATGCCGCGATTAATGGTGTTAATACAACATAAAGCCCAGTAATAAATCCGGTGATAGCTGCTGTGGTATTACTAAGTCCGTAAGTTTGAAAAATGAAACCTAAACCTAAAAAACTGCCAGCACCAATTCCGCGGAGTGCGAGATCTCGGTTGATTAACTTAAGCGCTTTTGGCCGCAATAAAATCAGAATTAAAGTAGCTAACGAAAATCTAGTGAAGAGGAAATCATTTATCGGCTGTCGACTGATGGAATCCTTCATCAATACAAATGTTGCCCCCCACATCGCGGCGACTGCGACAAGCGCAAGCGGTGCGAGCTTGAACTTTAATGAGTGTTTCATTTCTTAATTGCACTTCTAAACTTCTTTAGGAGCGCAACTTCCTTGCTGTGCTCTGGTTCTTCGCCCGGAGTTTCTAGAATCAGAGGTGCGTTTTTAACGGCGGGGTGAGCCAGCAATTCTTTAAAGGGATCTAATCCAATTTCACCATCACCTAAATTTTGATGGCGGTCTTTAAGTGCGCCTAGTACATCCATTGAGTCGTTGGCGTGAATTAATTGAATTCGCTCAATACCCGCGATTTGTACTAATAAATCTAGAGTTTCGGTCATACCGCCTTTCTTTTTAATATCGTGACCAGCCGCAAAGACGTGACAAGTATCAAGACAGATTCCGACCTTTGGATGGTATTCAAATGCTTTTAAGTAATTTTCCAAGTCATCTAATTTTTTAACAAGAGATTGCCCTTGACCGGCAGTTGGTTCCAAAAGCAACATTGGAGAATCATCAGTTAATTTTTCTAAAACTGGAAGCATTCCTTTTTTAATTTGCTTCCAAGCGCTTTCTACATGGCTAACGTCAACAGCAGAGCCAGTGTGGATCACGACTCCGAGCGCACCGATATCTTGGCCACGTTGCAGAGAGTATGCAGTAGAGCGAATTGAGTTTTCGTAAGTTCCGACAGTAGGGGAACCAAGGTTGATTAGAAATGGCGCGTGTACATAAGTTGCTATATCTAATTCTTCGCATTTTTCGCGAAAGGCTAGATCTACGGTTGGATTTGCTTCGGGGGTTGCCCAACCTCTTGGATTTGAAGTGAAAACTTGAATGGCTTCGGCTTGGATGGTCTCGGCATAAGCAATGGAACGCTTAGCCATTCCGCCAGAAGTCGGAACATGTGCACCAATTCGTGGACGAACTATTTCACTTTTAGGCATTGAGTTAGCCTACAGTGATAGTGATTTTCGAGCCACGTTTAACTTTCGTACCAGCTTTTGGTGAAATATTAGTGACAGTTTTAACCTTCTTACTTCCAATCTTCTTGATTATCACGGCTAAATCACTGTTGACGATATCTTTAGTAGCTTCTGCGACTCCTTTATTAATTACATTAGGCACGAATACATATTGAGAACCTTTCGAAACTATCAGAGCAATCGCGCTACCTTTTGGAATCGCTTGACTGCCATCGGGGGTTTGTTTTATAACCAAACCTTTCTTGACGGATTCATCAAAATCATAATTGACATCTACCTTAAAACCAGCGTCGGATAGTTCGTTTAGCGCTTGCTCGCCACTTTTGCCCAGGTACGCTGCTGCTTCAATTTTCTCTACACCTTTACTGACGGTGAAATTTACGACGGTATCGCGTTTAAGTGCTTCACCTCTTGCTGGGCTAGATGAAATTATGTAGCCAAGTGGAATCTCACTATTAAAGGCTTCAGTTTGGTTACCAACTTTTAAATTTTGTTCAGTAATTAATCTAATTGCAACATCTGGTTGCAGTCCTTTTAGTTGGGGAACGTTATATCGCTCTTTCCCTTTAGAGATATTTAGATAAACGGTGCTGCCACTTTCAACTTTTCCACCGCCACCAGGTATCGAAGAAATAACTTTCCCACTTTCAACATCTTCGCTGTAAATTTCAGCTTTTACTGATACTTGTAACCCAAGGGGCGATATTTGGGAAGTAGCGTTCTTTACGGACATACCGACAACTGAAGGAACTACGACCCGAGCACCTGGACCAAGGATTACAAACCAAGCAACAACTCCAACTGCGACCGCAGTACCCAGCGCTATAAATCTATTTCGTTTTATCCGCTTTGATAGTTTGCGTTTCTTTCGAATTTCAGCGGTATTAGAAATTTTCTTATCTTCGTTTTTCAATGCAGCGACCGCCGGTTCCTTATTAACTATTTGTTCGGTTTTCGAGATTAGAGCCGCCATACCTTTTGGCATAGCTCTTTTTGAGCGCTCTTTTACTGGCTTAAGTGAAATTGGTGGAAGATCTAATTCAAGGCTCATTTGCCGCTTGCTAGGTGTGAACTTTTCTGAAATATTATTTAATTCCGCTAGTAGTTCAGTTGCATCTTTAGGTCGTTGATCCGGATTCGATGCAGTAGCCCGTTGAACTAGCGCATCAATTTCTGGTGGGATGCTTGGCTTAAGAGTGGATGGCGCGGGAACTTTTTCATTTACATGCTTAAAAGCAATTTGAATCGGGTCTTCACCTTTATAAGGTTTTTCGCCAGTAAGAATTTCAAATAGCACAATTCCAACGGCGTAGACATCGCTACGGGCATCGGCAATTCCACGTTGCACTTGTTCGGGAGATAAATAAGAAACGCTACCTAGAATTACGCTAGATTCAACGGTCATGGTTGTTCCGAGAAGTGCTCCTCTAGCTAAACCGAAATCCGCAATCTTCACTCGACCATCTTTAGAGATTAAAATATTTTCTGGCTTTATATCGCGATGCACAATTCCTAATTTATGTGCTGCACTTAGCGCACTTAAAACGGGAGAGATGACACTGATTGCTTGGTCAATACTTAGTGATCCTTGCTCATGCAAATATTCGCGAAGCGTATTTCCCTCAACTAACTCCATCACAATAAAGACTGCGGGTGCGCCACCTTGATTCCAGCCTTGGTCTTGTACTGCCACAATATTTGGGTGCGTTAACGCGGCTGCGGCTTTGGCCTCGCGAATGAATCTCGCAACGAAAGCTTCATCTTGCGCCAAGTGCGGATGCATAATCTTTACTGCAACATGTCGATCAAGTCGTAAATCTAGCGCTGCATAAATCGTGGCCATGCCACCAGAGGCAATTAACCGGGTAAGTTGGTAGCGGCCATCAATAATTTCCCCGGATAAGTCAGACACGACGAAATCTTAGAGAAGGGCAAGCTATAAATCGGGGAGGGTAGGGTCAATTTCAATATAAATTGCCATCAATTCGCAGATTCGCGCACTCCCTGGTTTTATCGCGTTCGAAATAATCCAATTCAAGCAATTGCCATTTTTGCATCTGGGCCTCAATTTCATTTCCATCCCGAGCTAGAACGCGTTTTAAACCAAGTTCAGTTGCTACATCTATCCAGATTAAATAATTTGCATATTTACGAACAACTGCTTGAGCTGAACCAACCCCCTCCAAGATTAAGTATTGCGGCGGATCAAACGAAACCGTAATGCCTGGTTTCATCTGGAACCAATCAAATACTCGATACTCGGCGCGCTTTTCTAGGGCAACTGGTTTTAATATCTGGTTCTCAAGGTTACGGGTTAATGTAGAAGTGAGGGCATCATCCCATCCTTGATAAAGCGCATCCATGTGAATGGTTACTACCGTGAATTGGCTTAGCGCTGCCTCTAACGCAAATGAAAGCGTGGTTTTCCCAGAGCCGGCCGGACCATCGATTGCAATTACGCGAGTAGCACCACACGCAGGTGGCGCAGCGTCAACATCCTTAATTAATTCTAAAAAATTATTTTCTGACATTTGTTTCAGCTCGTTGGAACCAACGCACCCATCCAGCAATTGCTATAAGTACAAAAAGGCCATAGAGAAGTGATGTAAACCAATAGCCTTGTCGACCATAATGCCAAGTTGCGACGGCATCGACTACAAACCAAAGTGGCCAGGCTTCATATTTCTCTAACACCATCAAAACTTGCGCAACGGTGCTGCCGACTAATACAAATGAATCTGGCCAAGTTGCAGCCGCGCCGATTTTTGCCAGTGCGGGGGCTAGCGCAATCCAAGAAACTAGCAACATTGCTAACCAAATCAATTTCTCATTATTTTTTAGTTTTGCTGGGATTGCACCTTTTGGACCCCAGCCAAACCAACCCCAAATGCCAGCAGCGACAAAAACAAATTGCAAAAGCGCGCTAGCGATTAGATTTACTTGGAAGAAGAAAATTGCATATAAAATGCTGCTAGCGACCCACCAGGGCCAAGTAATTCGGACCCCGAAAACCCCTAAGACAACGCCGACTGTTGATGTAATTACCGAAATAAGTTCTAGGAATGAAACTTCATAACCCCATGCCGTAAAAACCGTGACCATTATTGATGACATTTTTGCTCCTTTCCAATTCGCATTACCGAACTGGTGCTACGGTCGATCTGCGGCGCAGACCCTCTCAGCCAAATTTTGGCTCCCGATGTTGAAAGGCTAGCAGAGTTAAGTTTTTTTGTAGATATAGGAGAAGATATGGCGTGCTCAAATTTGGTTATCTAGCGATGCTCGGCTTCACTGTAGTTGGCTCGTTTTGGCTAGAAGTAGTTCTTAAAGTGGGAGTGCTGCGCCGATATAAGCGTGCTTTTTTAAGTATCTTGCCAAGCGCTTTAATTTTTCTCCTATGGGATAGCTACGCGATCAAAAACGGACATTGGCACTTTGACCCCAAGCAAATTATTGGTATTTATGGTCCCTTAAATATTCCGCTTGAAGAGTTCCTCTTTTTCTTAATTGTGCCACTAGCCGCGCTGATGACAATCGAAGCAGTCCGTACCGTAAAAAAACATTGGATTATTGGTGATGAAAAATGAGTTATTCGATGATCGCAGTAATTTCACTTTTCACCGCCATTGTTTTAGATTTATTTGTTATTAAATCCAAGCTCATCACTCGAAAAGTATTTTGGACTTCCTACGCCATAATCTTGCCGTTTCAATTACTGACAAATTGGTGGTTAACATCAAGAAATATTGTGATGTATAACGAGGCAACTATTTTCGGTCTCAGAATCGCATCAGCGCCGATTGAAGATTTACTATTTGGATTCGCACTAGTGCTATCTGTTTTATCAATGTGGATATTTTGGGGACGTCGGGCACCTAGCGACGAGCGCTGATTGCTTGCAGCCACGCTGGGAGTGCTACTGAAATCCTTCGGAACGTAGAAGTTTTCGCTCTTTTTGTAAATATTTGGTAATCAATTTTTTCAACTTCATCAACGATCCCGCAATAAAGTTCGCTTGCTGCTCTTATACATGGACGACTGCTTCGGTCTAGCAGTTCGATGCCGGGCATTGCTGCTCTTTGTAATTGCCGGACTCGAGCGATTTGAAATTGCAGTGCACTTTTGATTTCTGGCGTAAGTATCCGTTTTTCCAACATCGAGCGATTAACCCCGAATTGTTGCAACTCTTGCAAAGGTAGGTAGATACGGCCTCTCTCTAAATCTTCGCCGACATCTCGGATGAAATTCGCTAGCTGGAATGCAGTTCCCAACTGCTCTGCGGCTTCGTACGCCGCTTCTTGGGCTCCGCCTAAAATTGGCAACATTTCCAGACCGATTACAGCGGCAGATCCATATACATATTCTTGTAATTCGGCAAAAGTTTCGTAAGACGTTTTAGTTAGGTCCATTGCCATAGATTTTAGAAATGCCTCAAAATAGTGAATCGGTATCTTAAATTGGTTTACGGTATTAATTAACGCCCGACCAATATCATCATTACTTACACCATTTTCTAAATCTTGAATTAATTTTCGGCTCCAATTTGTGAGCACTACTTCTTTCTCGGAAATCGAGAGGGTCGATGCCAGGTCATCCACAATTTCATCGGCAAATCTGGCAAAACCATAGAGGGCGTGCACATGTGGTCGTTTACTTTTCGGTAATAGAAGTGTTGCTAGGTAGTAAGTTTTTCCATGTAAGGAATTTAAGCGTTTGCATTCCGCATAAGAAGCTCGTAACTGCGGATCTAAAATTCCAGCAGCGGTGAGTTCGTCCATCTATTTAATCGTTCCAACAATTCGCTCCGCAGCCAGCCTTCCAGAGATTAAAACCATTGGTACCCCAACTCCAGGTTGGGTGCCAGATCCAGCAAAGACTACGTTCTCAAAACCGTGCGCCATATTTCGCGGTCTAAATGGACCAGTTTGGAAAAATGTATGAGCGCTTGCGAAAGGTGCGCCACGTTCCATTCCCATTCGTTCCCAATCTAACGGAGTGGTCATTGTTTCAACCTCAATCGAGTTACCAAAATCTGTATAACCGCGATCCTCCATGGTTTTAATCATTTGGTCGCGATATTTTGGAGCAGTTACATTCCAATCAATATCTGCCCCTAGATTAGGAGTAGGAAATAATGCGTAATAACTATGTTTGCCCGCGGGGGCTAAAGATTTATCGTCATACGTAGGAATTGTTACTAGCAAACTAGGATCAGTCATTAGCGTTTTCTTATTGATTAACTCTTCAAATACGCCATCCCACGATTCACCGAAGTGGATGTTGTGATGTGCTAGGTGTGGGTAGGACTTATTAGATCCAATCAGCAGTGTCGCGCATGAGGGCGAATAGTTAAGTCGTTTAACTGAGAGTGGAGTTTTACCAAGCAGGTCGCGCCAAGCGACCGGAAGATCTGGATTCAAAACCACTACATCGCATTCAATACGCTCCTGGGTATCTGTGATCACTGCGGTCGCCCGACCGTTTCGATGTTCGACCGAAGTTACTGTTGTGCTGTATTTGAAATTCACGCCATGTTTTTCTGCGGCGGCTGCTAGCGCTCGCGGCACAGCATGCATTCCACCTTTAGGAAAGAAGACCCCATTTACAGAATCCATATATGCAATAACTGCGTAAATTGCTAGCGCTTGCTGCGGACTCACACCTGCATACATCGCTTGAAATGAGTAGACCTTTTGGGTTCGCGGATCTTTTAGAAATTGCGAAACTTTAGGAGCTAGTTTGCGAAATCCGCCGAGCGCTATTAATCGGGCTAAATTTGGGGTTAGTAAATTTAAAGGTGAATCAATATTTCTATCAATGAAGTCATTCATTTCATATTTGTAAAGTTTGGTTACAAAATTTACATACTTTCGATAGCCAGCAGCTTCATCCGGACCAATAGTTTTAGCAATCTCAATTTCCATTTCTGCAGTATTGGCGTGGACATCAAGTTGCGAACCATCTGCATAAAATGCGCGATAGAGCGGTTTAAGCGGGGAGAGCTCTAACCAATCCGTCATGTTTTCACCGACGCATGCAAACGCATCCGCGATTAAGTCCGGCATAGTTAGCACGCTTGGACCAGTATCAAAGGCGTATCCAGATTTATTTAACAATCCATTGCGACCACCAGGAACGCTTTCCCGTTCAACTACCGTAACTTTTCGACCGGCACCAGCAAGACGAAGCGCAGCGCTTAAACCAGCCAGGCCAGCGCCCACAATTACAACATGATCGGTCGGTCCTTTAACTCGTTTAACCATTAATAACTCCGTTGTGTGGCAACTATTGCTAAATCTGTTAGCAGATTTTGATATTCGTTGGTAATTACTTCGTGATTTATCGCTTTCTGGGCGGTATCAGATAATTCTGTGATTAATTTTTCCAAATCTGAAACTGCGCCAGTATTTGTGATTAATTCGCGGAGCTTTGCTACTCCGGCAAAATCTAGATCAGCTTTTCCAAAATATTTATCTAAGACTTGTAGTTGTAGCGGATTAGCTCGCTCGGTTGTCATCGCAATTAACGCAGTTCGCTTACCTTCTCGCAAATCATCGCCCGCCGGTTTCCCAGTTTCTTCTGGGTCACCAAAAACACCAAGTAAATCATCGCGAAGCTGGAATGCTTCACCAAGCGGTAATCCAAAATTAGAGAAAATTACTTGATATCTTTTAGCATCATCAGTTGCAATTGCTGCACCAAAATGTAATGGCCGCTCAATCGAGTACTTCCCAGATTTATAGCGCGCTACTTTCAACGAACGTGCCACACTCTTACTAGCTAGAGCTTGTTCGAGTACATCTAAATATTGGCCAGCCATTAATTCAACTCGCATTTCGTCGTGAATTGTTAGAGATCTAATTCGGGCTTCAATTGAAATATTAGATTGATTTAACATTTGATCTGACCAAATTAGCGCTAGATCGCCAAGCAGTATCGCACTCGACATACCAAAACTTTTGCTGTCGCCAGTTAAATTATCGGCAGCATGCATCCCTTCAAAAACTTTATGGATGGCAGGTGCATTACGTCTGGTGTCAGATCCATCCATGACATCATCATGAATTAATGCGCATGCATGTAAGAGCTCTAAACTAGATACTGCTTTCAAAACAGATTTATCTTCTGGCCCACCAGCTGCTAAATACCCAACATATGCAAAGAGTGGTCGAAATCGTTTGCCACCATCTAGTAGAAAGCTTTTGATTGCATTTGTTACTGACGCTAGTTCGATACCAATCGAATTTAAATATTGACCTTGCTCGGTTAGGAACTTATTAAGTTCAGTCGAAACCTCACCGCGAACGCGCGCCATGAAATCAAGGGTGTTCTGGTTCGCAGTGGAATTCACGCGGTAACGGTACCCTCCCTTGCTATGCAGCGCCCGTTTTCGTTTGAGACCCCAAATGGGCAGCCAATTTTCTCTCTGGAATTTTTCCCACCGAAGGATGAAAAGGGTGAAGCGCATTTATGGGTTGAACTAACTGAATTAAATTCACTCCATCCAGAATTTGTTTCGGTTACATATGGGGCTGGTGGTTCGACCCGCGAACGCACCGTTCGAGTTACTTCAGAAATTACCGCTCGAACCGGATTGCGGACCGTCGCACACCTGACTTGCATCGGGTCTTCGAAAGCAGAACTTTCGGAAATTTTGGATCAATATTGGAGCGCGGGTATTCGCGATATTTTGGCGTTGCGTGGCGATCCACCAACTGGACCACAATCAGAATGGATTCCAACTATTGGCGGTTTTACTCATTCAGATGAATTAGTTTCGCTAGCAGTAGCTGCAAACTTTAATGTGGGGGTTGCAGCTTTTCCAGATTGCCATCCGGCATCTTATGGTAATTACACGGAGGATGTTTTAGTTTTATTGGAAAAAGAACGGCGTGGTGCCCAATTTGCCACAACCCAATTTTTCTTTTCGGCTGATAAGTATTTCAATTTAGTTAACGAATTAAGAGAGCGCGGATCTAAACTCCCAATTTTCGCTGGAATTTTGCCAATCACGCAAGTTAAACAATTAAGTCGAATGGCACAATTAGGTGGAACTCCAATACCATCAGCGATAATGAAAGCATTTACCGAAGTGGAAAATGATTCTGAGAAAGTGAAAGCTCTAGGAATCGAAATTGCGGTAAACCTTTGTAATGAACTAATTGCGATGGGCGTACCTGGGTTACATTTCTACACAATGAATAGCGCTTATGCGACTAAAGAGATCGTTAAAAGAATCGGGCTGCGCTGATATGAACCGTAAAGATTTTTTTCAAACCTGGAGCCATTTACATGGTGGCGCCAAGATTTCTGGAATCGTAAAAGGTTGGTTAACCATCTCGTTCAATATCGCAAAATTGTTAGAGAAATTAAGAATCTCGCCTAATGCCATTACCCTCATAGGTTTAGTTTTTGCAGTTCTGACAAGCATTAATTCAGAGACCCTGTTAGCGGCGTTATTCCTAGTACTTTCCCTGGCTTCTGATGGCGTGGATGGTTCATTAGCCATAATCAAAGGCGAGATTTCAAGAAGAGGTGCAATTTTAGATGCGATTGTGGATCGCATCTCTGAAGGATTTTGGGCCTTAACTTTTTATTACTTGGGTGCGCCACTTTGGATTATCTTGATTGCTTGGCTTGCAGCATTTACACAAGAATATGTAAGAGCAAGAGCTGGCGGGCTTGGTCTACGAGAAGTAGGTGTTGTGACGATAGGTGAACGGCCAATCCGAGCCAGCATTTTGTTTATAGCGATTGTGGCAAACTTTTTGGAGTTAAATTATGCGACTGCGCTAGCAACTACTTGGGCCATACTCCAAGTTTTAAGTTTTACGACAGTTGTACGTTTTGCTTATAAAAATATTTAAGCTTTACCAATTGCATCTGCAACAATCTCGGCGCTAATACCTACTAGTGGCAAACCACCACCTGGGTGTGCGGACCCACCAACACAATACAAGCCTGCTAATGGTGAGCGATTCTTTGCTCTAAGAAATGCCGATCGCGCACCATTACTTGAAGTTCCATAAATTGAGCCACCCGGCGCGTTTACACTCTCTTCTAAATCGGCTGGAGTTCGGATTTCCATCAGAACAATCCGTTCGCGAATATCTAATCCTCGTTCCGTCATTTTGTTTAAAATCAATTGCGCATATGATTCTTTTACCCCCGGTTTTTTCCAGTCAAATCCAATCCCTGGTTCATGGCGGGGTGCGTTTACTAAGACAAACCAACTTTCCTCACCTGGATTTTTCACCATAGTTTCATCTTTTGGTGCACAGATATAAATAGCTGGATCAGGTGCGGGTTCGTTTCGCATAAAAATCGCGTCAAATTCATCGTCATAATTATCAGGAAAGTAAACATTGTGATGTGAAAGCTGGGCTTTTCCAGTTAAATCTGGCTTTAACCCAATTAGTAATGAAAATCCAGAAAGCGATGGCTTCGATTTAGCCAAATTGCGGCGGGCTTTGCGCGTGACTTTAGGCTTATTTGGTAGCAATTTTGAATAAGTGATTTCCGAATCTGCATTTGTAACAACTATTTCAGCGCTTATTTGTTCGCCATTTTTTAAGAGAACGCCAGAGACTTTCTCGCTTTGATGGAGAATTTCACGGACTGGCTGATTCAAATAAATTTCTACCCCTAAATCGCGACACCGTTGTTCGAGCGCCTCCGAGAGTTTTCCGATGCCGCCTTTGAGATGCCACGCCCCGAATGCTTCTTCTACAAAAGCAATTGTTAATAAGACTGCTGGAACTTTGCGGGGATCTGACCCAGTATAAGTAGCGTACCTATCGATAATTTTTAAAATATAAGGTGAATTTGTATAGCGATTAGTTAATTTTCGAAGTGAGGTAAAAGGTGCAATCTCAATTAGATCTCGAAAAATACTTTTACTTTTTAAAAGACTAAAAATCGAACGCAATTCGCTTTCGACAAATTGCACTCGAGAAGCGCTCCACATCCGCTCAGCGCGTCGCATAATTTTATGCCAATCATCACCTGCAGCTTCGCCAAACGCTGCTGATATTGCGGCTCTGGTTTTATGGTGGGCGAGATTTGAAAATTGAACTTTCTTTCCATCCGCAAAGTGGTATGAAAAAGCTGGATCAACTGGAGATATTTGCAAAACATTTTCTAATCGCTTCCCAGTTTTTAAGAAGAAATCTTTATACACCGCCGGCAAAGTAAGCAGCGACGGTCCAGTATCGAAAGCGAAACCATCGATCCATTCAGTTCTGCATTTTCCGCCAGTACGGTCCGAGCTTTCGTAGATTGCAACTTTGTGACCAGCTTTAGCTAGCCGGCTAGCGGTAGCCATGCCACCAACTCCAGCACCGATTACAACGATTTTGCTCATACTTTACGATCCCGCCACTTCAAGTCTCCGCGAATTTTTCCTATCCAAGACCAGCAAATTAGCGCAATAAGTAACGAAATTGATAATGGATGCAGGAAAGCACTTTCCCACCTAGATTTAGTTTGTAGCGCGGTGATCAACCTTGAAGCAACCAGCGCCAGATAACCGATCCAACCTAAAAACGAACCATTCAACCCGTAAATTAATGGCAAGATCGATGAAATTGTAAGCAACGCAATTGCTATTAAAGACCCAAGAGGTGATCCAAACGCCCGCCAAAGTGATTTACGATAGCCGTTTACTAATTCATTAGCATTTCGATACATCCGACATTTTGCAATGGCGCTACCTTCGGCAACACCACCGTTAAATCCAGATTTCAAAAGCAATCGTGCTAACTCAATATCATCAATTACTTCACTCTTGATGGCTTCATGCCCACCGCACTCCATATATGCACTCCGCTTTACCAAGAAAAACTGGCCATTAGCAACCGCCATAGAAGTTAGTCGAAATTTTTGCGCAATAAATAATGGCACCGTTGCAAACCAACTCCATTGTAGTAATGGTTGGATTAATAGTTCTAATGGGGTTAGCGCTATTTGCGCAGGGTATGGCGAAATATAATCCCAGCCATTTACTTCTAACGTATTTAGCGAGCTATGAATTGCATCAGGGGACAAGCGAACATCTGCGTCGAGAAATACTAGGTATTTGGAATTACTTGCGCCGGCTAATTGATGGCAAGCAAAATTTTTACCTAACCAGCCATTTGGTAGTACTTGGCCTTGAATTGCTAATGAATTTGCCTTGAATTGGTATTCGGAAATTAAGGTCTCAGTGTTATCGGTTGAACCATCGTTTAAAGTTATGATTTCATAATTGGTTAAACCATTCTGTAAATCCACTGAACTCAATACTTCTTCTACATTACTAGATTCATTCCGCATCGGAATTAATATGGAGACTGGCGAAGTCAGAGCAAGCCTTGATTTACTTGGCTTTTTAATGGTTAGCGCATTAATAATTGTGAGAAGTAATGAGCCAAGAGCCAGGAAAGTTCCAACTAAAAGCACAATAGTTAGCCGCTTCGCCCAAACGAGAGCGTAATGAAGTATGGCGCCAGAACCAGCCCAAATAATAATCCGCCGAGAAATGCAACACCTGGTCGATCAAAGAAGAATACATTTCCAAAAACCCCAGCAAACCAAGTCCATCCCAAGAAAATATTAGGAACTAAGAGGCCCGCGCCATTCTTACGTCGCTCACGTGGAAGTAGAAGATGTAAGAGCGCCATCAATCCCATTCCAGTTAGTAACCAACCGAAAGTATTTAGCAGTGGAACTTCTGGCTGAAATGGCACAGTACGACCAGTAATCTCCCAAGTCCATCTATCTGCGCTCACCATTTGTGGATCTAGAAATAAATCCCACGCCATTAATCCAGCACCGCCATAGAGAAATACCCAATGCGGCGAAGTTCGGCGCGCTGCGATTAATAGTGGGTGCGCCAACATCATCCAAGCAAATGGCACCACAAGCGGCACACCGTAAATTTGATAACCCAATGAATTGTCATAAGCGTAAGTTCCAAATGGCCAGCCAGTTCGGCTGCCGATTTGTTCTACTATTAAAGCAAATACAAAAGTTATTGATATATATCGAAGTGCGTAATTCATTCCATATGCATAAAGTCCATGCAGCGACATCGCACCAGCTGCCCAATAAACCGTTGCAATTGTTACCAAGCGAAGTGGCTCGCCAGAGAGAAGTGGGTATGCAACTTGTAATAAAAGCGCAATCGAAAATACGGAACCCAAAATAATTTGTTGAGCTGTTGTTATTGAACCTCGCGAATTTCGTCTTGGTCGATATTGACGAATTGACATGGCGCTATTCTGCCTTAAAGCGAGCCACTTTCACTTATCACCGCGAACCTCGCAAATAATTCCTCCGAGTACCATCTTTCACGTGCAGTAGCGGCGATTGCTGCCTTGTGCGCCTCACCTTGATAGGCAAATGCACGAACTGCCGCGTTCGACTCCCATATTGAAAATGTTCCTTGTAATCCAAGCGGAGCTTCACCAATTCCAATTGCTGAAATCAACCCGGTTGCAGATTTCAAACTAACCGTTACCGGTGGCACTGAACGCCAAAAAATCGGATTCTTTAACCATTTAATCCGTGCCCGGGTGAGTGCCACTATTTTTCCATTCCAAGGTGGATCAAAGAGATCAGGTTTAAAAGGTTCGGCTTTGGACCATTTGCCTTGAACTGAAATGTTCTTCAGCACTACTCGGTAGCGCTTTGATGATTTTTGTTGCCAGCGCTTTACTAACTTTGAATTGTCAAAGCTTGCTAACTCTGATTCTGGGATAGTTATAAGCAAACCCCAACGTTGGATATCTGCATCTTTCGGCGTAAACGTCTCACCTTTGCCGGTGCCAAGTAATTTCCAAAATTCAACTTTCTTATTTATATTTAATGACAATCGGTCTAATCCCATATGTAGCAGTGCCCATAGGAAATATTTCCGAGGAATTTTCCAGAAATAAATTATGGTAATCAATTACTTAAACCTATCAAATTATTAATTTCTATTAGAACTTCTTCAGGGTGGTCCCACATCGGAGCGTGACCACATTCTGAAAAAATGATCCACTTAGCATGGGCTGGTGCAAGCGAACGTTCCTGACAACTTTGGGCAGGCAGTGAATTGTCGGCATCACCGAAAATAATCGTGGTGGGAACTGTTGTAGGAATTTTTCCATTAAATCTCTTCTTTAACATGGCATCCCATGCTGGGTAGTAACCTGCCGCATCAGCCATGGCGCGGGTTGCATCTAAACAAGTTTGGTGGCTGAAATTTCGCCATAGTGGGCTCACGCTTTCGAATCCTAATTTCCGAAGTGATTCAAAATGAACCGTAAATGGCGCGATCGGATTTACTAATCTCGATAGCACTCGAGTTCGTGCACTTGTACGAGATGTAAATGGTGTTAACCATAAGCCCGCAGGGGCTACCCCTAGTAAAGCTTTGATCCGTTCTGGTTTTAGGGCAGCCATTTCAAGTGCAACCCAGCCACCTAAAGAATTTCCAACAACATGAAATTTATCTATTCCTAATTCGTCCATATTACGAAAAACTAGTTCTGCTAAAGATTTTGGATCCATCGGTTGCGCGAAATTCATAAGAGATTTTCCGTGTCCTGGCAGATCAACTGTAATTACTAGGCTTGTCTTACTAAGTGCTGGGATAATTAGTTTCCACGCCGTTGCTGCCGAGCCCATTCCGTGAATCAATAAAACGGGTTCGCCACTTCCGAATTGCTCAGTAACTAGTTTCATCAATCCCCAACAACCATTGGCTTTGCATTTGTACATTTAATTAGTTCGCTAAAGGTAGTTGGGTAAACCGCATGCGGATGTCCGGCAGCCGCCCAAACTACTTCGTAATCGTTTAGGGCTTCATCGATAAGCGTTATTTCGGGTTTTGATGCCCAACCCAACGGACTCACGCCCCC
>CANLJW010000006.1:0-48175 GCA_947491605.1 Actinomycetota bacterium | reverse complement strand
ATTCGGAATACGTTGTTGGAAAAACCGCATGGGGATGTCCAGCAGCAGCCCAAACAATGTCGTAATCGTTTAACGCTTCATCAATGAGGATAATTTCTGGCTTAGAAATCCACCCCAGTGGGCTCACACCCCCGATTGCAAACCCGCTCCATTTTCTTACGAAATCTGCATCAGCTCTTATTAATTTTTCGATTCCTAAGTTTTTTGCGACAAGCGCAGTATCTACTCGATGTCGGCCAGAGGTAATTACTAATAACGCTTTAGGTTCCAGATCATCAGGTATTCCAAAAACAATTGATGAGGCAATTTGTCCAACTTCAATACCAAGTCCAGCAGCTGCTTCTAGCGCGGTACGCGCGCTATCGGATAGCGCGGTGATTTCGTCCGCAACGCCATGAGATCTTAGTTCGGCACGAACTCTAATAACTGCAGCGTGTTGGAGAATTGCTTCGCTCATTTTCAAAGGTTACATGTTGCCGTTGAATTACTTAAGTTCTGCGATTAGCCCTTCAATTCGAGTTTTGATCTCATCGCGAATCGGGCGGATAGATGCAACCCCTTGACCAGCAGGATCTTCTAGTTCCCAATCCAAATATCGTTTACCGGGGAAGTATGGACATGCATCGCCACAACCCATTGTGATTACCACATCTGATTCTTGAACTGCTGAGGTAGTTAGCACTTTAGGCACTTCGTGGCTGATATCAATTCCCAATTCAAGCATTGCTGCCACAACAGAAGGGTTAATGGAATCGGCTGGTGCTGATCCAGCCGATCTCACTTCAACGCTATCGCCAGCTAAGTGGGTTAAGAAAGCTGCGGCCATTTGTGAACGACCAGCATTATGCACACAGACAAATAACACACTTGGCTTTTTCATGGATTTATTTCTTTGATTTTGTAATTACGTTAAAGAGTGCGACACCAACGCCTGCGCCAATTATTTGCGCAGCGATAAATGCGAGAATTGAATTAGCTGAAATTCCAGCAGGTGAAGTTGTGAAAACTCGACCGATAGTGACGGCAGGATTGGCAAATGTTGACGATGCAGTAAAGAAGTAAGCCGCGAAAATCCAAAGCGGTACTAACTTTGCCACAGTTTTTACGCTATCGCCGAATGCCATTACTACCCAAACTAGACCAGCAGTTGCGATGATTTCGCTTAGGAATAACTTAGAACCAAGGCGATCAACTGTAGATGTGGCGAGGTTTGGATCTGAGAACATTGCGTTAGCAAGGAATGCGCCAAATATCGCACCTAGGATTTGAGTTGCGATGTAATTAAGGGCATCGAGCGGTTTGATTGCTCTTCGGATTAGAAAGCCAATAGTTACTGCAGGGTTGAAGTGGGAACCACTTGCTTCAGCGCCTAGTCGAATAATTACTGAGAGCATTGCAGCTGCAGCAGCGCCATTTACAAATAGCTGCATTAATGGTGAATCTGGCGCAAGGTTCTTTGCCATAAATCCGGTGCCTATGATAGTTGCGGCTAATAAAGCGGTTCCAACAAATTCCGATGCAAACTTTTGTGGTTTCATTTATTCTCCAATTCGAGTGGTGCTATTACTTGAAGGGTAGCAATCGATTAGTTGGAATCCCTTGATTTGAACTTGAACGTTTGGTTAATAAAAAACCCCTCATAACGAGCATGAGGGGTTTTTGTGAAGTGATGTTTATAGCGAGAAGAATGCTCCAGTTATGGAAGCACCGATATCAGCACCTGATCCAACTAGAACGAAGATAATTAGCGCTGCGCCAGCAAGTGCGAGGTTTTTAAAGAATGAAATTGTTTCCGTCTGCTTTGCAGTTGCATCGTCAATTGTCCAGAAGTTATGCATCATGAATGCGCTAACAAGGCAGAAGATAGCGATTAGAAGTGCACCAAGGTCTGCGTAGATTCCGAGCGCAACATAAAGTCCGCCGACAAGGATCATTAGCCCAGTTAGTGGAACGGCAATCTTTGCTGCTGGCACTTTCTTATATTGTGCGTAGCCAACCATTGCACTTCTCTTTGTGAAGTGCATTAGGCCGGAATTAATGAAGATAAGCGCGAAAAGAATGCGGCCAATAATGAGAACGATATCCATTGATTTCCTTTACGAAGTAGGGGAGTCCGAGCGGGCTCCGAGTACTCGTGTATGGTATAGGATTTGGTTGAAATTTCAATTACTTTCTAGCCAAGGCGCGCTTAGGTTTTAACTACTTGCCGCTGTCAGAGGCGTTCGCTAGAGTTCGAACAAATGTTCGAAAACGCCTTCAACCCAGAAATCGGCCCAGAAATCGTTTTATACGATGGGGAGCCGATCGAATTTACCTATCGTGGCCGAAGGTTTCGAATTCATGCCGTGCTCTCTAGTTGGCGCGAAGCTGGCGGTTGGTGGAACCGAGCTAGCGATGGAAATTACCGACCTGATGATGGTTCGCGTGCGCTCTGGCGAGTAGAGGCGGCTCCGATTGGGGCGCTCGCTACCTTTGAAATCGAACGTGATGAAGTTAGTGAAAAAACTGGCGAGCTCCGTTGGCGAATTCGACCAAGCTCGCGCGCTACCCGCAACTAAATATTTATGTTTACCCATCTTCACGTGGCTAGCGGCTATTCATTTAAATACGGTACTCACTTACCGGATGCAATTGTGGAGCGAGCTGCGCAATTTGAGATGAAGTCATTAGCGCTTACCGATCGCGATGGCTTAGCTGGCGCAATTAGATTTGTAGAGAGTTGTCAAAAGTACAACGTTAGCCCAATTCTGGGTGTTGATTTGAATTACAAAGTTGAAAACTCGTTATCACGGATAACTTTAATCGCAACATCTGGCGGTGGTTGGTCATCGCTAATTAGATTAGTAACCGCAATAAATACTTTCGATTCAGATAAGCCAGTGCTTACTTTAGATTTGTTGGAGAAGTTTTCAATTTATGCCAAGGATATACTTGCTTTGCATGGAAGCGATTCTGCAATTTCGCAAGCTTTAATCCGAAGAAATCATAAAAAGGCGCTAGCGCTTTTTAGCGCTGGAATTGAGCTTTTTGCAGATCAAGCTATCGAATGTGTTTCGCATTTAGTTGCTGGCGATGGCCCTTACTCCACAACTCATGCTGGCCGAATGTTAGGTTTTGCTCGAGACCACGATCTACCCGCGGTTATAAGCAATGCCGCTCGGATGTTAGAGCGAAGCGATGGACCGTTAGCCGATATTTTAGATTGTGCCCGTAATTTAACACCGCTTCATGAAAGTAATGTAGAGCGAAAAAATGGTGAAGGTTTTCTTAAAAGCGAGAAAGATATGATTGCTATCGCAGATTTAATTTCAAGGGCAGCTGGCGAACGTAATTCCCGCCATTTACTTAGAGAAACCGCGGCTTGGGCAGAGCGTTCAATACTTTCGCCAACGCTAGATATCGGGCTAGGTGCAATTCATTTACCCGAGCATCATGTTGTCGGCGCAAAAGATGAAGTAGATATGGCAAAACAATTTCGAGAGCGATGTCTTTCTGGCTTGAATTGGCGATATGGCACATCTTCGTTATTAAAAAAAGCGGAGGTGCGGCTTGAAGATGAGTTAACTACCGTTCGCACCCTTGGCTACGAATCATATTTTCTAACCGTTGCTGACATTACCGATACTGCAAGAGCGAGTGGGATTAGAGTTGCGGCGCGAGGAAGCGGTGCGGGTTCATTAATTTGTCATGTACTTGGAATTTCTGGAGTGGAACCGATTGCTCACGGTTTATTAATGGAGCGTTTCTGTTCGCCACTTCGGCGGGCGTTGCCAGATATTGATATCGATGTTGAATCAGCTCGCCGGTTAGAAATATATAACCAAGTATTTAGTAAATACGGTGATCCAAATTGGCAAAAACCCGGAAATAGTTCAAGGTGTGCCACCGTTGCAATGGTTGATACTTATAGAGCGCGCCATGCAATTCGTGATACTGGCGCAGCTCTTGGTTTACCACCGATGGAGATAGATTTAATTGCGAAATCAATTCCGCATGTGCGAGCAAGAAATATTTCGCAAACTTTAGATAATTTTCCAGAGTTAAAGAATTTAAATTTAAATACACCGCTATTAAAAATGGCGATTGGGTTAGCGGAACGACTTGATGGGCTACCTCGAAATCTTTCGATGCATCCATGTGCAATTGTCTTATCCGATGGCGCTTTTTTAGATCGAGCACCAATTCAAATAAATGCCAGTGGTTACCCAATGGTCCAATTTGATAAAGATGATGTAGCAGCAATTGGCTTATTGAAGTTGGATGTACTTGGAGTCCGGATGCAATCTTCGCTCTCGTATGCAGTTCAGGAAATTGAACGGAGTCAGGGGATAACGGTCGATTTAGATTCGATACCGTTAGATGACCAAAAGACATTTGAATTAATTCAATCGACAAAGACGTTGGGCCTATTCCAGATTGAAAGCCCGGGGCAGCGTGAACTAATTGGAAAGTTTGCACCGGAAACTTTTACCGATTTGATTATTGATATCTCACTCTTCCGTCCTGGGCCAGTAAAGAGCGACATGATCAAGCCATTCCTAAATGCGCGCCACGGTTGGAAAGCACCTCAGATATTTCACCCTGATTTGTATGAAGTTCTTCATGAGACTGAGGGTGTGGTGGTTTTTCACGAGCAAGTTATTCGAATAATTTCTACGCTAACTGGTATTTCATTCGCCGAAGCCGATGAGAAGCGGCGCGCACTTAGCTCTCCAGAAGGCCAGCAAGAAATTTGTGATTGGTTTTATCCCGCCGCGATTTCGAGGGGTTATTCAGTTCCAGTGGTCACTGAAATTTGGGAGGTGCTCCGAGCTTTCGCATCCTTTGGGTTTTGCAAAGCTCATGCTGCCGCTTTTGCGCTGCCGACCTATCAATCTGCTTGGCTAAAAACCCATCACCCCGCAGCTTTCTTGGCCGGAGTTTTAACCCACGACCCAGGCATGTATCCAAAGCGATTAATGATGGATGAAGTCAGACAACTTGGAATTGGAATTGGCGCGGTCGATGTAAATCGCTCAACTCGAAATCATAAAGTAGAGATAGTTGGAAATACTCAATCGATTCGACTTGCACTTCAAGATATATCGGGAATTAGTGATGGCGAAATTACTTCGATAGAAAGCGGCCAACCATATTTAGATCTTGCCGATTTTGTTAGAAGATCTGGAGCTAGCCAACCAATCTGCGAAGCTTTAGTTTTAATCGGCGGGTTTGATTCGTTACATAAAGGTCTAAATCGTCGTGATCTCTTGTTGCACATAAATGATCTCTACCGCTGGTCGCGATCTACCACTCGGGTAGGTGGTGGCCAACTAACCCTAGGTTTTACACCAGAACTCGAAGCCACTGGTTTGCCGAAAATGACCACACGCGAAAAAGTTAGTTACGAGCTAGACCACCTAGGGATGGATGTGTCACATCATATAATTGAATTTTATGCAGACTTTCTAAATGAAATTGGTGCAGTTAGATCTAGCGAACTTTTATCCCAACGTTCTGATTCCAGCGTCTTAGTCGCTGGGATTAAAGTTGCGTTACAAACCCCGCCAGTTCGTTCTGGTCGTCGCGTTATCTTCTTAACTCTTAATGATGGATATGGATGTAGCGATATAACTTTCTTTGAAGATATGCAGAGCTCGTATGCCCAACTTTTATATGGCTCCTCACTATTCCTAATCCGAGGAGTGATTCGCCGAACTGGGGCTCGCGGGATTTCACTCCGCGCAACTGGGGCGTGGGAACTATCAGCGGAATTCGAAAAATGGCGTAACCTCACAGTTTGTGAGCGGTGAAATGGAAAGTAACCAAGCGCTGCCAACAATCCTGCATGTTGATATGGATGCATTTTATGCATCGGTAGCTGAACTAGATAACCCGCAATATAAAGGTAAACCACTAGTTGTTGGCGCTGGCGCTCGAAGCGTGGTGCTCTCTGCAAATTATGCAGCGCGCAAATTTGGTATCCATGCCGCTATGCCAGTTGGAAGAGCGCAACGGATGGCGCCACACGCGATCTTTATCGCGCCTGATCATAAAAGATATAGCGAGATATCTACTCGAATCATGGAGATTTTTAATAAATATACACCTTTAGTTGAACCAATCTCACTTGATGAAGCTTTTCTTGATGTTAGCGGTTCTGAAAGATTATTTGGGAGTGGTCGTGAGATTGCGGTTGCAATTCGTAGTGATGTTGAGAGAGAAGAAGGCATTACTTGCTCAGTAGGAATCGCAACTTCAAAGTTCATCGCAAAGTTAGCTTCGAGTCGCTGTAAACCAAATGGCATGTTGGAAATTGCGCATGACCGCGTACTTTCATTTTTACATCCTTTACCAGTATCTGAAATTTGGGGAGTGGGCCCAAAAACTAATGAAGAGTTACTTAGATTAGGTTTAAGAAGCGTTGCTGATATTGCAAATACACCAAGGCAAACTTTAATTCGGGCGCTTGGCGAAGCAACCGGATCATCACTTTTCGAATTAGCTTGGGGTAGAGATTATCGTGATGTAGTAACGGATGAACCCGAGAAAAGTATCAGCGCTGCTGAAACATTTGCTTATGATTTAGAGAATGAAGAAGAAATTCTCCGCGAATATTTGCGGCTATGCGAAAAAGCAACTTCTAGAATGCGCGCTCGAAATTTGCGCGCTAAGACTATTTCAATAAAAGTTAGGTTTGCTGATTTCAAAACTATTTCAAGATCGAAAACTTTTCCACTACCGATAAGCGGAACCCAAGAAACATTTGCGGTTGTAAAACAACTCTACAAAGCCTTGGGAATTAGTGGCGCAAGGCTACGTTTGGTCGGAGTGGGTTTGGAGAATTTGGTAGCGAGCGAAGGCGCTGCGCACCAACCCCTACTGGGCGAGCGTGAAGTTGGTTGGGCCGAGGCGGAAGCAGCGGTCGATAAAGCAATTGCGCGCTTTGGCAGCGGTTCAATTAAGCCGGCGCGATTGGTCGAAACCGAATCCACATCAATTTCTGAGCAAGAAAACGATTAATTCGGCTTTTACATACCGTGCTACTGGACTATTGTTTGGCCATGCCACTTTCCGACCACGAAAAGAAGCTGCTCGCCGAAATGGAAGAAGCGCTCTCGGTTGATGACCCGCGTCTAGTTTCAACGCTTACCGGTCGCGGTCGCACCCCACAGAAAATTCGAATTCTGATTGGTCTGGCAATCACGGGGCTAGGGCTAATAACCTTATTGGGCGGGCTAATTTCCCAGGCAATTCCGTTGGGAATTCTTGGTTTTATAGTTGCGCTATCCGGGGTCGTATTTGCGCTCTCAAATTTTTCGAAACCACAATTTAGCGCTAATTCCAAGGGGAAAAAAGCGAATCAGAGTGGTTGGAGCGCTCGCTTAGAAGAGCGTTGGGATCGCCGAAATTACGAATGATTAGATAATTTAAGTTAGAAAACCCGCCATTTGAAGTGTAGGCGGGTTTTTTTATGCCCAAATACTGGTGATCGCCTAAATAGCGCCTAAGGGAGCGGTGGGGATGGTCGGGGTAATTAATGGGGGCTGGTGGTTGAAAATGGGGGGAAAGGGAGTAAAGTGGTGAAATAAGCGAAACGGGGGTTTCGCAAGATCAAACGGGGAGGTTCACATGTTTCTTGGCACTCATGAACCTCGGTTAGATGAAAAAGGCCGTTTGATTCTGCCCGCAAAATTTCGTGATGAGTTAGCTAGCGGATTAGTGATTACAAAAGGTCAAGAACGCTGTCTCTATGTATTTCCAGCTACTGAATTTCACACAATTACCGAACAACTTCGACAGACACCGTTAACTGCAAAATCTTCGCGCGATTACATGCGCGTGATGTTTGCCGGTGCCCACGATGAAATTCCAGATAAACAAGGTCGCGTAACCATTCCGTCTGGTTTACGCGACTACGCAGGTCTTGCAAAAGATTGCGTAGTAATCGGCGCAAATACTCGCGTTGAAATTTGGGATGCAAAATCTTGGAAAACATATCTTGCAGATCGTGAAAAGAATTTCGCAGAAGTTTCAGAGGAGGTATTTCCAGGACTCTTCTGAGTCTTAACGAACTATCTATTTTGGCCACTGCCGACCTTTCGAAAACGGCGCCACTTCCCCGGTGCCGTTTACCCCCAGATCCGTCGGCCGGCAGTGACCAAAGTAGATAGCAAATTGGAAATATAAAAAGTTTTACCAGAGAAACATCTAGGGGAGGGGAAGTGGATGCAAGTACATAAATCAGTAATGCTAGAACGTTGCATCACTTTACTTACTCCAGCTATCGAAAGAAATACTAATCCAATTGTAGTTGATGCAACTTTAGGTCTTGGTGGGCATTCGAAAGCAATACTTGAGAAATTTCCAGAAGTGAGAATTGTTGCTCTTGACCGTGATCAAAGTGCTATCCAAATCGCAAAAGAAAACTTGCAAGATTTTTCAGAGAGAATAACCATTATTCATGCGGTTTATAATGAGATTCCAGCGGTATTAGATACGTTAGGTTTCAAGAAAGTTGATGGGATTCTTTTTGATTTAGGAGCCTCTTCGCTACAACTTGATCAGACAGATCGAGGTTTTTCTTATTCGCAAGCAGCCCCGCTAGATATGCGAATGGATCAATCAGAGCCACTCTCAGCAGCAGTAATTATCAATACTTATTCCAAGGGTGAATTAATTCGAGTTTTACGCAATTACGGGGAAGAGAAATTTGCTTCGAAGATTGCCGACAACATAATTAAAGCTCGTAACAATGGCACGCTTAACAACACCAAAGATTTAGCAGAATTGGTAAAGATAAGTATTCCGGCCGCCACTAGACGCACCGGTGGTAATCCAGCTAAGCGCACATTCCAAGCACTTCGGATCGAAGTAAATAATGAATTGAAAGTGTTAGAAGCTGCAATTCCGGCAGGATTGGACCGCCTCGCTGTCGACGGCCGCATGGTTGTAATGTCATTTCAGTCACTCGAAGATCGAATTGTTAAACGATTTTTTGCAGATGCAAGTGAGTCTAAATCGCCACGTGGGTTACCAGTTGAGATGGCTGAATTTGCTGCGAAATTTAAATTAGTGTTCCGTGGTAGCGAATCTGCAAGCGAAATAGAAATCGAAAATAACTCCAGAGCACAATCCGTCAAACTGCGAGCCATCGAACGGATTGCTGCATGATGGCGCTCCGGAATTTAACTCCAAGAGTAGATCTTTCACCTCGAAAATTAACGCAACAATCGACAAAAGCGCTTTTAAAAATTGTTCCAGACTTAAGCGTTGATAGCGCTCCTGGAACTAGCAAAGCATTTGTTGGCTTCATAATGGGAATCTTTGGCATTGGCTTTGCAGCTCTGTTAACTATCAATACTTTATTAACACAAGACGCGATAAAAATTCAATCCCTTAAGATTGAATCCCTTGCAATAAATGAAAATCGCGAAGCAATTATTAAAGAAGTTGAAAGACTTGCCAGTCCTGAAGAATTAGCCACTGCTGCGATCGCGTTAAGAATGCGACCTGCGCAATCGCCACAATTTCTCAATTTAGGAGTATCAAACAAACCAGCAGAACTGGCAATAAAGCCATGAGCAGAAATACTTTAGTGGAACGCAGAATTCGCTTCTTAATCGCAAGTTCGTTAGTAGTTTTGCTAGCTTTTTCAGTGCGGTTGGTTGATGTGCAAGCAGTACGAGCACAAGGAATCGCCGCAAAGGTCACAAATGAATTAACTAAAAAGAAGGTGTTGCCAGCTCCTAGAGGAGCTATTACTGACGCTAACGGTAGTGAGCTCGCTCGCAGCGTTATTTCTTATCGAGTTATTGTTGATCAAAGCATTATTTCTAGCCCCGCAAAATTGGCAGCCTTGGCTGCGCCTATCTTAGGGATGAATGCAGCAGATCTAACCCAAGAATTAACTGGAACTAGAAGGTATGTGGTTATTGCGCAAAGTGTTTCACCAATTGTTTGGAATCGATTGACTGCTGTGGTAAAAAATTACAATCTATCTTTAAAAAATAGCAAAGATGCTAATTCGCAACAACTAGCTGGGTTTTTCATGGAGCGGTTGTATACCCGTGAATATCCATCTGGATATCTCGCAGCATCAATTATCGGTTTTATTAATCAATCTGGAGTCGGGGCTGCTGGATTGGAGCATGCAAAAAATACTTTGCTGACTGGCACGAACGGTGAATACCTCTATGAAAGTGGTGGTGGTGCCATTATTCCAGGTACACAACAAGTTACCGTTGAAGAGAAAAAAGGCAACAGCATAAAGTTAACAATTGATAAAGATATCCAATATGTAGCGATGCAAGCCATTTCTGAAGTTGTAAAAAGTTCCAATGCAAAATATGGAACTGTAATTGTGATGAATCCAAAAACTGGCGAAGTTTTAGCACAAGCAACTTATCCAACTTACGACCCTGCTAATACAAAAAATACCGATCCAAGCAAATTTAAAAATCCCGCAGTAGAAGATGTCTACGAGCCAGGATCTACTGGAAAAGTTATAACTTACGCAGCTGCACTGGAAGAGAAGAAGATAACGCCGCTTTCAGTTTTCACCATTCCTTACGCGATGAAAGTTTCAACTCATATGTTCAAGGACCACGAAAAGCATGCAACCCAAAGACTTACCGCAACTGGCGCATTAGCTGTTTCAAGCAACACTGGCGCAATTCAAATCGGTCAGATGATGTCAAATGACACGCTTTTTTCTTACCTAACAAAATTCGGAATTGGATCCAAGACCGGGACCCAACTGCCCGGCGAATCTAGCGGCCTGTTATCTAAAGTGAAAGATTGGTCTGGAACTACCGCTCCAACCGTCGCTTTTGGCCAGGGCTATTCACTTACCGCTATGCAAGCTACTTCAGTATTCGCCACACTTGCAAATGATGGCGTGCGCGTTTCGCCAACTGTAATTGCTGGCACCAGTGATGCTTCTGGAAATTTCACACCTTCTGCAAAACGTCCAGCAGAGCGAGTTGTTAGCGCTGAAACTGCACGGCAAATGCGATTGATGATGGAGAGCGTTGTTTCTTCATCTGGCACTGCAGCATCAGCCGCAATTCCTGGTTACAGAGTGGCTGGTAAAACTGGAACAGCCATGCGCTTCGATGATAGCTGTTCTTGCTATCGCGGTTACACCGCTTCGTTCATTGGTTTTGCGCCAGCTGATAAACCTGAATATGTTGTAAGCGTGACCATTCAAGCGCCACAAGGAATTCATTGGGGCGGTTATTTAGGGGGACCAGTATTTAAGAAAGTTATGAGTTTTGTTTTACAGGATAAAAGAATTCCACCAACTTCAACTTTGAAAACAATTTATCCATTAAATGAAAAAGATTTGAAAGCTACGCAAAAACCATGATCTTGCGAGTTGCGGCGTTGTCGAGCAAGAAATTATCGGAAATTGCTCGATATTGCGACCTTGACTCAAGTTCTACCGAAGTTAATGTCACGGGGATAGTTAGCCAAGCGCAATCTGTAATTGCGGGCGATCTTTTTCTTGGCTTGGCTGGAACAAATACCCATGGCGCAAAATTCGCAGAGCTAGCGATTGCTAATGGTGCAGTAGCAATTTTGACCGACGCCGAAGGTGCCTCAATTATTAGTGATAGCGCAGTGCCGGTTTTAGTAATAAGTAATCCGCGTTTGATTGCGGGAAACCTTACTGCTTGGTTCTATGGCTTCCCGTTGAATTCGATTTTTGCAATCGGCATTACTGGCACTAATGGAAAGACAACTACCACCACACTTTTGCACCAACTTTGGCAGAGCGCGAATATCGAATCCGCGCTGATTGGAACGATCGCGACTCAAATTGGTAGCGAAATTTTGCCGAGCAAGCGAACCACGCCAGAATCCGACGAACTACAAGCTCTTTTTGCAGTAATGCGAGAGCGGCAGATCAGGAATTTAGCGATGGAAGTAAGTAGCCACGCCTTATCCCAAAATCGTGTAACTGGTTCGAAATTCAAAGCGGTTGCTTTCACCAATCTGACGCAGGACCATTTAGATTTTCATGGATCAATGGATCGCTATTACCAAGCAAAGAAATCACTATTCACCTTTGAGTATGCCGAAAAAGGTTTTATAAACATTGATGGCGATTTCGGCAGTCAGCTTGTAAATGATTCTGAAATTCCAATAGCCACGATTTCAAAATATAACCATAAAGCGAATTGGTACTACGAAGCCGCAGTTGCAACATCCAATGGATATGAAGTATCGATTAGAGGCACAGGTGGCGCTCTTATTTCTGGGAAATTGCCACTGTTTGGTGAATATAATTTAGAGAACGCCATTATGGCTATCGCTCTCGCCGTTGAAAGCGGACTAGATCCAATTTTTGTCGGTACCCAAATGCAAGCCATGAAAGGCGCATCTGGCCGGTTAGAACCAATAAATCTCGGTCAAAGTTTTGCAGCCTTTGTAGATTACGCACATTCGCCAGATTCTGTAACTCGCGTACTGGAAACTGCAAAAGCATTCACCGCCGGAAAAGTAATTGCAGTATTGGGTTGTGGCGGCGATCGCGATGTCACAAAACGACCCTTGATGGGAGCTGCACTCTCTAATGGATCTGACATCGCAATTTTTACTAGCGACAATCCACGGAGCGAAGCGCCACAAGTAATATTAGATTCAATGACTGCTGGTTTAAAAGTATCAGCGCCATCAAAAGTTATTGAAAATAGAAGTTCTGCAATCGAGTATGCAGTTTCACTTGCGAAACCTGGCGATACCGTTCTGTTACTAGGTAAGGGCCACGAGATTGGCCAGGAAATTGCTGGCGTTATTCATAGCTTCGATGATCGAATTGAGTTAGCTCGTGTAATTAAGGGGAAGTCATGATCCCGCTTACGGTCGCGAAGATTGCCGAAATTGTCGGTGGCGAAATAGTCGGCATAGATCCAACAACTATCGTTAATGGAGATTTCTTTTTTGATTCACGCGCACCGATAAAAGGCGGGGTATTTGCAGCGCTAATCGGCGATTCTAACGATGGCCATGACTATCTAGATCATGCAATCTCTAGTGGTGCAATATTCACGTTGGTATCTCGAGAGGTTAAAGCACCTTCTATCAAAGTGGCAAATGTTTTAGATGCTCTTGGAAAACTTGCAAATTACGTCCGGATGCAAATCAAAGATTTAAAAGTAATCGCAATTACTGGGTCCCAAGGTAAGACAACCACAAAAGATTTGCTGGCCCATATTTTTAGCGCAGTTGGTAAAACCGTATCTCCAATTGGTTCATACAATAATGATTTAGGTGCGCCGCTCACGCTTCTAAAATGCAATTTAGATACAAAGTTTTGCGTGGTGGAAATGGGAGCTCGAAATATTGGGGATATCGCAAAATTAACTAACATCGCTAAACCTAATGTTGCGGTAGTCCTTAAAGTTGGCAGCGCACACCTTGGGGAATTTGGCAGCCGCGAAAACATTGCGATTGCTAAGGGAGAAATAGTAATCGGACTTACTCCAAAAGATTTTGCAATACTTGGAAGTTACGATGAATTCACGCCCAAGATGGCTATGACCACTTCCGCAAAAGTTTTATCATTTGGCGAGAGTAGTAAATCTGATATTCGAGCTGCCGATGTTGAGTATCGTGAGGGCTATGCTCATTTTGATTTAGTTACGCCGCAAGGCAGGGAAGCGGTAGGGCTTCGAATCTTAGGAATGCATCAAGTTGCCAACGCTCTTGCAGCGGCAGCGGCGGCTACCGCGCTTAATGTTCCGATAGAGGTAATTGCATCCGCGCTTTCAACTGCAGAGGTAACTAGTAAGTGGCGGATGGAACTCAAGGATATAAATGGTCTCTTGATTATTAATGATTCTTACAATGCAAATCCTGAAAGCATGCTGGCAGCGCTGCGAACTTTGGCGCTATTAAGTCAAGAGCGCGGCGGTAGATCGTGGGCTTTTCTTGGAACTATGCATGAATTAGGCAATTTGTCAGAGAGCGCGCATGCCGAAATTGCTACAGTGGCAGCGGCACTAGATATTGATCATTTAGTGGCAATTGGAAATCGCCAATATCAAAGCGCAGAGCCGATCGAAATGGTTTCCCACTATTACGCTCAACAAATTGATGCCTATGAACTTTTCTCACACTTTGAAGTTGGCGACGTGATACTAGTTAAAGCCTCTAGAGCCGAACATCTTGAGATAATTGCTGCAGAAATTGCTAAGTTTTGGAGCGCCAAAACCAACGATCCGGAGGAGACGCCATGAAAGGAATTCTCGTTGCCGGAGCTATTTCGTTATTCCTAAGTTTTTTCGGCACACCGGGGTTAATCAAGATGCTGGCAAAGCGTGGCTACGGACAAATAATTAGAGATGATGGACCAACGACTCATCACGTAAAACGTGGAACGCCAACCATGGGCGGAATTATTTTAATTTTTGCAAGTTTTGTTGGTTTTTTTCTGAGCCACTTAGTCACTGGTGTGACTATAAGTATTTCTGCTTTGTTAATTCTCGCTTTAGTTCTAGGTCTAGGTGGTGTTGGATTCCTTGATGATTGGTTGAAAGTTTCACGAAAACAATCATTAGGTCTTTCTGGAAAGCAAAAATTATTTGGCCAAGCTTTAATAGCTGCGATCTTTGGAATCTTCGCAACTCGATTTCCGGACGAGAATAATTTGACTCCGATGTCGCTAAACCTTTCCGCAGTGCGTGATACCTCACTAAAACTTGGCGCAGTAGTTGTAGTTTTATGGGCAATTATTATGGTCTTAGCTTCAAGTAATGGCGTAAATTTAACTGATGGCCTGGATGGGCTAGCCACTGGCGCTGCCGTGATGACTTTCTTAGCATTTGTACTAATCGGAGTTTGGGAGTTTGGCCAAAGTTGCGCAATTAACCTTGGTCCAAAATGCTACAACGTCCGCGATCCGCTAGATCTTGCGGTACTAGCCGCTGCCTTTAGTGGAGCATGTTGTGGTTTTCTTTGGTGGAACGCATCTCCGGCGCGAATTTTTATGGGAGATACCGGCTCGCTCGCTCTTGGTGGCGCTTTAGCTGGGCTGGCGATGACGCTGCGCACGGAATTGCTATTAATTCCACTAGGTGGGCTATTTGTAATCATTACGCTTTCGGTAATTATTCAAACCGGATATTTTAAATTATCTGGCGGTAAGCGGGTATTCAAAATGGCACCCCTGCAACATCATTTCGAATTAATAGGTTGGGGCGAAGTAACAATTGTTATTAGGTTCTGGATTATTGCTGGGCTCTCAGTTGCTGCTGGATTAGCGCTATTTTACGCGCAATGGGTTGTTGCTTAATTAGCCATGTCCTTCCTCGAATCTCTCAAAAATAGAAATATCGCAGTAATTGGAGCGGGCATTACCGGTCAGGCAATGTTGAGTTTTCTGGAAAGCAAAGGCGCACAAGTAAAACTTATCGATGAGAAGAAAATTAATGAAAGTGTAATTACTGAAATCAATAGCGATTTGTTTTCGCAGTTTTCATTAGCTTGTGTCTCACCTGGTTGGCGAACCGATCACCCAGTTATTTCGGAATTTCGCAAATTAGGCACGGAAATTTTAAGTGAAATTGATTTGGCATGGCGGGTAAAACTTGAAATTCTGCCAAATCAAAAATGGGTTGCGCTAACTGGTACAAATGGCAAGACCACCACAATTCAAATGGTTGCATCGATTTTTGAAGCAGCTGGATTAAGCGGAACTGCTTGTGGAAACGTTGGCGAAACAGTCATTGCCGCAGTTACCTCAGCAAACAAATATGATGTTTTAGCGTTAGAGCTCTCATCTTTTCAAATTGAATGGTCGAATGAAGCTAAATTTGAAATCGGTTGTATTCTAAATATTGCCGATGACCATATTGATTGGCATGGCTCATTTAAAAGTTATGCAAAATCGAAGGCAAAATTACTCGGCATGTCCCAAAGCGCGCTTTTGAATTTAAGCGACCCGGAAGTAATGCAGTACTCGACTAGCTATTTAGGTAAGAAGTTTTACTTCTCCCTTAAAACTCCAATGCCAGGGGAGTTAGGGCTAGTCGAAAATCTATTGATTGATCGCGCTTTCACCAATAGTGACGCTGCTGAAGCAATTGGAGAATTGCAAGATATTTCGCCAGCGGTCCCACACAATGTCTTGAATGCCCTTGCGGCTGGAGGTATTGCGAGAGCGCTGGGAATTTCTCCGGAAAAAGTACAACAAGGTTTGAAAAACTTTGTACTTGATCACCATCGCTTAGAACTAATTCTAGATAAAGCAGGCATTAAGTGGGTTAACGACTCAAAAGCCACAAATCCGCATGCTGCGTTGGCCGCCATACTTTCACAAAGCTCTGTTATTTGGATTGCTGGCGGATTAGCAAAGGGGTCGGATATGAACGACTTAATAACTCGTGGGAAAAATAGACTTCGGGAAGTTATTTTGATTGGCCAAGATAGTGAAATTATTAAAGCAGCGCTAACTAAACATGCTCCAGAAGTGCCAGTACACATTATTACAAGTGATCAAACCGGCGAAGCTTTGATGTTAGAAGTGGTTACGTTGGCGAAATCGATTGCAAAAAGCGGCGATACGGTTCTACTAGCTCCAGCATGTGCTTCTATGGATCAGTTCACTTCATACGCAGATCGAGGCAATTCATTCACAAAAGCAATCGAAAAATTGGTGGCAAAAAATGGCTAAATCAAAGAATTTCTTAGCAAAACCCGAAGCTTCATATTATTTAATTCTAATAGCGATTACTGCTCTAAGTAGCCTTGGTTTGCTGATGGTACTTTCGGCCTCTGCCGTTCGCTCGTTATATGAAACTGGGAATTCTTTTTCGATTGTGGGACGGCAAGCTTTCTTCTTAATTTTGGCTCTGTTATTAGGTTATTTATCGATGAAATTGAAAGCTAAGCTTTGGGATCGTATTGCACCGCTCTCGTTGATGGCTTCTTGTGTCGTCTTACTATTACCGCAATTACCCGGTTTCGGAAAAACTGTTAATGGTAATACCAACTGGATTGTTATTGCTGGTTTCACAATCCAGCCGAGCGAATTTGCGAAGATGGGTTTTATAATTTGGTGCGCTTCTAGACTATGGCAACACGATCAACGCATTGCACAAGGAATCAAGTCGAATATTTGGATCTCGCTGACCCCTGGTTTTCTTTTGGTTGAAGCCCTAATTTATAAAGGCAGAGATCTTGGTACTGCGGTAGTAGTAGCTTTAATATTTGCTGGAATACTTTTTATTGCAGGTGTTCCGATTAAAGAGCTTTCAGTCGCAGGCGGCCTAGGCGGATTAGTAGTTGCGGTTTTAGTTATAACCCATAAAAATCGATTAAATCGGTTCTTTGCACTGCTTGATCCATTCTCCGTTCAGTATTACAAAGGAGCAGGTTGGCAACCAGCCCACAGCTTGATGGGTTTAGCTTCTGGTGGCTTATTCGGAATTGGTTTAGGAGCGAGTAGACAGAAATGGGGAACGCTCGCAGAAGCGCATACTGATTTTATTTTTTCGGTAATTGGTGAGGAACTTGGATTATTAGGAACTTTAGCAGTCCTTCTGTTATTTGCCGGTTTAATTCTTTCAATTTTCAAAGTAGCGCTCGGAGCAAGTACTAGTTTTGAAAAGTATGCGACTGCCGGAATTGGCTGTTGGTTCTCTATGCAATTGACCTTGAACATTGGTTCGGTAGTCGGGTTAATTCCAGTTGTAGGTGTAACTTTGCCGTTTATGTCCTACGGTGGATCTTCACTGCTCTCAGTATTTATTGCGGCAGGTTTCGTGCTTGGCGTAGCTCGAAGGACACCGAATATTAGAGAAGCGATTTTGCAACGTAGAAAACTTAAGTTGGCTAAGTAATGGCAACTGGAGCTAAAAAAATCATTCTGGCCGGAGGCGGTACTGCTGGCCATATTGAACCAGCTCTTGCAGTCGCAGTGGAATTGCAAAAAATTGACCCGGCGCTGCAATGTGAGTTTATCGGAACTAAAACTGGGCTAGAGAATGCGTTAGTGCCTAGTCGTGGTTTTCCATTGAAAGTTATACCTAAAGTTGCGCTGCCTCGAAAAATTTCGCTATCAATATTAAAATGGCCGTTTGCTCTAATCGGAAGTGTATTCACATCAATTCGCATCATTAAAAACGCTTCAGTTGTTATTGGTTTTGGTGGCTATGTCGCGGCATCTGCTTATTTAGCCGCGGCTGTATTACGAATTCCAATTGTTATCCATGAAGCAAACGCTAAGCCAGGGTGGGCAAATCGTTTAGGTAGACTCTTTGCAAAGATCGTCACCGTGAATTTTGGCTCAGTCCAACGAAAGTGGCCAGAGTCCATCAATACCGGAATGCCCTTGCGAGATGACATTGTTGCGGTTTCCCAACTTAAACCAAGTGAATTAGCTGAACTTAGAATTAGCCAAGCAAAGGAATGGGGACTTTCTCCCGATAAACCAATTATCGCGGTCTTCGGCGGCTCACTTGGTTCGGAGCGAATTAATAAAGTAGTTTCGGAATATCTTGGTTCCCAAAAATATCCGATTCAAATAGCGCACGCAGTCGGGATGCATAACACGCTACCAATTGCCCGAACTGGCTATTTCCCAACTCAATATTTTCATAACATTGCACGGGTTTACGCAGCTGCTGACATCGTAATTTGTCGAAGTGGCGCTGTAACTTGCGCAGAGTTGGCAGTAGTTAATCGGTACGCGATTTTAATTCCACTTCCAATTGGAAATGGCGAACAAGAAGCGAACGCCGATGAGTTAATGGCTAAGAATTCGGCCACCATGATTAAAAATTCAGAATTTACCGCCGACTGGCTTAGTAAAAATATTGAATCTGAAATCGCGAAGAGCAAGACTTATTCATCGATGGCGGTAACTGTAAAAATTAAAGAGACTGCAAAAGATATTGCAAAACTTGCGCTATCGGTGAGCAAATAATGAACCCTATAAATTTCGTCGATTTCAAATTGGCAAAAGTCCATTTAATTGGAATTGGTGGTTCTGGCATGAGCGGAATCGCCCGGATATTGGTGGCGCTCGATATTGCGGTTTCTGGTTCGGATATTAAAGATTCGCAAGCGTTACAAGGACTTCGAAAGTTAGGGGTGGCAGCATTTGCATCGCATGCCGAAGAAAATATCGCAGGTCGGGATATCGTCGTAATTTCTAGTGCAATTTCAGAATCAAATGTTGAACTTAAATATGCCAGAGCGCACAACCTACCTGTGTTATTACGCGCCGAAGCGCTAGCAATTCTCATGTCCCAAAAGCGTTCGGTCGCAATTGCTGGCACGCATGGTAAGACCACCACCACCTCGATGTTAACTGTGGCGTTGCAACATTGTGGTGTTGATCCATCCTTTGCAATTGGTGCGACCGTTTCAAATTCTGGGACTAACGCTCACCATGGCAGCGGTGATGTATTTGTTGCTGAAGCAGATGAATCTGATGGATCTTTCTTGGTATACAAACCAGATGGAGCCATTATCACCAATATTGAACTAGATCATGTGGATCATTTCGCTGATGAAAAAGCAGTCGATGAAGTGTTTGCTAATTTTGTCGGAACGATTCAGAGCGATGGTTTTCTAATTATTTGCGGGGATGACCCAGGTGTGCGACGGTTAATTCCAAAAATAAATTCAACGAGCATTACTTTGGCAACTTACGGGGAAAGTTCAGACTGTGATTTGAAGGTAGATCGGATTGCGTTAGATTCTAATTCTGCAAGCGCTCGAATAACTTGGCGTGGAAGAGTTCTCGGTGAACTCCAACTTTCAGTCCCGGGCAGGCATAATGTATTAAACGCGGCTGGTACTTTAACGGCCGCTTTAGTGATGGGTTATCCAGCTCCAGAAATTATCCAAGGATTAAAAACTTTTACCGGTGCTCGGCGAAGATTTGAATTAAAAGGCAAAGTTAATGGCATTACGGTGATTGACGATTATGGCCATCATCCAACCGAGGTTCGAGTAACGCTAGAAACTGCTCAAAATTACAATCCAAATGGTCGGGTATTGGCCATATTCCAACCCCATAGATTTAGTCGTACTGCTTATTTTCTAAGTGAATTTGCCAAGGAATTATCGATCGCCGATAAAGTTTTTCTACTTGAAGTATATGCAGCGAGTGAGACCCCAATCCAAGGCGTGACATCTTTAAGCATTGCCCAAAAAATGGATCCAACAAAAGTAATTTACGAACCCTCAATGCCTACCGTCATCGAGATGGTTGTAGAAATGGCGCGCCCCGAAGATTTGATCATCACATTAGGCGCGGGCGATGTAAATTCGCTGGGGCCACTAATTTTAGAAGCTATTTCAAGCCGCGGGAAGATCGAGTAATTGTCCAAACTCAAACGCCGATTTGTCACCGTTCTACTGCTGTTTACAGTTGCTAGTACTTCGTACCTTTTTGGCTGGTCCCAAGTTTTTACCGTCAAATCAATCGCATTCACTGGGGTTAACGCCGCCGAAGAAGAATTGGTAATCAAAAGAATTCAAAATCAACCAGCAGTTTTGCAAATCGGAGCTCCACTAGCCAGGGTTGATAAGCGGGTGGTATCTAATCGAATTTCAGAATTGAATTGGATCAAATCAATATCGGTAAAACGGAATTGGATTTCCAAAGCGATACAAATCGGGATTGCTAAGCGAATGCCAATAGCTGTAATAAAAAATTCCGGCGGTCGGACTTTCCTAGATGATCAAATGGAAATATTCACTATTCCGACCGATGGTCAATTACCTTCCGAAGTGGCGAATCTCCCAGAATTGATGTTGAATGATCGCTCGCCGCTCTCACTCGCGGCTTTTGACCAATTACACCGTGGCATTTCTGCAGTTGAACCGGCGCAAATCAACGCGAAAGAAATGACAGTGCAAAGTTATCTAGTGAATAGCCCCGCATATTTATTGACTACCTTAGTTATAGATGGTCGATCCCTAAAAATTACCTGGGGTGGTAGCCAAGATTTACCCTTAAAAATCAAAGTATTACGGGAATTATTGCTACTGCCAGAAAATGCGAAAATAGTGCGGATGGATTTAACAACTCCACTTTCACCAATCGTTAAATAAAATCCGAAAAATTATTTTCAATTAATGTCTTCGTGTCGGTCATTGATTGCGTAGCGCCGCACCCATACTTTTGCGCATCAGATAAAGAGACTCTGAGCCTCAAGTTGAGGATTAGAGTTAAGGGAGAGGCGCATCGTGGCATCACCACAGAATTATTTAGCGGTTATCAAAGTTGTTGGCATTGGCGGCGGCGGCGGTAACGCAATTAATCGAATGATCGATGCTGGATTAAAAGGTGTCGAGTTCATTGCGATTAACACTGATGCGCAAGATTTATTAATGAGTGATGCAGATGTGAAATTAGATATTGGTAAAAAATTAACTAAAGGTTTAGGTGCTGGTGCATCTCCGGAATTAGGAACTCAAGCAGCGCTAGATCACGTTGAAGATATTGAAGAAGTTTTACGTGGCGCAGATATGGTTTTCATAACAGCTGGTGAAGGTGGCGGTACTGGTACTGGTGGCGCACCAATAGTTGCGAAAATTGCAAAAGATCTTGGTGCACTTACAGTCGGTGTGGTAACTCGCCCTTTTTCATTTGAAGGAAAGCGTCGTTCCGCACAAGCTGATGAAGGAATTGAAAAACTTCGCAGTGAAGTTGACACTCTGATTGTTATTCCTAACGATCGATTGCTCTCTATTTCAGATAGATCAATTAGCGCACTTGAGGCATTTAAAACCGCAGATCAAGTTCTATTATCAGGCGTTCAAGGAATCACCGATTTGATCACAACTCCTGGTTTAATCAATTTAGATTTTGCAGATGTGAAGAGCGTGATGTCAGGTGCTGGTTCGGCGCTAATGGGAATTGGTTCCGCTCGTGGCGAAGCTCGATCCATTCGCGCAGCTGAGTTAGCAATATCAAGTCCGCTATTAGAAGCATCTATTGATGGCGCACATGGCGTTCTGCTTTCGATCGCCGGTGGTTCGGATTTAGGTTTATTTGAAATTAGCGAAGCTGCGGAATTAGTTGCTAAGTGCGCACATCCAGATGCAAATATTATTTATGGAACCGTAATTGATGATGCGCTAGGCGATGAAGTGAGAGTTACTGTGATTGCGGCTGGCTTCGATGGTGGCGCGCCTAAGAAGATGGCAATGCCAGTTATTAATTCCGCAACAGTATCTGGGAATGCAAACCCAATTCCTAGTAATGATCCGTTAGCAGTCGCGCTCGGTACTCAAGATGATAAACCTAGACGTCGGATTACATTCCAAGAGTTAGTTAACGAAGACGAAATCGATATTCCTGATTTCATGAAGTAATCCACCAAATGATTCGCGAGTTCTTCACATCGCGTCATGGTGGCGTTAGTTCTGGGCGTTTTGCTGATTTCAATCTTGCTTTACATGTAGCGGACGATCCTGCGGCGGTATCAGCTAATCGTGAAATTTTAGCAAAGGCGCTCGGGTTGACTTCGGATCGCATCTTTTACATGGACCAAGTCCACGGTAATGAGATTGCGTTTATCGAAAGATCTAGGCCATCAGCTCAAATTCCAAAAGTTGATGCGTTAATTACGGAGGAATCTGGAACCGCGTTAGTTGTATTAGTTGCTGATTGCATTCCGTTGCTATTTCGATCGCCAAAAGCGATCGCGGCAGTGCATGTTGGCCGGGCTGGCTTAATCAAAGGAATTGTGGAAGCCACTATTGCGAGGTTGATATCGATTGGCTCTAAAGTGAATGATATTAGCGCCGCGCTCGGCCCATCGATTTGTGGAAATTGTTATGAAGTTTCTCCCGAAATTTATTTAGATGTGATTGCTAAATATCCGGCCACAGCCACTAATCTTGAAAAACATTGTTTAGATTTGCCAGCCGGCGTAATTTCTATTTTAGATAGTTATGAAATCGATTATTCGCGAGAGAATTCATGCACAGCGCACGGCGAAAACCTTTTTTCATATCGACGAGATGGCATAACTGGCAGGCAATCTGGTGTAATTGCATGGTGAACCAAGAGCGCAAAACCGAGATTGCAAACGGTTTAGAAATTACGATTTCTCGAATTAACGCAGCCGCTAAAAGTGCTAATCGAAACCCAAGTGATATTTCCTTAATTGTGGTGACCAAGACGTTTCCACGCTCTGATGCGGATTTCTTGTATGAATTAGGAGTTCGCGATTTTGGTGAGAATCGAGATCAGGAAGGCGCGGTTAAGGCAGAAAATTTCCATCCAGATGCAAAGTGGCATTTTCAAGGCAAGATCCAGAGTAACAAGATCAAATCGATTGCGAATTGGGCCGATGTTATACATTCACTTGCCGAGATTGATCATGCGAAAGCGATAAGCGATCGGCATCAAATGAAAGAAGCTGCTCTGCCTGCAAAATATCCAGTATTAATTCAAGTTTCGTTAGATACCGAAAAACGAATTGAACGCAATGGAATCGAGCCAAAAGCTTTAACTGAATTTGCTGATGCCATCGCAAAAATTTCTGGTTTGGAGATAAAGGGCTTGATGGCAGTCGCACCAATCGCCGAAAACCCGAATATCGCCTTTGTCAGGATGGCTGAAATATTTAACGATTTTCAACAAAAATTTCCAATGGCTACCTGGCTCTCAGCGGGGATGAGTGGTGATTTTGAAAGCGCAATAACGCATGGCGCGACACATCTCCGAATTGGCAGCTCAATCCTCGGTAACCGGAGCCACCTCTAATAAAATTAAGCCATGGTTAATGCGCTCCGAAAAATGACAAATTATTTGGGTTTGACGGAAGATGATTTAGTTTCCGAGGCCCAGCTAGCACCAACTCCAACCCCAGCACCTCGAAGAATATTGCCTAGATCTACAAGTGAAGTTGCGCCATCGGTTGCACCAAGACTCACAGTCGCACAACCAACGCTAATTCCAACCGAAGCTGCGCCAGTTTTTGATCGAATCGTCACGCTTCATCCGAGGTTTTACAGCGAAGCAAGAACTATTGGTGAACACTTTCGTTCTGGCTCACCTGTAATTATGAATTTAAGTGATATGGAAGAGAGTGAACGGAAGCGATTAGTAGATTTTGCCTCCGGATTGGTCTTTGGACATTCTGGAACAATCGAGCGAGTCACTCCTAAAGTATTTTTGCTTTCACCACCGAACGTAATGGTTAGCACCGAAGTTAAAGCAGCTGCGGCTGACGCAAGTTTCTTTAACCAAAGCTGACCTAGAAAAAGTGTTAAATATTGGCAACTTGATTGCCACAGTTCTTGAACTTTATTTATTTGTATTGTTTGCTCGGTTAATTTTTGATTATGCGCGAATGTTTGCTCGAAATTGGCGCCCTCGAGGAATCATTCTGGCTTTTGCAGAGCTAACTTATTCGCTAACTGATAAACCACTATTTTTTATTCGGAGATTTATTCCACCACTTCGAATTGGATCGGTCAGTCTAGATCTTTCATTTGTGGTGCTATTTTTTGGGATTCAACTATTAATCGGATTAATTAATTAATTCTTAACCAGCTTAAGTGCTAGCCCAAGTTCATTTTCAGCAAGCGGTAGCGCTTGGTCTCGCTCCATCAAAGTAGCGAGAACTTCTTGTGAAATTAATTCTGCGCCGTTAGTAATTGCTTGGCAAACGGAGTCATTGGCATTCCAATACATGGTGATTCGATCGCTGATGTCGAAGCCCGCATTTTTCCGTTCATCTTGAACGGCGCGAATAACCTCACGGACTTGACCGGCTGCGATTAATTCAGGGGTAAGGGTGAGATCGAGCGCAACGCTTTCGCCGCTATGGCTAGCTACCGACCAACCCTCTCGCGGTGTTTCGGTGATTACTAAATCAACTTCGGTGATCTCGGCGCTTTTGTTTTCACCATATTGAATTGTGGCTTTTCCAGTTTTACGAATCTGGGTTGTCAATTCAATTGGGTTCGATTCGGCAATCTTTTTCGAAATTGGCTGGACATCTGCGCCAAAATTCAAGCCTAAAGTTTTGAAGTTCGCTTTGATAGTTATATCTACTAAATCTGAACCTGCGCTTGAGATGTCATCAAGTTTCAACACATTAAGTTCATCTGAGATTTGATCTTTAAGTTGTTGGTCCAATCCGACCCACCCAGAAGCCGATATCAAAGCTCGCGAAAGTGGTTGCCGAATTTTCACTTTTGATTCTGCTCTTGATGCGCGACCGAGCTCTACCAAGCGCCGTGTTAAAACAACTGATTGGGAAAGCTTTTTATCAATCAATTTTGAATTTACTTTTGGAAAGTCTGCCAAGTGCACTGAAGCTACCGCGCTAGGTGATACTGGGCGGATTAATTCTTGCCAAACATGTTCAGTTATAAATGGAACGAGCGGCGCCATTAATAGCGTTAATTTTTCAAGACATTCATGGAGCGTTGCGAGCGCGGCGACATCGCCATCCCAAAATCGACGCCGAGATCGGCGCACATACCAGTTTGATAAATCATCAATAAACTTTCCTAGAATTTCACCGGCTTCTTGCGAATCGAAATTAGTAAGCGCAGCATCAACGCCCGCTATTAATTGATTTAGTTCCGAGATAATCCAGCGATCCATTAAAGGTCGGTTCGAGATATCAACTTGGCCTGTCGAAGTTAATGGATTGAAATTAGATGCTCGGGCATAGAGCGAGAGAAAAGAAACGGTATTCCAATAGGTAAGCAAAGTTTTTCGAACTACATCCGAGATCGCACTATGCCCAACCCGGCGTGCGCTCCATGGTGAGCCATCGGCAAGCATGTACCAGCGCACGGCATCTGCACCGTGTTGATCCATCAGCGCCATTGGCTCTAAAACATTGCCCAGGTGCTTACTCATTTTGCGGCCATCTTTATCGAGAATATGTCCAAGACAGAGCACCGTTTTGTATGAGGATTTATCGAAAACTAGCGTGCCAATTGTCATCAAGGTATAGAACCAACCGCGGGTTTGATCGATTGCTTCGCAAATAAAATCTGCCGGGTAGGCCTCATTGAATTTTTCAATCGAACCTGGTTTATGCGGATATCCCCATTGTGCGAATGGCATTGCGCCGGAGTCATACCAGCAATCAATAACTTCTGGCACTCGAACCATAGTTTCAGAGCACTCCGCACACGGGAATTTAATATCATCGACAAATGGGCGATGTGGATCTATCGCTGTTACATCATCTCCGACTAAGCCACTTAATTCTTTAAGCGAACCGATACAAATTTCATGATCAGATGCGCAGCGCCATATCGGTAGTGGCGTACCCCAATATCTGTTCCGCGATACCGCCCAATCAATGTTGTTATTTAACCAATCACCATAACGGCCAGTCTTGATGGTTTCTGGATGCCAATCGGTATTTTCATTTTCTTTTATCAGCGCTGCTTTAATTTTTGTAGTTTTGATATACCAAGAAGGCTGGGCGTAATAAATCAACGCAGTATGGCAGCGCCAACAATGCGGATAAGAGTGTTCGTAGGGCTGGTGTTTATAAAGTTTGCCAGATTTTCTTAGCTCCTTCACGAGGGCTTTATCTGCTTCTTTGAAGAAAACGCCGCCAATTAAAGGAACTTCATCAGCAAAATTTCCATTTGCAAGAACTGGATTTACTACTGGAAGTCCGTAAGCGCGACAAACTTGTAAATCGTCAGCGCCAAAAGCCGGGGATTGGTGGACTAATCCGGTGCCATCTTCAGTTGTTACGTACTCCGCTAAAACTACAAAGTGCGAATCTGGAATTTCAACATAATCAAACGGCCGCTCATAAGTGGTGCGCTCTAAATCTTTTCCAGTAATACTCTGTAAAACTTCAAATTCGCCAACAACTTGTGCGAGCTCTTGCGCCAGCACTAAGACTTCATTTTCTTCGCTATCTGGCTTCTTGGTTTTTACCACGAGATAGGTAACTTTCGGATTAACCGCAATCGCGGTATTCGAAACCAAAGTCCATGGCGTTGTGGTCCAAACCAAGAGTGAAGCCCCAAGCTCGGCAAGTTTGCCGGAGGTTATTGGAAACCGAACATATACCGATGGATCAGTCACAGTTTCATAACCTTGGGCTAGTTCGTGGTCTGAAAGACCCGTGCCACATCTAGGACAATAAGGCGCAACCCGATGATCTTGTGAAAGTAAACCTTTTTGCCAAATCTCTTTAAGCGACCACCATACGCTTTCCACATATTCGCTAGACATAGTCCAATAAGCTTCATCGAAATCAACCCAGAAGCCCATCCGTTCGGTCATATCGGTAAATGCGCCAACATGTCGTTGCACTGATTCGCGGCACTTGTCATTAAATTCCGCAATTCCATATTTTTCAATATCCCCTTTGCCGGTAAATCCAAGTTCCTTTTCTACGGCAATCTCGACTGGAAGCCCATGACAATCCCAACCAGCTTTACGAATTACATGTTTTCCTTTCATGGTTTGAAAACGAGGAAATACATCTTTAAAAACTCGAGCCTCAATATGGTGCGTGCCTGGTAACCCATTTGCAGTGGGCGGGCCTTCGTAAAATGTCCAAGCTTCTGCGCCCGCACGTGCATTAACGCTTTCGTGAAAAATCGATTGCGTTTCCCAAAAATTCAGAATTTCACGTTCGGTCTTTGGCAGATCAATTTGTGGTGAGATGCTGCGGTATTCGTTTTTCAATTTCCCGCTCTCTGACTCGACCACTCTGGTTACTCCACTCTGGAATTAAGAGTTGAATTCTACCTTTGCAAAACAATGATTGTGCTCGGTTTAGCGGGCATCGTGTGGCTGAGTGGCTTTTCTAGTCGAGAAGCCATAGCCTTCGGCGCTGTGCCCACAAAAAAGAATTCAAAGAAGCCAATAGCTAAGGCCGCGAAGAAAAGCGCCGTAAAATCTGCTAAAAGATCTGGTGTATTGAGTCGATTTTTGGGGAAAAAGAAAGCACCGGTTAAGGCTAAAAAAGCTCCGGTTAAAAAAACTCCAGCGAAAAAAGCTCCGATCAAAAAAGTGCCAATTAAAAAAGCCGCCGCGAAGAAGCCGCTCGAAGTAAAAAAGATTCCAGTAAAACCTAATATTAAAGCGCCGATGAAGACTGCCCTAACTTCAAGCACTGCAAAAGGTGGCGCAACCACAATCTCGGTTTACAAACCTGAACCAGAGCTTTTAGAGACCGCAATAGTTGCCGAACGCAGATTAGTTTTGCCACCACCCGTGCGTCCGATAAAAACTGGGAAAAAAGCACCGCAGCTAAAACCAATCAAATCTGCACCAGCGCCACTTGTTGTAAAAGAGGGCGAAGATGGGTGGAGTGTGACTGAGATGAAAGCAATGCGATCTGAATTAGCTAAAGATTTGGTTCGACTAAAGAAAGAACTACAAGCCGCGGAATCTGAAATGGATGATTTGATTAAAGCATCTGGTGTTGGCGCTGGCGATGATCAAGCGGATGCCGGAACTAAAACTTTTGAACGTGAGCATGAAATGTCGTTGGTCTATAACGCTCGCGATATGGTTACCCAAACTGAGCGCGCTCTAGAAAGAATTGATACTAAGACTTATGGGCGTTGCGAAGATTGCTCTAGCCCAATCGGCAAAGCCCGGCTTCAAGTATTTCCAAGAGCAACGCTATGTATGGCGTGTAAACAGAAAGAAGAACGGCGCTGAATGCCGAACGGGTTAAGCGGGCGCGTAAAACTCTAGCCTTATGCGCTTTTTTAGTATTTGTCCTAGATTTTGTAACTAAATTATGGGCGGTCGAATACTTACGCGGTCGTGATTCAATAAAATTGATTGGTAATTTTTTACAACTTACTTACACAACTAATTCTGGCGCTGCTTTCAGCATGGCACCAAATGCAACTCTCGCACTAGCATCATTTGCGTTATGTGCGGCCACTTTTATTATTTATTTCAGTCGAAAAGTAACTTCAAATTGGTGGGGCTTAGTTCTTGGCTTAGTTCTTGGTGGGATTTTTGGAAATCTATGGGATCGAATTTCCAAAGCCCCGGGTGGATTTAAGGGCGAAGTGGTCGATTGGATTGAGTTACCGCATTGGCCAATCTTCAATGTCGCCGATTCTGCAATCTGTATCGCAGCAGCGATTGTGGTCATTCTGGCGATAAAAAACGTACAACCTACCGACGTGAGTAGCCATGGCTCGTGAGTTAAGAGTTTTTACTATTCCGGATGGGTTATCTGGCGAGCGAGTTGATGCTGCGCTTGCAAGGTTGCTCGGTCTCTCTCGCACAACTGTTGCAGAGTTGGCTAGCGCAGGTGAAATTACCAGAGCAGGAAAAACGTTGGCGAAATCTGAGCGTATCGAAAGTGGCGATCAGATCGAAATTCTTTTTCCAGAGCCGGCTAGAGCACCACAATTAAATCCAACGCCAGTTGATAACCTTGAAGTTATTTATGATGATGACCAAGTAATTGTGGTTAACAAACCGGTTGGCTGTGCATCACATCCAAGCCCTGGCTGGAGTGGTGTAACCGTTATTGGCGGCTTAGTTGCTGCGGGGTATTCAGTATCAACCAGCGGCGCTGCTGAACGACAAGGAATTGTGCATCGACTAGATGTTGGCACAACCGGGCTAATGGTGGTCGCTAAAACTGAAACTGCATATACAAGTTTAAAAGATCAGTTCAGAGAGCGAACTGTCGGTAAAATTTACAATGCTTTGGCGCAAGGGCATATTGATCCGACTGAAGGCACTATTGATGCACCCATAGATCGTCATCCAAAAGAAGATTATCGATTTGCAGTTGTAGCTGATGGAAAACCTAGCATCACCCATTATTTAGCTCTTGAATATTATCCAGCAGCGACCCTTTTAAAAGTGGAATTAGAAACTGGTCGCACCCATCAAATTAGAGTTCACTTTGCCGCGCTCCGACATCCGCTTGTTGGCGATTTAACTTATGGCGCTGACCCAGCCTTAGCTGAAAAACTAGGGTTAACTCGACCATGGCTGCATGCGATGGAACTTACTTTTAACCATCCGGGCTCTGGTGATCGAATGAGTTTTACGGCGCCATACCCAGCCGACCTCACGAGTGCGTTGGCGTTGCTCACCGAAAAGTAACGCCACAAGGCAGTACTCTCACCAATCGTGACCCCCAATAATTCCCAGAAAAGACCCGATAATTCGGAGAATTTTGTACATTTACATGTGCATACCGAATATTCGATGCTGGATGGGGCGGCCCGAGTAGCGGATTTAACTAGTGAAGTTGCGCGCCAAGAAATGCCTGCAATCGCAATGACCGATCATGGAAATGTTTTTGGAGCATTTGATTTTTATAAGCAGAGTAAAAAAGCTGGCGTTAAACCAATCATTGGAATTGAAGCCTACGTTGCTCCCGAGTCGCGCTTTGATAAGAAGCGCGTCAAATGGGCCGAAGGTGGCGAAGATGACGTCTCTGGTGGCGGTGCATATACGCATATGACGCTGCTTGCGGAAAATAATGTTGGGCTTGGAAATCTTTTCAGACTCTCATCATTAGCTTCGTTGGAAGGTTTTTATTACAAGCCGAGAATGGATCGCGAACTTTTAGCAAAACATTCCGATGGCATTATTGCGACGACCGGATGTCCTGGTGGCGAAATCCAAACTCGAATCAGAATGGGTGCATATAACGAAGCTCGAAATGCGGCTGCGGAATTTCGAGACATCTTTGGCGCCGGAAATTATTTTGTTGAGATTATGGATCATGGCATAGAAGTAGAACGAAGAGTTAAAGAAGATTTGTTGAAGTTGAGTAAAGAATTAGGCTTACCGCTCTTAGCAACAAATGATTTACACTATACATTTGCCGAAGACTCAGTCGCTCATGAAGCGCTGCTCTGCATCCAATCTGGCTCCACTTTGGCTGATCCAAAGCGATTTCGATTTGAGAACGGCGAATTTTATTTAAAGAGCGCGCGCCAAATGCGCGAAATTTTTAAAGAGCTCCCAGAAAGTTGCGACAACACACTTTTAATTGCGGAACGTTGCAATATCACGATGCGTGAAAATGAAAATCTGCTGCCAAAATTTGAAGTTCCGCAAGGTGAAAGCGAAGACACTTGGTTAATCAAACAGTCTGAAGCAGGTTTACAAGCGCGGTTCAAAGGCGAAGCACCAATAAATTATATTGAAAGATTAAGTTATGAACTTGGTGTTATGACCAAGATGGGTTTTGCAGGTTATTTCCTAGTTGTTTCTGATTTAGTATCACATGCAAAGAAGCAAGGAATTTGGGTAGGACCTGGCCGAGGCTCTGCCGCCGGATCACTTGTCTCTTATGCCCTCGGTATAACTGCGTTAGATCCGATTAAACATGGATTGCTTTTTGAGCGCTTTTTAAATCCAGAGCGTATCTCGATGCCAGATATCGATTTAGATTTTGATGAACGTCGTCGCGCCGAAATGATTCGATACGCAACCGATAAATATGGTGAAGACCGGGTTGCTCAAATAATCACATACGGAACTATTAAATCTAAACAAGCAATTAAGGATTCAACGCGAGTTCTTGGTTACCCGTATGCGCTGGGCGAACGATTGACTAAAGCGCTACCGCCATCGGTAATGGGTAAAGATATTTCTCTCGGTGGTGTGTTCAATGATAAAGATGATCGTTATGGCGAAGCAAGTGAATTTAGAGTTCTTTATGAGACCGATATGGATAGCAAGAAAATTGTTGATACTGCCTTAGGTATTGAAGGATTAAAGCGGCAATGGGGAGTGCACGCTGCTGGCGTGATTTTAAGTAGTGAACCGTTGTTAGACGTTATTCCAATTCATAGGCGCGAAGCCGACGGCGCAATAATTACCCAATTCGACATGGGTGCATGCGAGGCAACAGGCTTGCTAAAGATGGACTTTCTCGGGCTGAGAAACCTTTCTGTTATCGATGATTGTTTAGCCAATATCAGAAATAACGCCAAACAAATTGTAGATTTAACTACGCTTGAATTAACCGATAAGAAAACTTACGAGCTACTTTCAAGAGGTGACACGCTAGGTGTATTCCAATTAGATAGCGCTCCGATTCGTGCGCTGCTTCGTTCAATGTCGCCAGATTCGTTTGAGGATATTTCTGCGGTAATCGCGCTATATCGACCTGGTCCAATGGGCGTAAATGCTCATACTGATTATGCTGATCGCAAGAATAAACGCAAACCATCTGATCCGATTCACCCAGAACTTTCAGAGCCGTTACAAGAAATTCTTGGCGACACATATGGATTGATCGTTTATCAGGAACAAGTAATGGCAATTGCGCAAAAAGTGGCTGGGTTTTCCTTAGGCCGTGCGGATTTGCTACGAAAAGCTATGGGTAAGAAGAATAAAGATATTTTGGATAAAGAGTATGTTCACTTCGAAGCGGGCATGCAGAAGAATAATTTTTCTAGCGTTGCCATAGATGTTCTATGGAAAACCCTAATTCCGTTCTCAGATTACGCCTTTAACCGTGCGCACAGCGCTGGTTATGGCATGGTCTCTTATTGGACTGGATACTTAAAAGCTAATTACCCAACTGAATATATGGCTGCTCTCTTAACCAGCGTTCGCGATGATAAAGATAAGAGCGCACTCTATTTGAACGAATGCCGCCGAATGGGGATTAAAGTTCTGCCACCAGATGTAAATGAATCTGATGCAGATTATACGCCTCGGGGGACCGATATTCGTTTTGGTTTAGCTGCAATTAGAAATGTTGGTGAAAACGTAGTTGCATCAATTGCAAAGAATCGGATTGATAAGGGGCGTTTCACTTCGTTTGGTGATTTTTTATCAAAAGTTGATGTCCAAGTTTGTAATAAAAAAACTATTGAGTCACTGGTAAAAGCCGGCGCATTTGATTCGCTAGGTCATACTCGAAAAGGTTTAATGTCGGTTTACTTAGAAGCAATTGACTCAGTAATGGAAGCTAAGCGAGCAGAAGCTATTGGTCAATTTGATCTTTTTGGTTCTACTCAAGTATCTGAAGTACATGGCGTTGAATTAAATATTCCAATCGAAGAATGGGAGAAATCCTTACTCCTTACTTATGAGCGAGAGATGCTCGGACTTTATGTTTCTGATCATCCACTTCTTGGCGTCGAACATGTTCTACGCGCCGCTACCGATTTGGCTATTAGCGGATTATCCGATGAATCAATCGGCCATGATCAGATTGTCACGATTGCTGGCCTAATTACAAGCATCCAACGAAAAGTAACTAAACAAGGTGCATCGTGGGCGATTGTAAATGTAGAGGATTTAGAAGGCGCAGTCGATGTTTTATTCTTCTCGAATTCATATTCTCAACATTCGATTAATTTAGTTGAAGATAGAATTGTGGTGATTCGCGGTCGCGTCGATAAACGCGAAGAGATACCAAGAATTACAGCACTTGAACTTTCATTACCAGACATTAAGCAAATACCAACCGGACCGCTTATCATTCGTATGGATATGGCTCGCTGCACGCCGCCGATCGTTGACCGAATGAAAGAGGTGCTGCGTTCACACCCAGGTGCGCGCGAAGTTCATTTAGAGCTACAAGGAGCGGCGAAAAATACCATCCTCAAACTCGATGAGGGGTTGAAAGTTACTGCTTCGCCTAGTTTGAGTGCTGATTTGAAATCAATTCTCGGTCCAGACTGCTTGGTTTGATAGCAACGCAATGAAAAGTCGAGGCAAATCTTTAATCGTCGCATTATGTGCACTTCTGATTTTCAGCGCGTTGATTAGAAGTGGCGCTTCTCGGATATCTATCACCCAATTGGTTTTGGCATTTTTAAGCGGATCCTTCGCAGTTTTTTTATTTATAAAAGGTGTTTTCACAAAGAAAGCTGATAAACGGTACGAACGAAAACCCTTAACTGCCTGGAGCGCCTTAGATGCTAAATTTGACCCAACTGACGGGATGAATCGAGTTGAAAATGAAGAATAAATTCTTGCTTTTGCAACCTTGGATAACACTCTTATTTAGATTAATTTTAGGTGGCGTTTTATTAGCTGCGGGTGGATTAAAAGTCGGGCATTTGCAAAAATCAGCGATGGCGGTAAGAGCATATGAGGTCCTACCTATTTCGGTTGCAAATGTGATCGGCTATTCGCTCCCTTGGATTGAAGTGGGTCTCGCAATTTTCTTAATTTTGGGAGTTTTCGTAAAACAATCTGCGATGGCAAGCGGCGCTTTGATGTTTATTTTTATTATAGGAATTGCGCAAGCTGGCCTTAGAGGGTTGTCGATAGATTGCGGTTGTTTCGGAGGTGGCGGCCAAGTGGCGGCTGGCCAGACCAAGTATCTGGCGGAGATATTCCGAGATGTTGGTTTATTGGCAATTGCGCTTGCGCTCACCAAATTCCCAGGTGGTAAATTTGGATTAGACCGACAATAGTTTAAAGTCAGCATCTGTTACTAAATCTGAACGGAGTAAATAATGGCAAAGTCCCCAAAAACTAAAGATTCATCGAGCAGCAAGTCGGGCGGTGGCGATAATTTCACACGCTGGCTAGTCGCTGGCATGGTTGGCTTAGTTGTAGTCGTGGCTGTGGCGTTTTCGTTATTTAGTAACAGGACAAATACCGCAGCGACGCTGCCTTCAACAGTTAAGCAAAGTGATGGCTACGGGATTTCATTTAACTCTGGGATAAAGCCAGTCATAGATATTTGGGAAGACTTCCAATGCCCGGTCTGTAAGAATTTTGAGGCGGTAGTCGGTGAATATCTCAACCAATTAATTGTGGAGAAGAAAGCAAATGTAATCTTCCACACACTTTCATTTCTTGGTGATGAATCCATTCTTGCAGCAAATGCAACAGCTTGTGCATCTGATGAAGATAAGTTCCTACCGTTCCATGCTCTGCTCTATCAGACTCAATCCGCAAGAGAGAATTCTGGATTGTGGAACGCAAAATCATTGCAAGATTTAGGAGCTCAAGTCGGAGCGACTTCAGATAAATTTACTGCTTGTGTAAAAGATGGAACTTACGCCCAATGGGTTGCTAACGTTGCTAGCGATGGCGCAAAGAAAAACGTAAATTCAACGCCAACGGTATTTATAAATGGTGTCGAAATTGATCGAAATACCCAATATTTTAATCTTGAAGCTTTCAAAGCTGCGTTAGTGACTGCTGGACTAAAGGGATAGTGGGCAGCTTTCACCAATTTATTCCGTCACCGACTCGCGCTTTTATAGAGTTGGGTCCTTTAACGATTCATTTTTACGCTATTGCAATTCTCACCGGAATTGCAGTAGCTATTTATTGGGGTAACGCGCGATTCGTCGCAGCGGGTGGCGCACCTGGCAGAGTCTCAGAGGTTGCGATCGTTGCAGTTCCTATGGGCGTGATCGGTGGTCGGATTTATCATGTCATCTCATCACCGCAAGGATATTTTGGTGACAATGGCAGACCGATTGAGATTTTTTATATCTGGCAAGGTGGGCTTGGAATTTGGGGCGCTATTTCTCTTGGGTTAGCTGCGGCTTGGTGGAGTTTTAAAAGAAATAAAATTAGCGCGGCAAACTCTCTAACATTTGGGGTTTTTGCAGATGCGCTAGCGCCCGGAGTTGTGATTGCGCAAGCGATTGGCCGTTGGGGAAATTGGTTCAACGTTGAATTATTCGGCCGGCCAACAACGTTGCCATGGGGATTAGAAGTACCAATGCGATTTCGACCTGACGGGTTTACCGAGTTCGCTACATTTCATCCAACTTTTATTTATGAATCAATCTGGTGCTTAATCGTGGCATTTCTATTATTACGTTTTGAAAAATTTAGAATGGCACCTGGCTCAATATTTATCGCATACGTAGCCTTATATTCATTTGGGCGAATTTTTATCGAGAGTCTGCGGATTGATGATGCTAATTTGATATTAGGTTTAAGGCTAAACATCTGGGTTGGGATTTTAGTGTGCGCTGTATCGAGCGCCACTCTGATAAAGCGTTGGAAAATCGCGACTAGGGGATAGGATTTAGCTATGCCATTAACTGATGTATACCTGCGAAACGAACACCATCTAACGCATCGCAGCGGCTGGTTACGTGCTGCGGTACTAGGCGCAAATGACGGCTTAGTTTCCACTGCGAGTTTGATGATTGGTGTCGCAACAGCTCGGGCTGATAATTTTATTATCACAGCTGGTCTTGCTGGTATTGCTGCTGGGGCTATGTCAATGGCGGTTGGTGAATATGTTTCAGTCCGTTCCCAAAATGACATTGAAGATGCGGATATGCGATTAGAAATGGAACATTTAACAGTAGATCCTGAAGGTGAATTAGAAGAGCTTGCGCACATTTATGAAAATCGTGGCTTACCAAAAGATCTAGCGCTGCAAGTTGCAAAACATATGCACGATCGAGATCCGCTTGAAGCGCATTTAAGAGATGAACTTGGGCAATTCGAACATACAAAAGCCAAACCTTTACAAGCTGCTATTGCTTCCGCGATTAGTTTCACCATTGGCGGCTTCGTGCCATTCCTCGGAGCTTTTGCGCCAACCCTCGGTGCGAAGGCTTGGAGCATTGTGGTCATTACTCTCTTTGGTTTAATTGGAACCGGAATTATCAGCGCGCGAACTGCGGGAGCTCCAGTACTTAAAACCACCATCCGGATATTTATCGGGGGTTCAATTGGTATGGCAATCACCGCTGGAATCGGCCACCTAGTTCATATCTCTGGAATTTAAGGTTTTAGCCACTCCATACTTATCCGGGTATTTGCTACAGTAACGCTATCTTTCGGGCCATTGTTGTCCCAGACCTCAAAAACATCTATTAAAGATGGTTAATTTTCTGGAGATAACTAGTGCCGCTTTTCTCTGCGTTACCTGCGAAACAGGGTTTGTATGACCCTGCGCAAGAGCATGACGCATGCGGCGTAGCTATGGTTGCGACTCTAAATAAAGTTGCAACACATGAAATTGTGCAAAAAGGTTTAACTGCGTTGCGTAATCTTGAACACCGTGGCGCTTCTGGCGCAGAAGTAAATAGCGGTGATGGCGCCGGAATTTTAATCAGAGTACCGGATGCTTTCTACCGAGAAGTAGTTGGTTTTGAAATTGGCGCTCCAGGAAGTTACGCAACTGGATTAGTTTTTCTACCGAAAGATTTCGCTGATAAAACAAGAATTGGTCAAATTGCAGATGAAGAAGGGCTGACCATTCTTGGCTGGCGGGATTTGCCTACCAATTCGAATTCGCTGGGAAAGACGGCGCTTTCGGTGATGCCAAACTTTGAACAGATTTTTTTAACTGCTAAAGATAACTCACTGAATTTAGCGCTGGAACGGAAAGCATTTTGCTTCAGAAAAAGAGTAGAACACGAACTACCAATCTATTTTCCATCGCTTTCATCACGGACCATTGTTTACAAAGGCATGTTAACCACAGACCAGCTTGAAGAATTCTTCCCAGACTTATCAGATTCTCGAGTAGTTTCACCGCTAGCACTGGTGCACTCTAGATTCTCGACAAATACTTTCCCGTCGTGGCCACTTGCTCATCCATACCGATACATTGCGCATAATGGTGAAATTAATACCGTAAAAGGAAATCGCAATTGGATGGCCGCGCGTGAAACGCTATTAGAAAGCAAATTGATTCCTGGCGAAATTTCAAGGTTGTTTCCGATTATTGATCCACATGGCAGCGATTCCGCTTCGCTAGATGAAGTTTTGGAATTACTCTATTTAAGCGGTCGATCTTTACCGCATGCCATGTTGATGATGATTCCGGAAGCTTGGGAAAATCATGCATCGATGAGTGAAAAACGTCGCGATTTTTATCAATTCCATGCATCACTTATGGAACCTTGGGATGGACCAGCATGTGTAACTTTTACTGATGGAAAGCAGGTTGGTGCAGTTCTAGATCGGAATGGGTTACGGCCATCACGATATTGGGTAACTAAAGATGGGTTAGTAGTTCTTGCTAGCGAAGTTGGTGTTTTAGATATCGCACAAGAGCGGATAGCACGAAAAGGAAGATTGCAACCTGGACGAATGTTTTTAGTTGATATTGATGAAGGTCGAATTATTGAAGATGATGAAATTAAAGACGGGCTTGCTAACGGCGCGCCATATAGCGATTGGCTACATGCCGGATTAATTAAGTTAGAAGAATTACCAGCACGTGAACATATTGTCTACCCGCACTCTTCTGTTCTGCGAAGACAGCGTGCTTTTGGATATACCGAAGAAGAACTGCGAATAATAATTGCTCCAATGGCCAAATCTGGCGGCGAACCGTTAGGTTCAATGGGAACCGATACTCCAATCGCAGCGCTCTCGGATAAGCCACGATTGCTCTTTGATTATTTCGCCCAACTATTTGCGCAAGTAACTAATCCGCCGCTAGATGCGATTCGTGAGGAATTGGTGACTTCACTTGGTGGCTCCATCGGACCAGAACATAATCTGTTGGATCCTGGTCCAGCATCCTGCCGTCAAATTTCACTGCCGTTCCCAGTAATAGATAATGATGAACTTGCAAAAATTATTCACGTAAATGCTGATGGCGATCACCCAGGTTTTATCACACATAGTGTTAGTGGTTTATTTCCAATTGCAGGTGGTGGCAAATCATTAGCAGCACGATTAACTGAAATTAGAGAAGAAGTTACCAACGCAATTAACGAAGGCGCACGATTGATTGTGCTATCTGATCGCGATGGCGACGCGGAAAACGCTCCAATTCCTTCACTTTTGCTCACGGCCGCAGTCCATCATCATTTAATTCGGGAAAAAACTCGAACTAAAGTTGGACTAGTAGTAGAAAGCGGCGATGTTAGGGAAGTGCATCATGTTGCGCTACTTGTCGGGTTTGGTGCCGCCGCAGTAAATCCATACTTAGCAATGGAAAGCGCTGAAGATCTAGTTTTACAAGGTGTGATTACTGGCATCGCTCCAGAAAAAGCGGTTCGCAATCTAATCAAAGCTCTTGGTAAAGGCGTGCTTAAAGTTATGTCGAAGATGGGAATCTCAACAATAGCTTCTTATACCGGTGCTCAAGTATTTGAAGTGATTGGATTATCCCAAGAAATTATTGATGAATACTTTTCTGGCGCAACTTCTCGATTAGGGGGAGTTGGGTTAGATGTAATCGCAGAAGAAACCATTAGGCGACACCATGTTGCATACCCACCAGGTGGCGAAATTCCGGGTGCGCGTCGCTTAACTATTGGTGGCGAATACCAATGGCGCCGTGAAGGTGAACCACATCTATTCAACCCTGAAACGGTTTTCATGTTGCAGCATGCGACTAAGAATAAGCGCTACGACATTTTTAAGAGATATACAAAGAAGGTTGATGATCAAAGCGCAAATTTGATGACACTTCGTGGCCTTTTTGAATTCAAAGCGGGCATACGAAAACCAATTTCGATTGATGAAGTGGAACCAGTTACCGAAATTTTAAAACGATTTTCCACCGGCGCGATGTCATACGGATCGATTTCCAAAGAGGCTCATGAAACTTTAGCAATCGCAATGAATCGAATTGGTGGAAAATCAAACACCGGCGAAGGTGGCGAAGACGCGGATCGTTTTATCCCAATGGCGAACGGTGATTCAAAACGTTCCGCAATTAAGCAAGTAGCTAGCGGACGTTTTGGCGTAACTAGCGAATACCTAGTTAATTCTGATGATATTCAAATCAAAATGGCACAAGGTGCAAAGCCCGGTGAAGGCGGCCAATTGCCAGGCAACAAGGTTTATCCATGGATTGCAAAAGTTCGTCACTCAACTCCAGGTGTCGGATTAATTTCGCCACCGCCTCATCACGACATCTACTCAATTGAAGATCTGGCCCAATTGATTCATGATTTAAAGAATGCAAATAAAGATGCACGGATTCATGTGAAGTTAGTGGCTGAAGTAGGGGTAGGTACAGTTGCCGCTGGCGTAAGCAAAGCGCATGCGGATGTAGTTTTAATTTCGGGACATGATGGCGGAACGGGCGCTTCACCACTTACATCATTAAAACATGCAGGCGCTCCTTGGGAGTTAGGTTTAGCCGAAACCCAACAAACTTTGATGCTTAACGGATTGCGTGACCGAATAGTTGTACAGGCCGATGGCCAGATGAAAACTGGACGCGATGTAATAATTGCCGCTTTATTAGGCGCAGAAGAATTTGGGTTTGCTACGGCTCCGCTAGTTGTTTCGGGTTGTGTGATGATGCGGGTATGTCATCTTGATACCTGTCCAGTTGGTGTTGCTACTCAAAATCCTGAATTAAGAAAGAAATTTACTGGAAAACCAGAATTTGTCGAGACTTTTTTTGAATATATCGCTGAAGAAGTGCGCGAGATTCTAGCAACGTTAGGTTTCAAGAGTTTGGCAGAAGCTGTTGGGCAAGTTGAAGTTTTAGAAACTAAAGCGGCAGTAGATCATTGGAAAGCGAGTGGGTTAGATCTTGCGCCGCTACTAAAATTCCCAGAAGTTTCACCAAATGCGATTCGGCGGAATACCACTACTCAAGATCATGGATTAGCGGCTGCACTTGATAATGCATTGATAGTTAAGGCAATGCCGGCGTTAGAAAGAAAAACTCCAACAAAAATTAGTTCACCGATTAAGAACGGTAATCGAACTGTCGGAACTATGTTGGGCTCGGAAATCACGCGTCGATTTGGAAATAACGGATTACCAGAAAACACAATTGATATAACGTTTCATGGCTCAGCAGGTCAATCACTCGGCGCATTCATCCCTAATGGTTTAACCATAAGACTTTTTGGCGATTCAAATGATTATCTTGGTAAAGGCCTATCAGGCGGGCGAATTATTCTCCGTCCGGATGAGAAATCTTCTTTCAATTCGAATGAAAATGTTATTGCTGGAAATGTGATCGGATACGGTGCTACTACCGGGGAAATCTTCATAAGAGGGTTAGTTGGTGAACGTTTCTGCGTGCGAAACTCGGGTGCAACTGCAGTAGTTGAAGGTGTCGGCGATCATGGTTGCGAGTACATGACTGGTGGCACCGTTATTGTACTTGGCAAAACTGGCAGAAACTTTGGCGCTGGCATGTCTGGCGGGATCGCTTATGTTTTGGACTTGGATCCATTAAATGTAAATCCAGAAATGGTTGATGTGCTCTCACTCCCAGCTGATCGGGCGCTAGAAGTGAAGAAGTTGATTACAAATTTTAGTTTGGAAACCGAATCTAAAGTCGCAGCCGAACTTTTAGAAAATTGGGATGAAAACTATGCGCGAATCTCGATGGTATTGCCGCGCGACTATGCCCGGATTTTGGCAGTCATTGCACGGGCTGAACGCGAAGGTTTATCTGCAGATGAATTAGTGATGGAGGCGGTTAATGGGTGATCCACGCGGATTTATAAAGACAGCACGCGAAACTCCAAAACGCAGACCAGTCGATGTTCGGATTCGAGATTGGCGTGAAGTTTACGAAGCCCAAGATTTCGCGGTGCTACAAAAACAGGCGAGTCGATGTATGGATTGCGGGATACCGTTTTGTCATGAAGGCTGCCCACTCGGAAATTTAATTCCAGAGTGGAATGATTTAATTTGGCGGGATGAAAAATCCGAAGCGATGGATCGCTTACACGCAACAAATAACTTTCCAGAATTTACCGGACGACTATGTCCAGCACCCTGCGAAACTGCTTGTGTATTAGGAATAAATGCGGATCCAGTAACGATTAAACAAGTGGAGTTAAGAATAGTAGAAGAAGCATTTGGTAATGGCAGCATTAAGCCGCTCGCACCAGATCGCTTAAGCGGTAAAACCGTCGCAGTAATCGGCTCTGGACCAGCAGGATTAGCCGCAGCGCAACAGCTAACCAGGGCTGGCCACACTGTAGTTGTCTACGAGCGGGCCGAAAAAGTTGGTGGGTTGCTACGTTATGGAATTCCAGAATTCAAAATGGAAAAATCTGTAATTGACCGGAGAATTTTGCAGATGGAGAAAGAGGGCACTCGTTTTCGTACCGGCGTAAATGTCGGTGTAGATGTTACTGCAGCTTCGATGCGGTCAAAATACGATGCAATCGTGATTGCCGTCGGCGCAACTAAATGGCGAGATTTGGCAATTCCAGGTCGGGAGTTGAACGGTATTCACCAAGCTATGGAATTTTTACCTTGGGGAAATAAGCAAGCGTTAAATGAATTAGCAGAGATACCTTTAATAAATGCTGAAGGTAAGAATATAATTATTTTAGGTGGTGGCGATACTGGCGCAGATTGTTTAGGAACCGCAATTCGCCAAGGCGCAGCTAGCGTTATCCAAATAGAAATTATGGAGCGTCCAACCGAAGAACGCCCATCATCACAACCATGGCCAACTTACCCAATGATTTATCGAGTTACCAGCGCACACGAAGAAGCGGGCGAACGACTATATGCAATTTCTACTGAAGCATTTATCGGCGACCAAAGCGGCAATTTAACTGCGTTAAAAATTGTGGAAACTAAATTTGTAGATGGAAAATTTGAAAAAATTCCAGGTACTGAACGTGATTTAAAAGCTGATTTAGTGTTCTTAGCGATGGGATTCACTGGCCCAGAGCAAAATGAATTTATCAAAGATTTACATGTGACCATTGATGAAAGTGGAAACATTAAAAGAGATGCAAAGTTCGCCAGTGATGTAGATGGCGTATTTGTTTGTGGCGATGCCGGCAGAGGGCAATCGCTAATTGTTTGGGCAATCGCTGAGGGGCGCAGCGCCGCCGCTGCAGTAGATGAATTCTTGGTAGGTCGGACGCAATTACCTGCTCCAATTGCGCCAACCGATCGTTCGCTGACTATTTAGTCAATTATTAAAGATAGAATAGCCACCATGCGTCGAGCCAAAATTGTTTGCACGATGGGACCCGCAGTTTCGACCCCGGATAAAATCACGGCGCTAATTCAGGCCGGAATGAATGTGGCTAGGTTAAATCTTTCGCATGGCGGCTACGAGGAGCATGAGAGTGTTTACGATTTAGTTAGAGCTGCGGCGCTAAAAGCCGGCCAGCCAGTCGCAATCCTGGTGGATTTACAAGGGCCAAAAATACGATTGGCGAAATTTAAAGATGGCCCACATTCACTAGCGCGCGGCGATATTTTTACAATCACCACCGATGATGTTGAAGGCACAAAAGAATTGGTAGGAACTACTTTCAAAAACCTGCCCGGAGATTGCAAACCTGGCGATCAAATTTTAATTGACGATGGCAAAGTTACAGTAGAAGTCGTTAAAGTTGATGGAAACAATGTCGTAACCAAAGTAATCGAAGCTGGCGTTGTTAGTAACAACAAAGGCATTAATCTCCCTGGAGTAGCAGTTTCGGTGCCAGCAATGTCTGCAAAAGATGTCGAAGATTTAAGATGGGGTTTGAAAATTGGTGCGGATTTTATTGCGCTCTCATTTGTACGATCCGCAAAAGATATCTTGGATGTGCATAAAATTATGGATGAAGTCGGGATACGAATTCCGGTAATCGCAAAAATTGAAAAACCACAAGCTGTCGCAAATTTGGAAGAAATTGTTGCAGCATTTGATGGCATCATGGTGGCACGCGGCGATCTCGGAGTTGAAATGCCAATAGAAGATGTTCCAATGGTGCAAAAGCGTTGCATCACGTTAGCTCGTGAATCTGCGAAGCCAGTTATTGTGGCGACTCAAATGTTGGACTCAATGATTGTTAATTCAAGACCTACCAGAGCTGAAGCATCCGATTGCGCGAATGCAGTACTAGATGGCGCTGATGCATTAATGCTTTCGGGTGAAACTAGCATCGGTGAATTCGCAATCGAAGCAGTGGAAACTATGGCGCGAATTATTGAAAAGACTGAAACTGATGCGTTAGATCTAATTCCAGCTTTGAAGCACAACCCGCGAACCAAAGGTGGCGCAATCACTAAGGCTGCAGCTGATGTGGGTGCGATTATCGGAGCTCAGCTGCTCGTAACTTTTACGCAAAGCGGAGATTCAGCTCGTCGAATGTCGCGGCTCCGTTCGCCAATCCCAATCATGGCTTTTACTCCTGAAATTGGCACGTATAACCAGATGGCACTTTCGTGGGGGATTGAACCGATGATTACACCGGTTGTCGCGACGACCGATGCGATGGTCAAACAGTGCGATACCTTATTAATAGCCACCGGTCGCGTGAAAATTGGCGAGCAAGTTTTGATCGTTGCTGGTTCGCCACCAGGAATTCCAGGCTCAACAAATGCTATGCGGGTTCATAAAATTGGCGATGCCGTAGGTGGCGCTGCACCGGCTTATCGCTAATTAGTTTTTCGCACAATTGCGCTAATTCCTTATACTTATCCATCTAGCTTTAAGCCTCGGTACTCCAACGGTAGAGAGGGCAGTCTCAAACACTGCATAGTGTCGGTTCAAATCCGACTCGAGGCACATGAACCCAGAGTCGCAAGCAAGCGCCGAAAAATCTCGCGGTCGAATCTTGGTAGCTGAAGATGAAGCTTTGATCCGATTAGATCTGGTTGAGATGTTAGTTGAAGCAGGTTACGAAGTTGTTGGTGAAGCAAGCAATGGCGAAGAGGCAATTGCGCTAGCGGAGAAACATAAACCCGATTTAGCAATTCTCGATGTGAAAATGCCTATTCTCGATGGCATCTCAGCCGCTGAAAAAATAATCGCAATCTCACCAGTTTTAATGTTGACCGCATTCAGCCAGAGAGATTTAGTGGAACGAGCAAGAGATGCTGGCGCCATGGCATATGTTGTTAAGCCATTTTCAATCTCTGATTTAACGCCAGCGATTGAAATTGCAATTAGCCGCCATCGCCAACTAAAAGCACTTGAAGCTGAAGTGGCAAATTTGTACGACCGGCTAGAGACCAGAAAGCTCATCGACCGAGCCAAGGGGATTTTGATGCAAGCCCTAAACCTCTCCGAACCTGAGTCTTTTACTTGGATCCAACGGGCTGCCATGGACCGACGGATCTCCATGAAGGCTGTCGCCCAGGCCGTTATATCTCCAGATGCGGTCCTAGATAAGTAAGCCGGACCGCGCTGGAAATTGGCAAAAACGGTTACCGAAACGTTACTTGGTGAGCGGGGTTCGGCTTGGAGAAAATACTCAAAGACGGCATACTTCGCGTTACCTAAGGAGCGCCTATCCCGGTCTTCTTACATTCGAATGAAGGGAACACTGTTACATGAAAAAAAACAACAAGGCTCTCGTAGCGCTTGGTGTCGTAACTTTGGCAATGAGCATCGTTGGTTCAACAATGGCTCAATCTGCACCAGTTACTTTGACTGTTTCTTCTGACCTACCTCTGCAGGGTGGATCAGCTGATCAAAGCGAATCGACAAACAACGTTATTAAGTTGCTGCTTAAGCAAGTGAAGAACAAAGCTGGAAAATTTAACATCAAGTTCAAAATGTATGATGACTCAACCGCAGCAAAAGGTTCATGGGACGATGCACAGTGCGCAGCTAATGCACAAGCACACGTTGCTAACAAGAGCGAAGTTGCCGTTATGGGTACATACAACTCAGGTTGCGCAAAAATTATCGTTCCAGTACTAAACCAAGATCCAAAGGGTCCAATGGTTATGGTTTCAAATGCGAACACAAACCCTGGTCTAACCAAGGCTTGGAATCCAGGCGAACCAACTAAGTACTACCCAACCGGTTTCCGTAACTACTTCCGTGTTGTAACAACTGATGACTTCCAAGGTTCAGCTGCTGCACAATTCGCACAGAGCCAAGGCGTGAAGTCAGTTTACGTACTCAACGACACTCAGACTTACGGTCAAGGTGTGGCACAAGCTTTCACAACTGAAGCTAACAAACTTAAGATGACAGTTCTTTCTGCTGGACCAGCTGGCGAAGGTTGGGATGCTAAGCAACCTAACTACGAAGCTTTGTTCACAAAGATCAAGGCTCTTAACCCAGACATGATCTACATCGGCGGAATCTTCGACCTAAATGGTGGCCAACTTGTCAAGGACAAAGTTAAAGTTCTTGGCGATAACACCAAAGTTAAGATGATGATGCCAGACGGATTCACTGGATACCCAGATTTCTTGGCTCTTCCAGAAGCTGATGGCGCATTCCTATCATTCACAGGTCTTTCAATCGACCTATTCCCTAAGAATGGTAAGGCTGCTTCATTCCAGAAAGATTATCTAAAGGCGTACGGCAAGGCACCTACTAGCTCATTCTCCGTTTACGGTGGCGCAGCTATGCAGGCAATCCTCGATGCGATTTCACGTTCAAACGGAACTCGTAAAGATGTATTCCTAAAGATGAAGTCTGTAAACATTCCTGCAGTCAAGTCTGTTGTTGGAACTTCAATTCAATTCGATGATGCTGGCGATACTATCTATCACGACATCACCATCCTTGTAGTGAAGAACAATACAGAAACAACGCTGAAGAAGATCACAGTTAAGTAGTACTTATTTACAAAGTGGGTGGTTTTGGATTATTCCAAAGCCACCCACTTATTAAATTTTAATTCGCATTCAAATTAAAGGTGGGTAAATTGAAAGCCACAGTTGAAGCCAAAAAGTTTACCGGCACTCGCGGCCAAGTAAGACGTAAAAGAATTGAAGTATCTGGCGCAGCGATTATTGGATTATTGTTAGTTGTTTGGTTAGGCGCAAACCTAGTTAAAGCGCCAACGCAATTTGCGCAAGTTACGGTATTGGGTCTGCGCAATGGTTTGTTATATGCCTTGATCGCCCTTGGTTACACCCTGGTTTATGGAATTATTGAGCTAATCAACTTTGCACACGGCGACCTATTTATGTTAGGTGCGCTCTTCTCTTCCTATTTCATAACGATTTGGTTCCACCAAGAGAATTCTAATCTTGCGGGTTGGGTAACATTTGTTGCGGCGCTATTCGCGGCCATGTTATTTTGCGGAACTATAAATGTTTTGATTGAACGGCTTGCATATCGGAAATTGCGTCGAGCGCCAAAACTAGCTCCGCTAATTACCGCTGTCGGTATGTCATTTCTACTGCAATTTGTCGGCATCAAATGGAATGGATCTACACCTAGACAATGGCCAACCGTGATTCCACACGGAGAATTTATTTTCTTTGGCGTAATAATCAGCCATGTAACTCTGATTTTAATTTTGGTTGCGGCACCGCTTTTGGGGTCACTTACCTTTGTTGTAAACAATACTAAACGAGGCAAAGCGATGCGGGCTACCGCACAAGATCAAGATGCGGCGAGATTAATGGGTATCGATGTTAATAAGACAATTTCGTTCACATTTGCGCTAGGTGGCGCGTTAGCTGGCGCTGCTGGATTGCTCTACCAGCAAGCAATCGGAACCACGAACTACAACCTAGGTTTCCAACTTGGATTAATTGCTTTTACATCTGCAGTACTTGGCGGAATCGGTAGTTTAAATGGCGCAGTTCTTGGTGCACTTTTAATTGGAATTATTCAAGGATTGAATGATGGTTTACCAATTGCACTTGGTCAGAAATGGTCACAGACCGTGGTCTTTACCATTTTGATTTTAATTCTAGTTTTGAAGCCAGCCGGTTTACTCGGTAAAGCTACTACGGAAAAGGTGTGATGGTGGCTATTTCTTCGCAACGCAAATGGGCTACCGGATACTTAATTGCGGCCGTAGCGCTCTTCATTACCTATCAATTTTTATTTCCTTGGGATGGCTTGCCAATGGGGATTTATGACACGTTACAACTTTGGCTTCCACCTACCTCGGTCAATGAGGCGCTGGTTTATGTAATTTGTGCGCTTGGCTTAAATATCGTAGTCGGCTATGCCGGTCTACTTGATCTTGGTTATGTAGCATTCTGGGCGATCGGCGGATATTGCGCTGGTTGGTTTATGTCGGAATTTTTCTACATGATTAACATTCATTTCTACGGTTCAGTGGCAAAAGCAGCTCCTGGAATTCACATCAATTTCTGGGGCGTATTACTTATCGGTGGGTTAGTTTGTGCTTTCTTTGGCGTTCTGATCGGCGCACCAACGCTACGACTTAAGAGCGATTATCTTGCAATCGTTACTTTGGGTTTCGGTGAAATTATTCCGCAAATCTTCTACAATGGCGACGATATTGGTGGATTTAACCTTTCGAATGGTACAAAAGGAATCACAATTCTGGATCCAATTCCTGCGGGAATAAAAAATATTGGCCCATTTGATTTTGGTTACAAGTTTATTGTTTTCGTTTTCTTGGCATTTGTAATGATCTTTATCTCGCTTCGTTTGCGAAAAGGTCGGCTAGGTCGTGCGTGGCTCGCTATTCGTGAAGATGA